>NZ_JBQFQR010000026.1:0-60159 GCF_056536985.1 Ruegeria sp. CH8 | reverse complement strand
AAATCCAGCACATAGAAATCCAATGACTAATCGAGTCGCCTGATATAAACAAAATTAATATGAAACCCGTCAATGATATCCGTATCCTGAAGGCAAACCGTCATCGCAGATCAGATTTTCTTCTTTTCTATTAAGCTCGTGGCAAACTGCCGGGATCATTTCAAGCGCGCGCCCTCTCAACTTCAATCGATCGCTCAGCACAAAGAATAAATTTCCAATATATTGCCCCTGCGTAACCTTACTCCAAATTGCTCCCGAACCGACCGACCCAAACTGACGCCCAGCTTCATTCGGAACTTGGTCGAATGCGCTCCGTGGTCTTACCGCCAAAGGCTTCAAGTCGGGCGCGTGCATCAGGTTGAGTTTTTACCACACCGGCGACCACGGATTCCGCGTAGGCAGCATCCAAGGGCGACATATTCTGCATGTGGCTGATCGCCGAGCAAATGGCGAAGTTGGTCAGCAGCAGGTTTTCGGTGGCACGACAAGCCAACTCCATCGCCTTGTCGAAACTTGAGCCTTCAACCCTGTATTGGGCAAGACCGATATCAATCGCTTCCTGCCCTTGGTGAACACGCCCGGCCAGCATCATGTCGATCATGCGCGCCTTGCCGATCAGATCCGCCACACGAATGGTTGCACCGCCACCGTTGAACAGCCCCGCTGGCCTTCGGGCAATGCGAAATAAGTCGAGGCATCCGCCACCCGGATATGCGCTGCGCTTGCCAACTCTAGCCCGCCACCAACAACCGCTCCGGTCAGAGCGGCGATTATCGGAACGCCTCCGTATTCCATTTTGTTTAACGCCTCGTGCCAATGCAGGCAGACATGCATGAAATCCGCAGGACTGCGGTCTTCTTTGTGGTGTTTCCCCAGATCGAGGCCCGCCAGAAGTGGTTTCCTTCACCGGTCAAGACAATGGCTGCGGCTCCAAGACGTGGAGCGCTGGTGAAAAGGTCGACCAACTCATCAATCGTGGCAAGGTCTAAAGCGTTTCTCTTGTGGGGACGATTCAACCGCACAACCCAGCCCCCGTCATCATAGCACTCGTCCCGCAAATTCTTTAAGTTTTGCAAGTGATCATGCGTCAGCATGGGAATCTCATTTCTGAAATTAGAAGGGCCGTACCCAAATAGGCTTTCGGTTGGCTACCCGGATACAATAACGGCGGGCATTTTCCATGCCCGCCGTTGTTTTCTTAGTTTATTCTGCGGCTTCGACAGAGTGAACATTGCTGACGCCACGTTTCTCACGCTGACCGTCGCGCACGATACCTTTGATTAGGGCAACGCCCATCAAAGCCATCACAAGGCTGAACGGCAGTGCACCGATAACCATGGCAGTTTGGATCGCACCCAACCCGCCGATAATAAGCAACGCACCAACAACCAGCGCTAGGGCCGCGCCCCAGAATAGGATGTGAGGACGACCTTTTGGGCCCTCGTCACCACCCGAGTTGATGGTGTTCACGATCAGAACTGCACTATCCGCTGTCGTGACCAGGTAGGTCAGCAACAGAACGACGACGATCACCGCCATGATCCAAGCGAAACCGCTCGAAAGGATAACGTCCAGCATCGCAAACAACTGTGCCTGCTGACCTGCACCCGTGATGGCGTCTCCTGCCGTTCCGTCGAGTGTCAAATCGATGGCAGTGCCGCCAACCAGCGTGAACCAGATAAAGCACATCATCGACGGAACGATGATAGCGCCCAGAACGTATTCACGCACAGTCCGACCGCGCGAAACTCGTGCCAGAAACACGCCGACAAACGGGGCAAATGCAATCCACCACGCCCAGTAGAACACCGACCAACCACCTTGCCAGCTTGCCAGCGCATCACCGGTTTCGGTGCCATTTGCACGCCAGACGTTGAACAGCATACCCGGCAGAGCAACGATGTAATCGTAAAGACCGATAAACAGTGCCTGAATGCCGAACATAGCAGAGCCGAAGATCAAGAAAAACGCCAGTAGGAAGAAGCTGAGGCCCATATTGATGTTCGACAGCCATTTGATGCCTTTTCCGACACCGGACAGGGCCGATAGAGTCGATGCACCCATGATGACCATCAGCGCAACAACGATTGCTGCCGTGGTGGCTTTGCCATCTTCGTTCAGCAACCAGTCACCTACGCCGATTCGATGAATCCCGGCGACGAATTGCTCAACACCAAACCCAAGAGTCTGTGCAACACCAAGAACAGTGGCGACAACAGCCACGATATCGACGGCGTGCCCCAGACCACCTGACAGGCGGTTGCCGAACAGAGGCGTCAGGCCCGAACGGATCGTCAGAGGCAGATTTCGACGGTACGAGAAGTAACCCAGCGACAGACCGACCAACGCATAACAAGCCCAGGCCGAGAAACCCCAATGCAAGAACGACCACTTGTAGGCATAGCGCACGTTCTCAGCTGTCGAGCCTTCGACGATACCCTGAATGGTCTCGGGGTTCTTGGCGAAGTGATACATCGGCTCGGCGGTTGCAAATGTCAGCATCCCGATGCCGATCCCGGCTCCGAACATCATCGAGAACCACGAAAAGCTCGAGAACTCGGGCTTGTCGTCCGGCAGACCTAACTTCAACCGACCAGTCGACGGGATCAGCGCCAGAACCACGCAGACGATGATGAAGAAGGCGACTACCCAGGTGTACCAGGACGCGAAATTGGCCAGCAGGAAGCTGTTCATCGCACCTAGCACGGACGACGCGTTTTCGGGAAATGCGATTGCCCAGAAAATCAGTGCGCCAACAAGGATCTTCGAAGCGATCGTAACGTCTTTGCTAAAGCCGTCATAGAATCCGCCCTCCGAAACCTTGATGGGCAGATCCATCATTGGGGGTTCTTTAGACATGTATTTCTCCTCCAGTCTAAACGATTGCATGTGCCTTCACACAGCAAAGGTGATGGGAAGCCAGAACGCTTTCGTGCCAGCTGCCGTTGTTTCAGGTCGTTTGAAAAAGGGGTGAGGCCTTCAGAACCTTCGGTTACTTCCTTCAGGTGGGTTACCTGGCTGTTTCATGGCCCAATTAGCACTTTAGATAGCGAGTGGCGCCCGGTTGCCACGCTATGAACGCAACACGCGATTGAAGACTATCAGGTCCGCTATTATTAACCTCTCCGATGCGGTTTGCAGCTTAAGCCCGAGTTGCTCTACGCATTTATGGCTGAAGCTAAGTCAGAGATAGCCGGCCCGTACCATACATTGATTTTTTTGCATTCCTAGACAAGCAGGGCCTCCCAAACTCCAGCATCTCAATTTTCGCCAATATAATCTGTTAATTTCCTTTTCAGCATGCGGAAAAATCTGAAACCTTGATTGAATTTTTCAATGAAGCAACTTACCCGTTAGCCGGAGCAAATCCAAACTATGGTTCAATATTGGCCGTGCAACCGCAGGGTCGCAGGAATCGCATTTGACAAATTTTTCATCATATTTTCCAATGTCTTTACCCACCTATCCACAGACCCCCGCCTCGTGTCTCAACATGCGCTGCATGCTATTGATCTCCTCAGATAGTCCAAGACGGCGGTCCTAACGACGAAACGGTGTTGAAGCGGGCATAAATACAGCGCCAACAAAAATATCTTGATTTTTGGCGAATGATTCTCGTTGAATGAGAGCCAGTCTCAAATCGTGGAAGGATTTCTTCCAGATGCACCTGCAGCGCCTGATACACCTGCTTGAAATCATTGCTGTCGTCGGACGCCCCGTTTCGGCAGGTGAAGTGCAGACTGCCAGTGGCATACCTAAACCGACCTGCTACAGGCTGTTCCAAACCCTTCTGGAACAAGGCCTAATCGAGGATCCAAACAATGACGGAAAATACGTAATCGGAGACCGCCTGATCCGGATAGCCTTGCACGGCAATTCAGACATTGATGTCCGCCGTGTTTCGGCCCCGCTTCTTCGGTCCGCCGCGACCACATTCAACGAAACAACGTTTCTTGCGCGGTTTCGCGACAGCAAGATCGAGATCATACATGTCGAGACACCTGAAGATCCGGGGCGCGCTTTTGTTCACCCCGGCCTCGGCGAGCGCCCTTTGCACGCGTGTTCATGCTCGAAGGCCATCGCTGCCTTCGCCGAGCCGGGCTTTCAGGAAACGATCCTGAATGGTACGCTCAAGGAGTTCACAGATCATACCAAAACCACGCGCGAGGATTTGGTGGCTGAGTTCGACCTGATCCAAAAACAGGGCTTTGCCGATTGCGATCAGGAAATCGATATCGGCATCTCCAGCGTCGCGGCCCCCGTTGCGGTAGGAAAAATTGGTGTCTCGTTTAGCGTCGGAGCCGTCGGTCCGGTCAGACGTTTTGGCAATGACTATAGGCGAGAAATTGGCACTCAATTGAAAGACCTGGCGACCAAAATCAGCGGCGCCATTCAACTCTGCAACGTTGGGAAGGTGTAGAGGAGACACCAATGCAACGCTTGCAGGCGCACCCCAAGGAGGAGGGGTAAAAACCAAAGGGAGGACTAAAATGAACTTACGACCAGATCCGACGTTTCACGCGTCGCCAAAACTGGCCATGGAAGCGCCGGTCGAGAATTTTGCCTTCACTATTATGCTCGGAAAAAGTGCCGATCAACATGATGGTTTAGCCGTGATCGACCTGCGTGCTGGATCAGATACTTACGGACAGATTGTCCACACCGTCATGACCCCAACCACAGGTGATGAGTTTCACCATTTCGGCTGGAACGCTTGCTCTTCATCCTTGTCCCCCCTATCGGGTCACGCCTTTCTGGAACGACGTTACCTGATCGTTCCGGGTATCCGCTCCAGCCGGATCTACATCTTTGACGTCAAATCACCGCTAGAAGCAAAAATCCACAAAATCATTGAACCCGAGGAGGTCTTTGCAAAGACCGGATATTCTCGCCCGCATACCATCCATTGCGGTCCCGAAGGCATCTATGTCTCGACCCTTGGCGGCGCCGGACCGGACGGAACTGACGGACCTCCGGGCATCTTCATCATGGATTGCGAAAGCTTCGAGATAATCGGGCGCTATGAGATGGATCGCGGCAAGCAGGACAAACACTATGACTTCTGGTGGAATCTGCCCCAGGACTACATGGTCAGCTCCGAATGGGGCTTGCCCCCACAGTTCGAAAACGGCGTCGTGCCCGAAGACCTGCTGAGCAACAAATACGGCCATTCGATCCACTTCTGGGACCTGCGCGCGCGCAAGAACATCCAGACGATAGATTTCGGCGAGAACTATCAGATGGCACTGGAAATTCGTCCGGCCCATGATCCGACAAAATCCTACGGGTTCTGCGGCGTGGTCGTTGACACCACCAATCTGCAGGGCGCGATCTTTACTTGGTGGCGCGATGATGATGGCAAATGGCAGTCAAAAAAGACCATTACCATCGACCCGCGCCCCGAAGACCCAGAAAATCTGCCCGAACTACTGAAAGGGTTCAGTGCCGTGCCGCCTCTGGTCACCGATATCGACCTGAGCCTAGACGACAAATACCTTTACGTGGCCTGTTGGGGTCTGGGCGAGATGCATCAATATGACGTGTCGGACCCGCTGAATCCGGTTCTGAATGGCAAGGTCGAGCTGGGCGGTATCGCACGCGAGACCAAGCACCCTAACGGCAAGGATTTCGTCTATGGCCCGCAGATGGTCGAGATCAGCCGCGATGGCAAACGCGTCTTCTGGACCAACTCGCTCTATTCCACGTGGGACAATCAGTTCTATCCGCATCAGGAAGGCGGCCAGATGGTGATGGCCAATGTGGGCGACGATGGAAGCTTTGAGCTGGACCCGGATTTCTACGTCAACTTCCCAGAAGGCACGCGCGCCCACCAGATTCGTCTGGAGGGGGGTGACTGCTCGACTGACAGTTTCTGCTACCCCTCTGTGTAGGCACTGATGGAGGACGTGTCGCTGGCGGCCCTTTGGTGGGCCGTCATTTTTTCGGGCTTTTATCACGGCATCAACCCCGGCATGGGCTGGCCCCTTGCTGTTTCCGCCGCATTGATGGAACGCAGGCCCTGGGCAATGGCCAAAGCACTGGGAATGCTGGCTCTTGGGCATTTCCTGGCGATGATCGGTATTCTGCTGCCGTTCTCGCTGATGATATTTCTGGTCGAGCGTGAAACCGAAATCCGGTTTGGAGCCGGTCTGATCGTAGTCACGATGGGCGTATATCTGCTGATCAATCGCAAACATCCCAAAATCCTGGCTCGCATACATCCCGCAAGATTGGCTCTCTGGTCGTTTCTGGCAGCGATGGCGCATGGTGCCGGGCTAATGTTGGCACCAATTTATCTGGGCATTTGCGGTTTACTTGAACCGGGCAACGTCGCCGCATCCGGTCACGCCGCCGCCCAGACCCTGATGAGCAACGATATCCTGACAGCGCTTACTGTTGCCACTGTCCACACACTCGCCATGACCGCGGCCGGGTCATTGAGTGCGGTGATCGCGTATCACTGGCTGGGGTTGAAATTTATCTCGCGCAGCTGGTTCAACCTCGATACCGCATGGGCAGTCAGCCTGATCCTTGTGGGGATGTTCGGCATCTGGTCGGCCTATTCGGGGCATTGATTCAACCACAAACAACAGTGTCAAATCCACGGTTCTGCGGCAAGCTAGGGTCAGGATGCATTGATTTTCAAGCCGCGAGATGTTTCACGGCTCGGAAAACGGAGCGGTGACATGAGCAACCTTTTCTGGCTGTCCGACGAGCAGATGGCCAAGCTTTCCCCAAATTCCCACGGTCGCATGGCAGGCCACGGGTCGATGACAAGAGAGCGCTGAGCGGGATTATCTTCATTCACCGCAATGGTTTGAGCTGGTCCGATGCACCGCGAGAGCATGGCCCTGAGCAGCCTCCAACAGGCTGCGTGCACGTTCTATTGAAGTGTTGGCGTTCTTAGCGCCACCCTCCTGTTTCGTTGCGCTATCTTCGAAGTGTCTAAGAGAAAAGCAACAAATCAGTTCAGAATCTCAAACCAAGGCGGTGCCAAGGCACATGTCTCCGATGTGTATGTTACAGTAAGGACACCGGAAAAGAACAGAAAATGAGGCACAGTCTTCCCAATGGGTGCTGTCAGACGAATTCGAACCAGCCTCAGTCTGCTGCGCAAACCGTGAACCTATCTGGAGCAAAGTTGACGCCACTCGGTAAGAGCGGCGGTGCGCGTCAGCTTGAATGTGTCTCGGCTGGTGAGAGATCTTTCCTGGTTGAAGTGGTTGTAGACGGAGGAATGGACGGCGGCGAATTTCTGTAAACTTCGCATGCGCCTGAAACGCTGCATGGCGCTTTCGCGTCGTCGAAACGGCAGGTGCGAATTCTCGACGCGATTGTTGAGCCACCTGCCCGTCTGTTGTTTTTCGAGTGCACCCAGTTCTCTGAGCGCAGCCTTGTAGGACGCGAAGCGATCCGTCACGATCTTTTCTAAACAGCCATGGCGCTTCATCAATTTCCTGAGGAATTTCAGTGCAGCCTGCTTGTTTCGCCGTTTGGTGACGACTGCTTCCAGCACCTCGCCTTCATGATCAACGGCCCGCCAAAGATAATGCCGCTTGCCATTCACCTTCACGAAAACCTCGTCAACGTACCACTTCGATTTTGAAAAGGCTCGGAATTGCTGAACCCGTTTCCTTCGGATCTCTGATGCAAACATAGGGACAAACCTGTTCCACCAATATCGGACAGTTTCGTGGCTCACGTCGATGCCCCGCTCGTGCAACAGATCTTCGACATTCCGAAGCGAGAGCGGGAAACGGATGTACAGCAACACCGCAAGGCGGATGATCTCGGGACTGGTTTTGAAGTATTTGAAAGAGGCAGGTCTGGTCATGGGCAAAAGCTACGCAACACCCCTAACCGGCTCAACCAAAGTTCTTCTGACAATAACATCGCGAATAACCACTCTGCCTACTTAGCAAACCTTCGAACTAACTCGGAAAAATTCCGGAGAAGAGTTGTGCTATGGTGCCTTCAATTAAGGAGGAAAAATTGTTTCGCTATGTTTTACCAGCAGCTCTCATTCTGGGGAGCCCAATCCTAGCTCAGGATGCAATAAATCCATCAGGCCTTTCCGGTCCTTCCGGTCGGCCCTATTCACCTTACGCCGAACGCGCTTATCCAACTCAAGTCTATTTCGGTGACACCCACGTTCATACTGGTCTTTCCGGGGATGCTGGTGGAGGCGGTACGCGACTTATGCCGCGTGATGCCTATCGGTTCGCGCGTGGCGAAGAAGTTGTGTCGAACACGGGGCAACCTGTAAAGTTGTCGATGCCTCTCGATTTCTTCATGATTACAGATCACTCGGATGCGATGGGTGCTATCACCGACATCATCGGAGGTGCTCCCAACATCTTGGCAGATGAGCAAGGCAGATATTTCCATGAAGAATTCAATAAGGGTGGAGAAGCCGCTCTAGCGGCTGCGCTCGAGCTTACAGCGACGTTTGCTCAAGGACAGGTTTCCCCTGCGCTGAACTATCAACCGGGCAACCCCGCGTATGCCCGTGTTTGGGACGACATTATCGATGCCGCGGAAGAGTACAATGATCCAGGCGTGTTCAGCACCTTTATCGCCTATGAATGGACATCACTTGTTGCAGGGAACAATTTGCACCGAAATGTGATCTTTCGCGACGGCCCTGAGCTCACAAGACAGATACTGCCTTATACAACAACGCCACCTGTGGGCTCACCTAACCCGCGTGATCTTTGGAAGTGGTTGGAGAACTATAAGCAAACGACAGGCGGGCGTGTTCTTGCTATTCCACATAATGGTAACTTGTCTAACGGCTGGATGTTCCCGTTAGTCGATGACTTCGCGGATGGGGTGCCGTTAGATCCCGCATACGCAGAAGCGCGAAACAAATGGGAAAGACTATACGAACCAACTCAGATTAAGGGAGATGGTGAAGCCCACCCGTTCCTATCACCTGACGATGAATTTGCTGACTTCGAAACATGGGATTACGGCAATCTGGATGCTTCGGTTCCGAAAGAGCTAGAAATGTTGCCCGGTGAATACGCTCGATCCGGGTTACTTCGAGGCCTATCTTTGGAAAAGGCTTTGGGAGTAAACCCTTTCAAGTTTGGCCTGGGTGGGGCTAGTGACACACACACAGGTTTGACAGCACCAGATAACGACAATTTTTTTGGGAAGTTCACCGGTTACGAGCCCAGCGAAGAGCGCAGCCAACATGTCAGCAAGAACTATGCTGACGGGACTATTGCGCTGCTTTCGTCGCAATACATTACTGGCGGTTTGACAGCTGTATGGGCGCAGGAGAATTCCCGAGAAGCCATTTGGGATGCGATGCATCGGCGTGAAACCTATGCAACAACAGGGCCCAGAATGCGCGTCCGTATGTTCGGAGGATATTCTTTTACCGAAGAAGATGCCTTACGGCGCGACTTGGCGCTTGTGGGATACACCAAAGGTGTGCCGATGGGTGGTGATCTTGACCCTGGTGAAGGCGCACCTTCCTTTCTGGTATATGCGCTTCGTGATCCGATGGGAGCAAACCTGGATCGAATCCAGATCATAAAGGGCTGGCTAGATGCAGATGGAGAGCAACGGGAAAAAGTCTACGACGTGGCTTGGTCTGGTTCTCGCGAACCAGATGCGGAAGCGAAGTTGCCATCAATAGGAAGCACTGTCGACCTCTCGATCCCATCTTGGACCAACACAATTGGAGCCTCTGAGCTGGGAACCGTGTGGGAAGACCCGGATTTCGATCCTTCGGAAAGCGCATTTTATTATGCCCGGGTTATAGAAATTCCGACCCCTCGCTGGACAGCATATGATGCAGTGAAGTTCGGAATAGACATACCGGACGGTGTCCAATTAACAACTCAGGAACGCGCCTACACTTCTCCGATTTGGTACTCGCCACAAGAGTAGTTCGATTTACGGTGTCGGTCCGGTATGGGCTCAAACCAGCTAATGATGCCAATCGCCAACGTCAGGCTTTCTGTTGATGTGCCCTCGCCATTGCCGCATAGAGGCAGGGTGCTTGTCGGGCCGTGCGCCGAGGGGGCAGGCAGCAAATGCCAAACGGAGAAACCTCGTGAACCTCTCCCGGCAGTCAGCACAACCAACGGGAACCTATGTCACTCAAGCCTCTAAAGTAAACGGTCGCGCTTGCGGCCACAGAACCGGCTCACCTGCGGGTCATAAAACGCGCCGCGTTGTTCCTGCTAGGTCCCGTCTATTTCCTGTACATCGCCTTTGCGCCCTTGCTTTGCGGTAAACGGCGAGGTCTTCGCGGCTGGTACTGGCCGCTAGTCAAACGTGCCTGTTCGCGACTTCTGTGGCTGCTGAGCATCCGAACAGAGATGACACAAGCCGACAGGGCCGCGCTGGCCGCCGACACCAACAGCATCATCGTGATCAACCACCGCAGCCATCTGGATGGTTTCGCTCTGATGGACGTGATGCCCGACGCCAAGTGGATCACCTTCGCCGCTAAAAAGGAACTTTGCGACGCGGTTCTTCTACGCCACAGGTTCAAGGGTGCAGGGCTGGTGGAGATCGACCGGAAAAGTGGCCCTGTGGCGATCGAAACACTCACTTCTGCCGTTCACGCCATGCCCGCGCGCCGTTCTGTTGTGCTTTTCCCAGAGGGCACGCGCATTGACTCAGAAAGCCTCGGCAAGTTCAAGGCGGGAGCTGTAATAGTCGCGCGCACTACCGGCCGAACAATACGGCCCATCGTAATTCACGCATCCGACAGACTCATGCCGCGCGGCAAACACTTGCCCAAAAGCGGAACGATCCGGGTCGAGGTATTGCCGTCATTTAAATGCGATCATTCCGCTTCAGTGGACGAAGATGTCGCTCGCCTGCGAAGCGCCATGATGGCCGTTTTCGATGCCGGATCGTGTCGCTAGGAATATGGTCCTTCGTTGCTCCTGCGATTCCAACAGCGAGACGAATGTCCGCTCTGGGCTCGATTCCGTCGTTCGTTAAATCGCGACGAATTTCTGTTTTGCGGACAAAGGAGACGCCAGGTGCAGTTCAACCCAATTGCCTCACCAAACAACTAATATGAGAAGATTAAGCCTATATATTCGCGCTTAGGTCTAGCCGTTCTATCTTTCAAAGGTTAAGCGCAGTACGCTTAATCCTGAACCTTTAAAGGTCTCCTTCAGACAGAATGATACTTGGCGGTTTTTGGATTGTGTGAAAGGGGCGCTCATTACCGTATTGAAATTCTGCAAAATTGGTTTCTGCCATTTTTCTGTGTCCAAGCCGTTCCAGTACAACGTGCTGAGTTGCGGCGGATGACAGTTCTCCAATTACCAGCTTAAACCCTCTACTTCGGGCTAAACCATGGGCTGCGGTCCGCATCTACTTGTATATGCCTCCACCGCCTGCCTCTTTCGAGACTGCTGCCATATCAACTAGAATGGCATCCGCGACAGAGATCAGCCGCTTGCGCTGGTATTGGCGGCATAGATCTTTGGTAAGGGCAGACAAAGGTGCGAACTTCTGAGATGGGTTAGCTTTTTCGACAAGTTGGTTGGAAAAGTCCGTCACGATAAGACAACAAACAAGTTCACCTGAGTGATTGTCTGTCGCAGCGATAGACAGGCCTTCGCTCACCATCATTTCGAAGGGATGGCGAAGGTGTTCCCGATACTCATTCAACCCAATCTTCAAAGCGCGGTGGAGAGTGCTGGCTTCGGTAAAAACTTGTGTCGCCAGATTGAATGCGGCATCCAGACGGGCAGCTTCGAGCAAGTTTATATCAACCGCCATGATAACCCCTTGAGCATAATGACCCCTACAAAGAAGAATTTATAGATTGGGGTCATTGATCATCACTCGCACGGGCGGAGCACGAGGACTTGGAAGGATACGTCTGTCGCTCGATGCATGGCAGTAAGGTGGCTTCGGCGAATCTCCTGCCGTGTTGGCTTAGTATGCACCCGCTCTGCGGATGATTTTGGGGCTGGTTTTGAAATACGTGAACGGCGATCGTCTTTTCATGAGTAGAAGCTAACAAAGCCCCTGCCCGCCTCAACCCAAGTTCTTCTGACAAGACCCGCCCATGGTTTCTTGCAGCCCGACTTCGACCGTACGGTCCATTGCGTGCCACAAGGTCGAGATTGAGAGGAAAATAGGTTTAGAAAGAAGGCCTTTTCGTGCGAGCATTGCAATCAAATGACCGCTTGAAATCAGGTTAAGGAAAAAATGAACGGCGCTCAATCACTCGTAAAAACCCTTTTGAACAATGGCGTGGATACAGTCTTCGCAAATCCCGGCACCTCTGAAATGCACTTTGTCGCTGCCTTGGATGAACACCCGGAGATGAATTGCATTCTTTGCCTGTTCGAAGGAGGAACGACGGGTGCGGCAGACGGATATTTTCGCATGAAACGTGATGTTGCGGGTACGCTGCTGCATCTTGCACCAGGCTTTGGCAACGCATTTGCCAATCTGCACAATGCCCGAAAAGCAGGGTCCGGGATCGTTAACATTGTGGGCGATCATGCAACGCACCATCTGCGCTACGAAAGCCCTTTGAAGGGAGACATCCTCGGTATCAGCCAAGCAGTCAGTCATTGGACGCGAGTATCCTCCAATGCCACCGACGTAGCTACGGATGGAGCGGTAGCGGTTCAAGAAGCCCGCGCGCGAAACGGCCAGATCGCGACCCTTGTCCTGCCTGCCGACACAGCTTGGAACGAAGCAAACACAGCGACAAAACGTTTGGACACCAGAGAAAGCCTCCATCGACCGTCAATAGGCGACATAGAAGCCGCGGCAGCCCGTCTTGTGACGCCGAACGCCGCGCTGATGATTGGCGGATCAGCCCTGTTTGGACCGCAGCGTGAATTGGCTGGAAAAATTTCCACCGCGACGGGATGCCGGTTGTTGGCCGATACTCTGATACCGCGCATTTCCAAAGGCGCAGGAACAGCAAAGCTAGACCAACTGGTCTATCCGATATCGCCCAAGATCTCTCAGCTTGAAGCAACGTCTTCGATCACTCTGCTTGGCACAGATAGGCCAGTCGCCTTTTTTGCCTATCCCGGGAAACCGAGCGTGCCCGAACCTCCGTATTGCCCCATTACGGACTTGTGTATGCCCACAGATGATATCGCGTGGACGCTGCGAGCGCTCGCCGACGCGGTCGGGGTTACAAGCAAAACGGTGGCAGAAACCCATCCGCTCGATCTGCCTGACATTCCCAGCGGGCAGTTGACCCTTGAAAAAGTTGGTTTGGCGTTGGCCGCGCTGATTCCGGAAAACGCGATCATCTGCAATGAATCCGTGACGTCCGGTTTTCACGTCATTCCACCTACAGCCACCGCCCGACCGCATGATCTGCTCGCTGGCACCGGCGGCGCGATTGGGTTGTGTTTGCCTTGCGCAACAGGCGCGGCCACCGCCTGCCCGGACCGAAAAGTCATTGCACTGACTGGGGATGGTTCGGCCATGTACACGCTACAATCACTGTGGACCATGGCGCGGGAAAATCTCGACGTCACGGTGATCGTATTTGCAAACCGCGGTTATCAAATTCTGCGCAATGAACTTACAAACGTCGGAGTAGCGAGCTATGGTCAGAATGCTCAGGCAATGTTTGACGTGGAGAACCCGACACTAGACTGGGTATCTCTGGCGAAAGGCCACGGTGTTCCTGGGACGCGTGCAAATGACATGGACAGCTTTGCAAAGGCGCTCTCCGCCGGTCTCTCCTGCGACGGGCCTTCTCTGATCGAAGTTGTGTGTCCCCCGCCAGCATGAGTATTCTGACGCAAAACCTTAAGAGCAGATGAGACTATGCCCACCGACTTCGTTGAACTCGGCCCCAAAGCAGCAAGCGCAACTATTCTGCTTGCCCATGGCGCAGGTGCCCCGATGGATGCCCCTGGCATGACGATGATTGCAGAAGGGCTGGCTGCGCAAAACCTCAGGATCGTTCGATTTGAATTCGCCTACATGGCGCAGCGTCGAACCGAAGGTAGGCGCAAACCCCCTCCCCGCGCAGACAAACTAAACTCTGAATTTCTCTCTGCAATCGAAGAGCTGAAAGTTGATGGCCGGCTGATCATTGGTGGAAAGTCAATGGGTGGGCGCGTGGCCAGTATGATTGCGGATGAGCTATTTGAAGCGGAACGCGTCGCTGGTTTGCTATGTGTGGGCTATCCGTTCCATCCGATTGGCAAACCCGAGAAGCTGCGTACCGAGCATCTGCAAAACCTACGAACGCCAACCCTGATTTGTCAGGGAACGCGGGACCAGTTTGGCAAGAAGGCTGAAGTCGGATCGTACAATCTATCATCTGCAATCCAAATTAAATGGTTCGAAGATGGAGATCATGACTTAAAGCCACGCAAACGGGTTTCAGGTTATACCCACGCTGACCACATTAACGCGATGGGCGCAGCGGTTTCGGCTTGGATTGACAGGATAAACTTTTAGGGCTGCTGTTTGGCGCCACCTGCTCCGGGATTGTCGTGTTACAGGGTTTAAAACGGCCCTGCAGACAGCAACGCGAATTTAGCAAAAGGTTGCAATAGCGCATGCAGCATTCCTCGCCATAGCGGACATTGCATCCGCGGCGTTTCTAGGTCCGGTGTGCGGGACGCAACGGACACACGCATTCCAGTGCCCGGTTTGAGTAATCAAACCTTTGTCGCCCATTCCGACACGACGGCCCAACCGACAGCATTCGTTCCGCAGCAACTAGCGGTCGAGACTTGGCCTGCGACAGAAGGCGTGCAGGCGCCGCTGGCCGGTGAGGCACAGCAAGAACAACCTGATTGAACGCCGCGTTGTGCAACGCGTGGGACATCGGCCAGCGCGTAGAGCGGTGCGCGCACGTGCTGAATTGCGCCCTTTGGTGGGAAAAGCGACGCGCGGTCGAGGCTGAAGTCGTCCGTTATCGGGAAGATATCACCTTCCAGGACCGTCCCCCAGATGCCGATGTCTTTGATCGCGTCAGGATCGACTTCGAACGGGTCTTCCTCAAGGATCGTGAAGTTTGCCAATTTGCCTGGCGCGATGGAGCCGATCTCTCCCTCCAGCCGAATGGATTGCGCGGCATCGATGGTGACGGCCCGCAGTGCCTCCTCAACGGAAAGACGATGATCAGGACCCGCGACGCGACCTGACACAGTTGTTCTGTTCACGCCCGCCCACACAAGGTACAGGGGTTCGCCTGGTGCCATTGGGACATCAGAATGGAATGAAATCGGGGTGCCATTTGCCTTGATCGGGCCAAGCGGCACGATGTCGTCGGCGCGTTCGGATCCGAGGCCGATATCACCATAGCGATCCGATAGCGCCGTCACGTAGTATGGATTGCCGCTGACGTTGCAGCCAAGCTCAGCGATCCGGTCAGCCTGATCTTCGCGCGAATAGCCGAAATGCACGAGTGTGGTCCGATGATCCGCGCGCGGCATGCGGCGCATGTTCCGCTCGACTGCATCGAGAACCATGTCTACAGCCAGATCGCCTGTTTGATGGACGTGAATTTGGTAACCGGCTTCCCAATAGGCGTCGAACGCTGAGTTGAAAACATCGGGTTCCATGATCCACTCACCGTGAAAGTCGCCGCCCATGTAGGGCTCGGACACCTGCATAAGCAGGCTATAGATTGCCCCATCCGCAAAGAGTTTAACTTGCCGCGGAAGGAAGCTCGTTTTGCCCTCTCCCCACGTCAGCAGGTTCTCCGTTTCTTTGATCATCCTGCCTTCGTTAAAGTACAACTCGTGCAGCGATTTGCCGTCGCCTATGAAGTACATACGGACCGGTACATCCGAGCCTGAGAACACTGAGTTCGTGGCGTCTTGAAGCGGCTGCGACAAGACACCCCCAGGCTCGCACCCCACCGTTACGCCTGCGCGATGCATATACTCACGTGCCAGCCGCAACCCATCGATCAAGCGTTCTGGTGTCGCCAGGATCGGAGCGACGGTTGGCAAGACTGCGAACATGCCAGCTTCAAAGAAATGGCCTTCTTCGAAACTTGATTGCTCTGCGGCAAGGCCCTGAAGGTTATCAACAAAGGCCTCGTCAATTCCGAGCAGATCCATAGCTGCTGTATTAAAGATAAACTCATGGGCGGACCGATGGACGATGATAATAGGGCGCGTTGTGCTGACTTCATCCAATTGCTGACGTCTTACGTCGCCGTGAAAAAAGTGATGGTAACCCCAAGTGAGAAGCGGCGTCTCGGCATCCTCCAAAGCAGCCTCAGCAGCCACCAGACGCTCTCGGTACTCTTCCTCCGACCGCGCTGCCGGCGTCAGACCCGTCGGAAGGTTCCAGTCCTCAATCGCAATGATCTCTGCCGTCAGGGTGAGACCGGCAAGAAAAGGATGGACGTGCTGGTCAATAAGTCCGGCGATCACGACCTTGTCGGCAAAGGTCTCGTCGACGCGGAAGGGTTGCCGGCCAATCCGGTCGACAATTTCGTCGCGCGATCCGGCTGCCAAAACGCGATCACCAACAACAGCCACCGCGTCAATATTTTGCTCATTGCCCTCCATCGTAATCACGCGGCGAGCGGTGTAGAGGGTAATCTCAGGTAGAGCTTCAAGCTGCTCTCCAAGGTCCTGCAACGAGAACGCCGTGTCAGCGGAGGTTGCGCTAGCGATGGCAGACGACGAAGCGCCAACGAGCAAGGTAAGCATCCCGCGGCGGGTAAGATGGGTCTTTAGCATTCCACGCTCCTAGCTGCCTATTGTTCGCCCAATGAAAAACTAACACGAGGCCAATAAGCCACTAAGAACAAATCGTCGCACAAAGCAAAGAAGCCGTGTTTGACATGAGATCAACTTCGCCAAGACAATCGTCCCGCAAGGCCTGCCAATGGGTGCAAAGCACAGTTGCAGCAGTCGCATCCTAGTC
Source organism: Ruegeria sp. CH8 (assembly GCF_056536985.1). Lineage (NCBI taxonomy): Bacteria > Pseudomonadati > Pseudomonadota > Alphaproteobacteria > Rhodobacterales > Roseobacteraceae > Ruegeria > Ruegeria sp. CH8. The sequence goes on along the minus strand of NZ_JBQFQR010000026.1, from coordinate 43,290 downwards.
CGCTCTGGGCTTAAGTTGTCGTTCTCTGCGGTTTGCGGAATGTCTGATGGCAGCCCATAGCGGACCTTCTTAGCCAGGCTTTGCAATTTCCGATATGCGGACAAAGCAAACATTCGGGTCTTTCGCATGAATGACCGCTTAGAAGTTGGCGAGACTATCTTCGAGGAAGGAACGGCAGGCCGCACCTTCCTCAAGGTGAATTTTAACTCATATGCTTGTCGAAGAATTCAATCATCGTTTCGGGATGTTCACCGAAGAAATTGTAGCCGATAAAGCGGCGGGTATCGCCGTCTTCGATCCAATGCAGCTTCTTGTCCGGGTTCGGCAGCAGGTCAAAGGTGGTCTGCACGTCTTCCGGGACCGTCCAGACATCGTTTTTGTTCTGCACAATGTAGGTCGGCATCTTGATGTTCTTGGCGAACAGATGAGGCGTCATCTCATTCAGGTTCAGTCCCCTGACGTTTTCGACTTCTCGCACAAACGTGTCGTAGAACTCCCCCAGACCTATGCCATCTAGGGCTACCTTGGACATGATGTTGATCGACGCGGGCTGAGCGCAAACGAACGCTTTCACGTCCTCGAAGTATTCAGGGCGCTCGGACATGGCGCGTATCGCAGCACCACCACCGGCACATGGGTTGAAAAGACCCACTTTCATGTCCTTTAGCTTGTTCTGAGATTTGACGTAGTCGAATGCCGCCAAGACGTCTTTGTATTCATCTGCAAAGCCCTGACCCCAGGCGTTGTCCGGGGCGGAGTCGCTTTCACCATGGTTTCGAAGATCGTAGGTTAGGACGTTGTAGCCCGCGTCGCGCAATGCCTTGTGCACTTTGCCGAACTTCACTTCGACATTCTGAAAATCGCTCCAGGGCTTCATATGGCCCGGAAAACCATAGCGATTGAGGGTGGCCGGATGATTGCAAATTATAAGCTTGTTAGAGCCTTCAGCCGGGATAAACCAAGCCGCCAGTTTGATGCCGTCATCGGCAGTGAAAGTGACATCTTCATATTCCATCCCGTAGTCCTTGGGCGTCTCCAATATAGGTGCGCGCTCGCCGTCAATGGACACATAGCCGCGGGCCACCGCTTTGAGCGTCGCAAGTTGGTCTGGGGTTGGTTGAGCAGTCACTTCTGTTCTCCTTTAATTGGCGTGTTTGATTGTTCGGGGCCGGTCGTCCGAGCCCGTTGGAAGCAGTTCATAGTGAAGGTCGTTTGAGAGAAACGGACGCTAGGTGTGGATTGACGCCTTGTCCGGGCCGTCTGGATGGCGGGAACGCCATTCTGCCGGGGTTTGGTGTTCCCACTTTTGGAAGGCTCGATAGAATGACCCCTGGTCCTCGTATCCGAGAAGGTATGCGATCTCGCTGATGTCGAAATCGGGCTCGTAGAGGTACTCGCACGCCAGTTGATGTCGCGTGTTTGATAACAGCGACTTAAAGCTGTGCCCTTCGCCCCTTAGATGGCGCTGCAAGGAGCGTTCACTGATGGCCATGTCACGCGCGATGCTGCGTAGTTCCGGGCGACCGGCGGCCAGAGCACGCCGCAGGTGCCAACGGACTTGATCGGTCAGTGATGTGGTGTTCTCGGCCTTGTTCAAATCAGCATCGAGTGCCACGTCCAGCATCTCAAGAAGCTCGCTGTTGTAGCTGGTGAAGGGTATCTCCAAGTCTGCTTGGTTGAAGGTAATTCGGGCGTTCGGAGCGTTCCACGCAATGGGGCAATCGAACCAGGTCTCTAGTCGTTCGCTTCGGCTCCGACGTAGCTCGATGCCTTTAGGCGATATTGCTTGTTCAGTTCCCGCCCGGACCATGTTCACCAGAAACGTGAACGTCGCATCTGTGAGTGCGTCAGGTTCCGTCTGCTTGGCATAGGTCCAAGCGGTTGTCACAGCACACCCGTCGTCCTCGACCCTCACTCGAAACTCTTCAGGAGCGCACAGCGCTTTGAACCGCGCGACACGGTGCAAAGCCTCCCCAACATTCTTGGCGTGGAACGCGACAAGAAAGGACGGCGGCAAGGTTGCTTCGTGCATCGACTCCGTCAATGCGAGGCCGATGTCGTCACCGCCGAGGGCTTGGAGGGCATCCCACAATGCAAACAGTTGCTTCGTAGTCATGCGCCCCTCAGGTGAGAATACGCTCGGCGGTAGCTTTGCGTCTCGCAAAAGAGCTGCGCGGCTGATCGACAGGCTTTCTAGAGCTTTCCAGAAAGTGTCGGGCGTCTTTATTCTGTCGGGCGTTGGCATCTGCGTAGTCCTCGGTGTCGGAACAAAATATAGACTATGACAACGCAGAAGTTTATAGCCGCACCTGCCAAACCAGTCGCAGAACACGCCAACAAGCACCTCGCGCTGCTACGACCCAAGCGGTCATTCGACCAAGGCGCAGTATCTGGTATTTTGGGGCTCGAAGTGGTCATTCTCTGCGGTGCGCGGGGTTGGCTGATGGCAACGCAAAGCAGACGTTCGTCACGGGACTTTGCAATTCCGGCATGGCGGACAAAGCTGACTTTCAGGTTTCCTGTCGCTGTTAAAACCTATTCTGGAATAACCTCGATCAGATAACGCACGTCCTGAAGAGTTTTTTGGCCGCCGTCCCATTTTGAAATCGCTGAAATTGACAAGTCGTAGGTGCCGACCGGAAGAGGTTTAAGCATAAACCAATAGCCATCAGTTGCAGATGGATAGTACCTCGGCGGATTGTACTCACTGGGAATTCGGGCAAAAAGGTCGAAGCAGTCTGACGATCCGATAAGATGCAATTCGGGATTCGGAAACGGCGTCCCGTTCAGTTTGACTTCGATAAAGTCACTCGAAACGGGCTCAAAATCCACTCCCTCTTTGACCTCGTCACAACTCTGTTCAACCCCGGGAGGCGTCCAACCGATGTTGTTTATAACTGTAAAGAAAAGGCTTCTCCCAATAGGTACCTGACACTTCCGTTCAATTAGTTCACCGGGTTCGGCATCGGCAAGAAACCAGACTTCTCCTGATTGCATAGCAGCACAGTGTAATCCGGTGAGATCAAGTTTCGGGTTCTGTATCTTCGGAATACTGTAAAACCACTGCCACCAATGGTTTGCCAAATCTGACATATCGGCTTCATCTGGGTTTACAAAATAACCCTGTGGATCGAAGCTTTCTTTCGAAGCAACGGGTAACGCTATCAGAAAAAGAAAGCAGGAAATTGCTACCCTTATTGATACCCTGGCTCTCACACCTTTTAAGGCCATTTTCGCTCCAATCGAAACCAGTCTCTCAGTGTGCATCTATAGACTATCGGATGCTCCTCGCAACTTGGATAACCTTTGGGTTCTGATTGTTACTTTGGGCTCAAAGCGGCCTTTGCGGTCCGTGGATGCAGTGACCTACAAGGTTAACACAACGGACCATTCATCGTCTGCTCAGCGGGACGAACCTGGCATTCCAGGCTAATATTAGGGATCGTATACTTCTGCAAAGGACTGGCCTGAGTAGACCTACCGGCTTTTCCTCGCACAGTAGAAAACGACAACGCAGTGCTCATGTTTTGCGATTTGCCCGCAAATTGTAAAAACGGCTCCCAACACATATTGGGAGCCGCGATTGTTGAGAATGATTGGACTTGGAAATCAGGCGTGTCCTCCGCCGATCAAACCGATACCCGAAGTCAGACCGAACCAAGCTTTGACCCGCAGACCGACCGCCTTGATGATACCCATTGCCTGTATCCCGTGGGCGACAAGTGTTCCTTCCATATCACCTTCAAAACTGGTGGTGTAGGATTGGACGATGCAGCCGCTACCTGGCACCAGAAGATCGCGGTGCTCTGGGTGCACGAGGTCAAGATGGACGACGATCTGACCCCGTTTCGCCTTTTCACTAGGCTCGATCAAGCGACCGCTGGGTGCCAGCTGACCAGAAGAAATTGACTCTTGAATACGTACGATCCTTGCCGGAAGAACGGTATTGCGCATCGAGATGTTGAAGTTGCTTTCGCATGCCACTTCCGCCGCCATTCCTTCGTATAATTCGGTGCGTGAAACCTGCGAGAAACCAGCAACGATACGTCCTCGCTCAACATCTTTCCGATCGGGTACGATTAGCATAGCGGGGCTCATTGCGGCTTGTGCTGCGCGCGATCCGATATTCAGGGTGACTTGTTCCACCACACCGTCGACAGAGCTGAGCGTCAGCGTCTTTGACAGTTCCACCTGAGCCTGCTTCAAAGACGCCCGCGCCGATGCGAGCTGGGCAGGTAAAACGGCATTCGCCTGGACTTGTGCCACGCCAAGCTGCGTCTCTGCAGCTTCAACCTCTGCTTCTCGGGTGCTCAAGGTTGCCTGAGCACGTTCCAGCTGGCTCACTTGAAAGGCCGCAGAGCCTTTCGCTTGAAGTGCCTCGTGATCCATTAGTACCAGCTCGGCTTGCTCTCGAGCGGTTATGGCGGCATCCAGCACGGCTTGCGCAGTCTGGACTTGCAACTCAGCTGCTAGTTTTGCGCTTTCAATCTCCTCAACTTTGCGCGTCGCAAAGTCTACAGCGGCTTGTTCAGACGTATTCTCGACGGCAAACAGTGGATCGCCGGGTTCTACATGGTCACCGCCCTTAACGTAGATATCGGTCACTGTTCCGCCGTTCTCTGCGACGACCGGAACGGTTCTGAAGGGCACAAGGCCAGTGTAGGACTTGGGGTAGTAGTAGAATACAGCAAAGAACACGATCAGGGCCAAGACGAACCACATGAACAGCGCCCGGTGAACGTTGTACAGGGTGATTGGTAGCCCGCGCCATTTCAAATAAATCACGCGCAGGACAAACGGAAAAGATGTGACGAGCAGCTCAATCATTTTACCAACTCCTCTTTCGAAGGACGCCACCACAACATGAAGTCGCGGGCGATCGCGGTCAGGATCAGGGCGGCTGGCAGCAGAATGCTAAAGTGGCTGAGCGCAGGCATCAGTTCATACGCCAAGGCTACGGTAAGCATCATCGGAATGGTCGTGCGCAGCGGAGTGCCAATTGATTTGCGCTCGGTATAGCGTTCAAAGCGCGCGTAGAGGTGCACGACCAGTAGGATCGCCAGGAAGAGAACAACCAGGCCAACCCAGGCATAGGTGTCGGTCTGATTGGGCGCTACCCACCATCTCGGATCACCGTCAGCGGCGAAGGCAGGAGTTGAGATGAGGCCAAGTATTGGCGCCATCAGGAACGCGGGTGGTTTCATGTTTCAGGTCCTTTTGTTTACAGCCATGCTGCGTGTGAAGACTTCAGGTGTCTGGTGGACGTCAGTTCTCGGTCGATTTTTGTGAAGATTCTGAGGGCTGTTTCTGCGGGACGTAGGGGGGATCCCAGCGACGTCCGTTCGGTGTTTTTTCGCCAAGCGCCGAAGTGTGCAGACCGTGGATGTTCCCACCGGACCACTCCTGTTTGGCGGAGTTTTGGATTGCCTTAAGAACGCGGTAGTACCTTGCGAAGTAGATCATGGTCGTTTCCTTTCTGATGACCCGGACCTAAACGTCATCGCGCCTGCGATCCTGAGGGTTCTGGACATTTGTTATTGTCTTCTGGACAATTGCTGTGACTGCAGGGAGTTGCGTGCCATTCAGGGGAGGACGCGAAAGTGCCACGCATCAGCGCTTACAGACTGCAAAACGTCGGGCTGCGTTATTCACAAGAACCAGGCGCGCGCATTCCGTTTCCTGAAGTCCTGGAAATGGCGGGGGCACCCTCTGATATCGGCGACAGCCCCGACGCAACTGTCGAGCTGCTACATGAGGCGGGCGCAGTTGAAACCGCCTGCCGGGTTTTGGAAGACAAAACTTTTGCCGCGCGCGTTGGGCTTTCGGCGCAAGGTCCCGGAACGCTTTTGGCTTACATCGTGCGGGCAGCCGAAACGATCGAAGACGCGCTGGCGCTGACGCAGCGTTTTTACGCAATGCAAGACCCTGACCTGCGTCTGGACGTGGTGGGGGCGCCCGACGAGCCAAAGATCACTCTGGAGAGCAATGTAATCCCGGCGCATCAATATCCTCGTCATCGCGAAATGCTGATATTCGGCCTCTATAAGAGAGTTCAACAAATCACCTCTGGCGGGCTTGCCCCGATCTCTATCGAGTTGGAAACAGACGATGTCGAGCACTGCCGACGGCTGGCCGATTTGGCGGGATGTGAAGTCGTAGGCTTCAAGTCGGGATACGCCTTGGATCTGCCCACAAACGGCATGAGTTTTCAGATACCAACGGCAGATTCCACTTTGTTGGGGCATTTACGTAGGCACGGGGAAGAGCAACTAAAGGCTCAGCCTGATGCAGTCCGAAGCTTGTCCGACCGCATTGTGGACATGCTCGGGGAGCGTCTTCCCGGACCGATTCCAAACGGCGACGATATAGCCGGAGAGCTTGGACTTACGCGGCGCACTATGACCAGACACCTGTCGGCCGAAGGAACAAGCTTTAAAGCACTCTTAGAAGGGGTGCTATGCGACCTGTCCAAGCGGATGCTTCGTAGTGGTGAGGGTGTTGCCCGCGTTGCCTTCATGCTTGGATTTGCGGATCAGGCCGCCTTTTCAGTGGCGTTCAAGCGTTGGACAGGTGAAACGCCCGCCAGGTTCCGTAAAGCTGGCCGCTAAGTTCACCGGCACCTGCCGCGCGCGGGGCCGTAAGATGTCCAAGATCCACAAAACCTTGTCCGGTCTCCAAAAGAAAGCAGGCCATCGGGTCACCTAGTTCAATGGCACACAGCAGCCGCGGTGGTTGCTGACCCAGAACAAGGATGAACCCTATGAAGACCTCGAAGAAACTCTTTTTCGCGCCGATTTCCGGAGCGCTTCTTATCACGATGGCAGCCACAGCTCATGCCGACTACGTCACCGACAAAGCGATCAAGGGCGCAGTTGTCGGCGCCACTGTCGCCGGCATTGCCGGCGAAAACATCGTAGGAGGCGCTGCCGCCGGTGCCGCAGTTGGTGCCGTAGGCGGTGCGATTCAGAAAGACAATTTTGAAGACGCGCAGGAAGAAGCACAAGAGCGCCGCGACGACTTCAAAGATGACCACAAACACCGGAACGACTGAAACTCGACCGTCATCACAAAAGAAAAAGGAGAAAATACAGCCGAACACACCTGATTGGTCAGCATAGGGTCCCTTGGACATGCGCTGTTAGCATCCAGACGCAACTTGACTGACCACCCCGCACAGAACTCGCACAGTTTCTGATAGGCTGCCATCCAACTCTTAAACGAGCCGGGTGGCAGCTTTGTTGTGGGCCTTCAAATTTAGCAGTTCCGATGTGATCTGACAGTTGGCCGTTTTTCCGGCGGTGTCTGTAAGGTCAAGTTTGGTTCAGGAACTTTCCCTTCCAGATTTCTTTGCCCTCGATCATGGTCTGGAACGGCGTTCTGCCGCAACACATTTTGCGCTGATGAGTGCGCCCTTGGTTGTAGTGGTGCAGCCATTCGTCCAGATCGGCCTGCAAAGCTTCGATGCTGTCGTAGAGCTTCTTGCGGAAAGCGACCTGATAAAACTACTGCAACACCGTCTTGTGATACCGTTCGCAGATGCCATTGGTCTGCGGTGATTTCACCTCGGTTTTGGTGTGGTCGATATCGTTGATCGCAAGGAAGGGCTGGAAATCGTGTTTGTCGACACGCCCGCAATATTCCGTCCCGCGATCTGTCATGATCCGCAGCACCGGCAGGTCGTGCTCGTCATGGAATGGCAGCACCCGGTCATTGAGCAGGTCGGCAGCGGTGATCGGTGTCTTGGTGGTGGAGAGCCTGGCATGCGCCACCTTGCAATAGGTGTCGACATAGGTCTGCTGGTAAACCCGCCCGACGCCTTTGAGCGTTCCGACATAAAACGTGTCCTATGACCCCAGATATCAACCGCAAAAAAAGATGGCGATGGAGGGTCACTTCGATAGCCATCCCGCAGGTGCCCCGCTGATCCTGTTTGGCCTTCCAATCGAGTATGAAAAGCGCCTGGACTACGCTATTGCGATTCCGAAACTCTCGTCGCTGATCCTGAAACATGACCTGAATACATAACCAAAAATCCAGTTGCAGAGGTAGTATCGACGGCGGCATCCAACCCACTAAATTCGTTGACAATTCTGCTCAACATCGCACTACGGCTTCTCCAGATTGATCCCATGAGTGCCTCATCTTCTAGGCACTCCTTTGGCTTGACCACCTTTACTTGCTTCGGAACTTAGTCGGTGTCATTCCGGTTTGACCTCGGAAAAAGCGAGTGAAATGGGACTTGTCAGAATAGCCGAGCATTAGACCAATCTCCGCAATTGTCATCTTGTCTTCTTTGAGGTGTTCTTTGGCGACATCGATACGTAGCCGTTTGATCTCGCGGGGCAACGTCGTGCCTTGTTGTTGAAGCGCTTTCAGAAACCGTTCCGGCTGTATCCCCAGCAATCCGGCCACCATCTCTGGTCCCAGTTCGGTATCATCCAGCTTGTCGCGCAGAACGGATCGTAAAGCGGCCACCACGGTGACTTCTTCAGTCTGTCGAGCCGAGGCAAAGGGTTTGGCAGAGCCCTCAGAGGCATGGTTCAGAAACAACCATTCCACCGGAAAACTAATTTGCATTCCGGGGTCGGTCCCAAGGCCGACTTCGATCCCTTTGTAGTCGACAGGCAGACCAGTAATAAATCGGCTTTCCCAACGCACACGGGAAGCCTCCCAGGCATCTCCGACGACGGTCTGCAAGAGGCGTACATAAATTGCGGCACCAAAACCGGTCACTTGAATGGGTGGGACAGCGGGTTCCTGTTGTCTCTCGATACGATAGGTCGCTTTGTCTGCTTCAATGACTAGGCTGTGCCGCACGGAATTGGACTCCTGCGGTACAAGCCCAACAAAGCGGGTAAAAAACTCGAACAGCGAGTTTGTTGATTGCAGGGCCTGAGCGAACGGAGGCCATTCCTGCAGGTCAAAAGTCTCGCCTACATTCAGGCCAAGGTATCGGTCCCCTGACAAGTCTGAGAAGGCATTTAGCAGACCGTAGACCAACTCTGAGTGGACATAGACAAAAGGGTCAGACAACAGTTCGGACTTCAAGCCGACCTGATCCAAAGCCGGTTGCGGGTTGATCCCACGGTCGGTGAGATACTGCAGAAAAGGAGCCGCTAACGCGAGGCGAATGAACCCTTCGCTATGCTCTTGAGAGGTAGAGTTGAACGGCAATCTCGTTACCCTTTCAGGATCAATTGCTGTGAGCAGTGGCCATTTTTTTTCATCACATTCGAACATCCTAATTCAAAAGTGGCAACCGAGGCAAAACTTTCCGGACTACAGTTGGCGAAACATGAATATGAAGGGAGTACTTATGTCCGGTCTACGAATGTCGCTTTGCTCGACGGTAATTTTCGCTGCGGGTCTTTCTTTTTCAGCGTCCGCGCAGGCTCAGGATCAAGAAGAACCCCAAACGCTGTTTACTAACGTGCATATCTTCGATGGCGTAAGTGAACAGCGTATCGAGAATGCCAGCGTATTGGTCGAGGGAAACCTGATTAAGTCCGTATCAACCGATGCGATCGATGCCCCCAATGCTACAGTCATTGACGGGGAGGGACGGGCACTAACCCCCGGCTTCATTGAAAATCATGCGCACCTAATGCTGCCTGGGCCCACATTACCCGCAATGGAAGCTAACAGCACTTGGGAAGACCTTGCGATTCACGGCACTCAAATGGCTGAGATGTACTTATTGCAAGGTTTTACTACCGTAAGAGATGCAGGCGGAGCTAACGGAGGTCTTCGTCGCGCAATAGACTCTGGGACCATCGCCGGACCGCGTTTTTATCCTGCGGCTGCTTTCCTTGGTACGCGTGGTGGCCATGCTGATTTTGCCAACTTTACGGCGCCTGTCGGCCAGTCTTCAAACTTCAGCCGTCTGAACATGGCCCAAGAAGTCGACAGTGTCTCTGACATGTACAAGTTTGCTCGAAACAACTTCCGGATGGGAGCAACCCAACTGAAGTACATGCAATCAGGCGGTGTAGTTTCAGCGTTTGACCCGTGGCAGTTGTTGGCTGGATCGACGGCAGAACTGGAAGCAGCCGTTCAGGTTGCCAACGAATACGAAAGCTACGTCATGGCCCATTCCTACCGAAAGGAAACGATTATGGCGGCGCTGAATGCTGGTGTCCGATCAATTGAACACGGGTTCATGTTTGATTGTGAAATATCGGCGCTGATGGGCGAGAAAGGAGCATATATCACAACCAATCTCACCGCATTTGACCCAAATCTCTTCGATATTCCTGCCATTCGAGATGTACCAGCCAGCTTACGAAAGGCACAGTCAGCTACGCAGGCTTTTGGCAACTACATAAAAAACATGAATGAGTGCCCAGCTAAAAGAGGGTTTCACACGGATTGCGTAGGGTCTGTAGCCGCCTGCAATATTCAAATTGCTTACGAAAAGCACCTCAATAATGAGTTCTTTGGTTCTCACGCCTCGTTGGTCGCAATGACTTCTACTGGTGGCGAAATCGCTGCTTTGTCCGGACCGTTCATGAACCCCTATCCCGAGGGTAAGCTAGGCGTTATCGAGGAAGGAGCCTATGCGGATATCCTACTAATCGACGGTAACCCACTTGAAGACTTCTCGGTTGTCGGCACAGGTGATCAATGGTTCGGTGCCGACCCGAGGCCTGAAAGTCCAGATACGATCCGCCTGATCATGAAGGACGGTGTCATCTACAAAAACACACTGGATTGACCCGCCTAGATTGCCGGAGATTATTCATGCAACATTGGTTCCGCTCGGTAATACTCGCAGGGTTGGTTTGGTGTGGGCATACCGCGCTGGCGACGCCCGACACCGCGTTGGACTGGACAGACCTTCCAGACCCATCCGCGCAGGTCTTCGAAGACCCCTACCGTGATCTCAGCCCCGAACAATTCGACGATATCCTGTACGTCGTACGACTACGCGGCAGGCTGCAGCAGGACAGTGGCAGCGAAGAAGAGAGGCAAAAATGGCAAGCGCTTTTGACCGAAACTGAGGATGCCTTGGCAGTTGATGGAATTGATGTCGACTGGCTACTCGATCAGCGAGAGGTCGTAATGGAACGTCGAAGAAAGGCTGGAACGAACGGAAATCCGCAATTCGACGGCCAAACAATCACACTCGCGGGCTTCGCCATACCTGCTCCGAGTGATCCGGACGGTCGACCTGTGGCGTATCTGGTGCCAGAAAGAGGGATGTGCAGCCACATGCCTCCACCTCCGCCCAACCAGATGGTTCGCGTGCGGTTGAACAGCGATTGGGCGCCCAGCTATTTCCACGAACCCGTTCGTCTGACGGGCACGCTGACTATCGATCCTTCTGTTCAGAACATGATGGTTGTGGACGGCCTCATGCCTATGAATGCGACTTTCCAGCTCGAGACGGAACGTGTCGAAACTCTGGAAACCGAGGCAAACAGGCTGGAATGGAAGCTGCGTGCCGCCGATCGCATCCGGGCGGCGGGAAATCGCAAGACCGGCGGTGCAAAGGCGTCCGAATGATAAGACTTCTCGTTGCCGCATTGAGCATTGCCTTCACTGGCGCAGCGTCGGCTCAAGGTCTGTCTGGGCCTTCTTCTGTCGAAGCGGATTTAGAGCCCGGAGATGGTCTAACTGATCCGCAATATCGTTCCGATTTTCCACGCAATGTCGCACCGGGTTGGTTTCAGTGGAAAGACCAACTGGCTGAGGGTGGGTTTCGGTTCAATATTGACTACCTGGCACTGGGCCAAACCACGAATGCTGATCTGGGAACCGGCGAAGCGGCCAGCGGAATTGCGCGCTTCTACGGCAGTTGGCAGGCGACTGAACGGGGTTCCCTGACATTCAAGGTCGAAGACCGGCACAGTTACACGGACATTGCTCCGCAGTTTCTCGGTCTGGATGGCGGAGCCCTTTCAATCACGGGAACGGCCTTCAACGATAATGGTCTGCTGCTGACCAACCTGTTCTGGACCCAAAGGGCCGAGAACGGTTCGTGGACGCTGCAAGTCGGGCAGATTGATGTAACAGACTTTGTGGATATCTATGGGTTGGTAAGCCCCTACAGTGGTTTCCAAAACCTGTCTTTTAATACCAACCCGACAATTAACACGCCCAACCAAGGCCTTGGTATTGCCGGTGGGGTAAAGCTGAGCGAAAACTTTTACGCTGTTGCGAGCCTCTCAGACGCAAATGCCGACCCGTCTGATCCAAATTTTGATGTGTTCAGCGACGGCAATCTCTTCAAATCACTCGAACTTGGGTACACTTCCGGCTTTGATCGCATCTATTTTGACAATATCCATCTGACCCTCTGGCATGCGGATGCGGCTGACGATGGTAGCCGTCCAGAAGACTACGGCGCCGCGTTTTCAGCCGCGTGGTTTGTTGACAATAAGTGGATGCCCTTCTTTCGGGCTGGAGCGTCAAAGGGGACAGCTGCGCTTTATGATCGGTCGGTTTCTGCCGGTCTGGGTTACTATGGTCGCAATACTGATTTGGCCGGGCTGGGCCTGAATTGGGCCGAGGCAAGAGGCATAGACGGTGATCAGTTCACCCTCGAAGCATTCTACCGTTTTTCAATCTCACCCGGACTGCAGATCACACCGTCGCTGCAGTACATATCGAACCCACTGCTGAACCCCACGCAGGATAGCATTACGCTGTTCGGCCTCAGAACCCGGATCGTTTTCTGATGTGGAGCCCAAAGCAGACGTCAATAAGATGTCAAAACATTCCGAATTGCTGACCAAAGAAAGGATTTATCCATGCGTACCCTGTTTCTGGCTGGCACTTTGTCTGTGTGTTCCACTTTCTGCGTCGCGCAAACGTACGACATTGTCATTCTCAATGGTCGGGTGATGGACCCGGAAACCGGGTTCGATCAGATCGCAAACGTAGGAATAAGCAACGGTTGGATCACTGCGATTACTGACGAAGCAATTGACGGTGACGAGTCCATCGACGCCACAGGGCACGTTGTTGCGCCCGGGTTTATCGATCTCGAGCAGCACGGGCTTGACCCTTGGGGCATCAAGGTCAACCTTCGGGATGGCGTCACGACTCAGATGGATTTTGAGGTTGGGGCCGCGAATATCGAGGAATGGTATGCTGCGCGCCAAGGCGCGACGCAGGCAAACTATGGCACGGTCGTTGGACAAGAATTCGCACGGATGCGGGTTCATGACGGCCTTGTGCTGGAAGGTGGGGACATAGACTTCCGGAACTTTTTCGCATTGAGGGCACAATCCGTGGAGGACGGCGTCGAGGGGTGGTCTTCTGTTCCAAGCAACCGTGAGCAGATGAACGAAATCACTGCCCAGCTTGATGAGGGACTACGTCTTGGAGCCCTCGGCGTCGGATCGACCATCGGCTATGCCCGCGAGGGTATTACGACCTACGAGATGTTCGAAGCGCAACGGGCTGCGGCGCGTTACAGTAGATTGACCTCTGTCCATCACCGATTTCATCCTAGTGCTTCAACACCGACAGAAACACAGACGGGTGTAAATGAAATCTTGGTCAATGCGATGGTGCTTGGTGCACCGCTGCACATACATCATGACAATGATTATGGATGGTGGGAAAATCAGGAAAAGCTCCAGATGGCCCGCGACCAAGGCTACAACGTCTGGTCCAGCTACTATCCTTGGACTGCCGGATCGGGAAACTACGGAGCCTCGATCATCGCCCCCGAAAACTGGGAAGGTTCGATGGGGTACAAATACGAGGACACCATCTTTGATCCCCAGCTCGACCGTTTCGTGACAAAAGACGAGTTTTTGAACTTCGCCGAGAATGAACCGGGACGGACGGCAATTGTTTTCAGCCCGCCAAGGGAGCAATGGCTGAATGATTGGATCACCATCGCGGGCTATGGCATCTCGGGCGACGGTATGGCCGGGCTAGACATCGAGGGCAACTTGATGAGTTGGGATGCTCCCTATGAAAACTACGCTGGGCATCCCCGGTCAGCAGGCAGCCACGCGCTTGTCTTGAGACTGGCTCGCGAAGCGAATGTACCTCTTATGCTCACACTCACCCAGCTAAGTTACATCCACGCTAAGCGATTAGGTGACACAGGCTTGCGAGCAATGCAGGTGCGTGGGCGAATGCAAGAAGGCATGGTCGCGGACATCACTATTTTTGATCCGGAGACTGTGACCGAAAAGGCGAACTATACTCTCGGTCAGCAAGGTCTTCCGTCAGAAGGCATTCCGTATGTGCTTGTTAACGGCACGATTGTTGTCAGGAACAGCGAAGTGCAGCGAGATGTTTATGCAGGACAGTCGATCCGGTTTCCAGTCGAGAAGAGCGGGCGTTTCGTTCCGGCCGGTCGCGAGCAGATCATGGGTATTCTCACGCCGGATACTGGCACTGCCCGTCCAACACTGCTCGATGACATCACAAATAGTGAAGCGAATGTCGCACCTACCGCTCCACCAACCAATCAGACTGCATCGGTAGAACCGACCGACCCCTTAGATTGGTTTACGCCTCACAACGGTCTAGATGACGGTGCCCTGTTCTTTTGCGTCGTGCATGCTCGCTTCGAGGACCCTGCGACAGCAAAACGCGACTATGCGAAGGCCATGATGTCCAAAACGGGAGGTTCTAGACTTAATCAGTCGGAACAACGCAGAGCAAACTAACTCGCAGAGACTAATCTCGGGGCTGGTTTTGAAATACTTGAATGGCGATTGTTTAATCATGCGCGAAGGCTACGAGAGCACCCTGCTCGCCTCAAGCCAAGTTCTTCTGACAGGACCCTGTCAATCATTTGCAAGTTGTGAGGAACGGCTCCGCTTTGGTTTAAAGTATCCATGATCGACTCCCATAGCATGGCGGGCAAGTACAGGCCTGACAACACCGCTTCGGCGGATCAAAAAATTTTGCGCCAAACCGTTTGACTGGGAAGGCCCCGTTATCGAAGTCCTGACCCTAGCCGACGTGTTGCTCGGCCACGATTTCCCCAAACCTGTCGAAAAACTTGGCTGAAAGTTTTTTTGCAGTCCCTGAAATCAAACGGCTGCCCAATTGCGCTATTTTTCCGCCGATTGTGACCTTGGCAGTATAGGATAAAACCGTTTCCTCGCCCTCCGTGCTAAGATTGACATCCGCACCCCCTTTGGCAAAGCCCGCAGCGCCTCCTTTTCCTTCACCAGTCAGGGAAAACTCATCCGGAGCTTTGGA
This sequence comes from Ruegeria sp. CH8, assembly GCF_056536985.1. Classification (NCBI taxonomy): domain Bacteria; kingdom Pseudomonadati; phylum Pseudomonadota; class Alphaproteobacteria; order Rhodobacterales; family Roseobacteraceae; genus Ruegeria; species Ruegeria sp. CH8. The sequence continues at coordinate 28,113 of NZ_JBQFQR010000026.1, read as the reverse complement.
GTTATCCAACGTCACTTCGCCGCTGAACCGAGCCTTGACGGGGCCGATTTTGAGCACAACTTTGGCCTCCAAGTGCTCGGGAGAATGCTGGATCAATTCCTCACAACCGGGAATGCACTCACGCAACACATCCGGATCATTTAGCGCTCGGTACACGACGTCACGCGGAGCAGAGATTCGGATTTCGTCATTTAGTTCCATTTGAGAGTCCTTTACTCAACAGCATCTTGGGAAAACGCGAAGTGCGGCTTCGGTCGCCTCTTCCGGGGTCTGTTCCGGCTTCACAGTCCGAAAGGACTGCAACCATTTACGCCATTTTTTCATCATGCGACGTCTCCTCGGATTTGTCTGAATTCCGCCAAAGGATGATCTCGGCGAGGATCGACAGGGCGATTTCGTGCGGGTCGATCGCATGTATATCCAGACCGGCCGGTGACTTGAGCCGACTGGTCTGCTCGGCGGTCATTCCCTGCGCTTCCAACCTCTCGCACAAAACCTTGGCCTTGCGGTGGCTCGCGACCATCGAAACGCGCCGCGCTGGTGATTCAAGTGCAGATTTCAGCGCTGCACCATCGTCCTTCCCCTGTGAGGCAACTACCGCGAAATCGCGTGGTTCAACCCCCAATGCGCTTAGGTCATTCGGATCAAAACCGATGAAATCCACCGAGCTTTCTGAACCTTCAGGCAAGCAAACACGCAACCCGATCAGCGCCGCGTGCGCGGCAAGCGCATGTGCAATCGGAGACTCTCCGAATATGATCAGGCGCGGGGCGTGCTGATAGGGTTCGATCAGCAAATCGACCGTTCCGCCCGAAGGACAACCGCTTTTGAAGGTCTCAACACCATCCGGGTCTGTCATCGAAACTACCTTGTCCGAAGGTTTCACGCGGATCATTTTCGGAGTACCACACGCAAGTGCCTCCTGCGCCGATGCGCGTACGACGCGCTGCACACACGCTCCGCCCAGATGCCCCAATATACGACCGTCCCGCGTGATTACGGCCTTGCCACCTGCCTTGGCCGAGGTTGCGTCGGCAGTTCGAAGGACCGTTGCCACGCAAAAGGCGTCGCCCTTTTGACGCAACTCCTCAATCGTGTCGAAAATGTCGAAACCTGCCATCAACGTGTCCTTTCACAGTTTTCGGAATTCGGGTTCCAACGCCGCCAGCGCGTTGAGCGTGTTGGCCGGTAGGTGCGCATCCAGATACGGCTCCGCAGCCTGCATAGCGGCGGCAATGGGCTGATAGTCTTTCCATCCTTTAAGAGGATTCAGCCAAACAACCCGCCGCGCCTTGCGCCGAATCCGAGCCAGAGCATCTCCCAGGGCCTCAGGCGACGCACTGCAATAGCCGTCCGAGAGGATCAATACGATCGTCCGCCCGTTCAATGCGCGGGCACCGTATCCGTTCAGAAACCTCTCAAGGCTTCCCGAGATGTCGGTCCCACCGCCAAACCCTTCGGCCATGAGTGATAACCGTCCAGCCGCGCGCAGCGTGTCATGATCGCGCAGTGCATCAGTCACGCGCATCAGACGGGTGTGAAAGAGATAGGCATCCGCCTCTGTTCCACTGCCAATCAGACCTTTGAGGAATGCCAGAAAAACCCGCGAATAGACCGTCATCGAACCGCTTACGTCACACAAAGCTACGATCCGCATCGGGCGCGGTGGGCGAGCACGGCGATACAGATCCATGGGCTCTCCACCTCTTGCGAGGCAGGCGCGTTGTATCCGGCGCATATCCAGAGCCGGTCCACGTAACGCTTGTTTCCGCCTGCGCGAACGCCGGTCGCGGATTGCACGCGCGATGGCGGTTGCGGCCTGTTCCGCTTGCCTAAGAGCGTCTTCATCCATCAGCTCGCGCAAGTCCCGGCGCGACAGGTTGGCCGTACGGGTTGCAATCAGCTTCCCGTCTCTCCCCACGGCCTCCCCGTCGCCGGAATCAGGTGCGGCGGCCTGATCCGTACCGGTCTCGGTTTCCTGAGCATCCTGGCTCTCTTGCTGCCAGATCATCGGCTTGGCGGATTGAACCCGCAAATGGGCCGTTTGGGCGGTTCCGGTGCGTTGCTTGCCGGTATTGAACCAATAGGCTTCGAACAGGTCATCGAACCGCCGCCAATCGTCGGCGTCGCCCGCCAGCAACACGCAAAGTGCCTGCTGGGCTTGGCTCACATCCGTCGCCTCAACCGCCGCCAGCGCAGCCATTGCGTCCCCCGTCTCAGCAGGCCCGACGCGCATTCCGTTCATGCGCAGATGTGCGATGAAACCGGACATGCGATCCGACAAACCAGATGCGCGAGCGGGGAACCGGGTGACCTGCATCACGCCACCTTTCCGATCAAGCGATCCATCACTTCGGGCGGGGCAGCGTCATAGTCGGCTGCGGTTTTCAGAAGGCAGACAAGGGTCGCCTGAACTTCTTCACGGGATTGCGCCATGTCGTTGACACCCAGCCCCGACAGGGCCGCCGCCCAGTCCAGCATCTCGGCGATGCCCGGGGTCTTTTCCAAATCCTCTTTGCGCAATGCCTGCGCAACGCCAATAATCTGGCGCGCCAACAGCCCTTCGACTTCGGGCATGCGGGCTTTCAGGATCGCCATTTCCGTTTCACGCGACGGGTAGTCGAGGAAACTATACAGGCACCGACGCCGCAGCGCGTCCGACAGGTCCCGAGTCCCATTCGCCGTCAGGATCACGGTAGGCCGCGAACGCGCTTTGATGGTACCGAGTTCAGGGATGGTGATCTGAAAGTCGGATAAGATTTCCAGTAGATAGGCCTCAAACTCCTCATCCGCGCGGTCGATTTCATCGATCAGCAGAACAGGCGGTTCTTCTTCGCTGATTGCTTCCAGTAAAGGTCGCTTCAGCAGATAGTCATCAGTAAATAGCTGGGCCTCGCTGGTGCCACCCTGTGCCTCGCTTGCACGAATAGCCAGCAACTGGCGCTGGTAATTCCATTCATATATCGCGTGGCTGGCATCCAGCCCTTCGTAGCATTGCAACCGGATCAACCGCGCCGCGCGCTGTGCCGCCAACGCCTTTGCGACCTCGGTTTTTCCGACCCCTGCTGGCCCTTCCAACAGCAACGGACGCCCAAGCGTCTGCGCCAGATGCAGTGCCATCGCCAAACGGTCGTCGGCAACATAGCCCACCTCAGCCAAGCCTTGCTGTATGTCCTGCAAGCTCATGCAATTCTCCTGGATTGCAGCCGCGCCGTATTTAAGCGCGGCGGCTTTTCCTGTTAGCCGTGCATTCCCAAACCGTTGGAGATCTTCCAGATACGCCAGTGGTCATGCGGCATATGGCTCTGGACAAGGCCAAATGGGCGGAATGCATCATGCACTGCGTTCGAGAATGCAGGCACGCCGCCGACATTCGGGCTCTCGCCCACGCCCTTGGCACCGATCGGGTGATGCGGAGATGGTGTCACCGTGTGATCAGTGGTGTAGTTGGGCGTCTCCCATGCCGTGGGCAGGAAGAAGTCCATCAGAGTGCCAGTCTTCACGTTGCCCATCTCATCATAGGCGATTTCCTGACCCATCGCGATGGCCAGCGCCTCGGTCACGCCGCCATGGACCTGCCCTTCGATGATCATCGGGTTGATCCGGGTACCGCAGTCGTCCAACGCATAGAACTGCCGGACGTCCCATTCGCCAGTATCCACGTCGATCTCCATGACACAGATATAGGCCCCGAACGGATAGGTCATGTTCGGCGGATCATAGTAGCTTACAGCCTCAAGACCGGGTTCCAATCCTGGTATCGCCTGATTGTAGGCAGCAAAGGCGATTTCCTTCATGGTCTTGAACCGCTCAGGCGCGCCTTTGACCGAGAACCGATCAACGTCCCATTCGACGTCGTCGTCGTGGACTTCAAGCAAGTAAGCTGCGATCATCTGCGCCTTGGCGCGGATTTTGCGTGCAGCCATCGCCGTTGCCGCGCCGGCAACGGGTGTCGACCGAGACCCGTAGGTGCCAAGCCCATAAGGCGCGGTATCAGTGTCACCTTCTTCCAGCGTGATGTCATCGGCAGGCAGGCCGATCTCGCTAGCAATGATCTGGGCAAAAGTCGTAGCATGGCCCTGACCTTGGCTGATCGTCCCCAGCCGTGCGATGGCGGAACCGGTTGGGTGAATCCGGATTTCGCACGAGTCGAACATTCCCAACCCTAGGATATCGCAGTTCTTGACCGGCCCAGCCCCGACGATTTCGGTGAAATGCGTCAGGCCGATTCCCAGCAGTTTACGGGTCTTTCCGGCTTTGAAGTCCTCGATCCGCTGCGCCTGCTCTCCCCGCAGACCGTAATAGTCCACGGCCTTCAACGCCTTATCCCACGCAGTGTGATAGTCGCCCGAGTCATATTCCCATCCCAGCGCAGACTGATATGGGAACTGATCCTTGCGGATAAAGTTGATCCGGCGTAGCTCGGCCGCGTCCATGTTCAGCTTGATGGCCAGAACCTCGATCATCCGCTCGATGAAATACGCAGCCTCGGTCACCCTGAACGAGCACCTATAGGCGACACCGCCCGGTGCCTTGTTGGTGTAAACACCATCCACAGCCAGATAAGCGGTGGGGATATCATACGACCCGGTGCAAATGTTCATGAAACCGGCCGGGAACTTCGTCGGGTCGGCACAGGCGTCAAATCCACCATGATCTGCTGTGGTATGGCACCAGAGTCCGGTGATCTTGCCATCCTTGGTCGCAGCGATCTTGCCCTGCATCCAGTAGTCGCGGGCAAAGGCGGTGGACATCAGGTTTTCCATCCGGTTCTCAACCCATTTCACCGGTTGGCCGGTGACAATCGAGGCTACAACCGAGCAAACATAGCCCGCATAAGCACCAACTTTGTTACCGAAGCCGCCACCGATATCAGGGCTGATCACCCGGATATTGTGCTCGGCGAGACCAGAGATTAGCGACACAACGGTTCGGATCGCGTGCGGGGCCTGGAAGGTCCCATAAAGCGTAAGCTTACCGGTCACTTTGTCCATCGAAGCCACACAGCCACAGGTCTCCAGCGGACATGGGTGGGTCCGATGGTAATAGACCATTTCTTCTGCCACGACATCGGCCTCACCCAGAACGGTCTCGGTTGCATCCTTGTCGCCCTGTTCCCACGTGAAGATGTGGTTGTGATGCTTGCGCGGCCCGTGTGCGCCCTCGGTCTGACCCGCAAGGTCTTCACGCAGGACAACGTCCGATTTCAGCGCTTCGAACGGGTCGGTCAGGACGGGCAGTTCCTCGTACTCAACCTCGACCATCTCAGCCGCATCCGCTGCGATGTATCGATTTTCGGCGACGACATAGGCGACTTCCTGGCCCTGAAACAGAACCTTGCCATCAGCCAGCACCATTTGCTTGTCACCGGCCAGCGTCGGCATCCAATGCAGACCCAGCGGAGCCAGATCTTCGGCTGTCAACACGGCAACAACACCGGGCACGGCCAGTGCGGCTTCTTTGTTCACACTGACGACACGGGCATGTGCGTAAGGCGACCGGACGAATGCGCCGAACAGCATCCCGTCCAGCTTTATGTCGTCGACATAGTTGCCCTTGCCTTGGGTAAAGCGCACATCCTCGACGCGTTTGCGCGAGCTTCCCATCCCTTTGAGATTGGCGGCGCGTTCTTCGGGGGTCATGGTTTGATCGTTCATTCCGCGGCCTCCTTCTGAGCATTGAGCATGTCAGCCGAGGCTGAGATCGCCTTGACGATGTTCTGATACCCGGTACAGCGGCAAAGGTTTCCGGCCATGCCAAAGCGGATTTCTTCCTCTGTCGGATTCGGGTTTTCCTGCAGCAGGCGATGCGCGCGGGTGATCATGCCCGGCGTGCAGAAGCCGCACTGCAGCCCGTGATGCTCGCGGAACATCTCTTGCAACACACCGAGACTGCCATCGTCATTGGTCAACCCCTCGACGGTGGTGATATCAGCTCCGTTTACTTGCGCTACGAAAGTTGTGCAGGATTTGACGGATTTACCGTCGATATCCACGGTACAGGCGCCGCAATGGCTGGTCTCGCACCCAATATGAGGACCGGTAATTTTAAGATCTTCCCGCAGGAAGTGGATCAACAGCGTGCGCGGCTCGGCCAGACCTTCGACCTGCTTGCCGTTCACGGTGAGTTTTACGTGCATCTTCGACATGAGTGTTCCTCCCTCAGCCCGCGCGGCTTTGCGCGCGTTCGATGGCGCGGCGCAGCATCACGGCGGCCACGTGTTTTTTGAATTCGACGGGGCCGCGGTTGTCAGCCACTGGGTCGATCGCGTCGAGCATTGCCGACACGCAGCCTTCGACATCACCACCCGCCAAAGCACTGCTCGCACTTTCGGACCAGACGGGTGTGTCGGCCAGATTGGTCATCGCAACTGACGCCATGCCATTTCCAACCATCACTGCGGCGGCGGCGGTCGCGTAGTCGCCTATCTTACGTTTTTGCTTTTCGTAAGCCTGCCCTACGCCGGATCCGGGGACCGGAATCGAGATACGCGTCAGGATTTCCTCATCTTCGCGGGCGGTGAAGTAAGCGGCCTCATAGAAATCACGCGCCGCAACGTTGCGATTACCATCGGGACCGGACAACTCAAACGTCGCGTTCAGGCATTGCATCAGCCCCGGCATATCATTGCCCGGATCGCCATTAGCCACATTGCCACCGACTGTACCCATATAGCGCACCTGCGGATCAGCGATCTGCATAGCAGCTTCGCGGATCAACGGAATGGTGGTGGCCAACCCGTCATGCGTGATAAGTTCGTGTTGAGTGACCATCGCACCCAAGGACACTGTGTCAGTCCCAATCTCGACGCCCTTCAATTCGTCTATCGCCTGCAAGTCGACCAGATGGCCCATCTCAGCCATACGCAGCTTCATCATCGGGATCAGGCTGTGCCCGCCTGCGATCACGCGCGCCTCGTCTCCATGTTCTTGCAGAATGCCGATGGCCGAGGCGATATCGCCTGGCCGGTGATACTCAAAACCGGCTGGTATCATTTTTTCCTCCCTGGGTCCGAGCGTTATGCCTTGGGGGACCTGAAGTAAGGAAAGAATGTGTGACTTAAGGCTTCCAGAGATCGGGAACAGGTCGCGCGGCTTGATTCACGAAATGCGAATAGGCTGCACGAACTGCGATCAGAGGCCTAAAGCCTCGCGAATTTCCGTCAGGCGGGACCGGCTGACAGGCACTTTGGTCAGCGCGTCGACCCCGTCAAAATAGCAGGTACCGTTGTCCTTGTGACGTTCAAAGCTAGAGACGTGTTTGGGGTTCACCAAATAGCTGCGATGGGCGCGCAAAAAACCGTCCGGTTTCAGGCGGTTTTCAGCCTCGGTGATCGACCAAGGACAGAATAGTTTTTCAGCCCCCATATAGAGAACAGTATAATGCCCCTCGGCCCGGATGGCGGCAATGCTGGCGGGTTCCGTGAAATATGTCTGGCCTTCACGCTCGAACGGAACTCCGGCGCGCAGGGTTGCGGGTTCCAGCGTGCGTTCGGGTACCAGCTTTTCCTTCGGTTCGATGAACGAGATCCCGGTCAGCAGAAAAGCTCCGCAGATCAAGAAAACAGAAACTGTGACTCCCATGGCCAGAACCTGATTGTCCAGCGCGGGCCCCGCACCGCCGGCGGTGTCGATTGCCACAAAGTCGGTCAGACCGGTAGCCACAAAATGCATAGTAAACACGGCCAACCCAAAGCAAACAGTGCCCAATAGAATATTGCGTTGCGTACGGTTACCGTAAGCAACCCAAATGGCCGCGACCGACAGGATCACCGACGCCAAAGTCGCCAGAGCCACGTCCAAAACACTGTACACGGGGCGGCATAGCTGCATTCCGGCCATGCCAATGTAGTGCATCACCACGATACCCAGCCCCACGATCACCCCCGATCCGATCATCGTCTGAGGCGTACGCGGACGGAAATGCAGTAACAGCAGCGCCAGCCCAACCATTAGGATCGCTACAAGCGCAGAGATCAGAGTGATCAGAGCGTCGTAGTAAAACAGTATCGGCAGCTGCAGGCCCAGCATGGCAACGAAATGCATCGACCAGATACCGCCGCCCAGAATTACCGCAGCCAGAGCAACGACAAACTTGCGGCGTTGGCTATCCAGGCGGGACGCGCCATGCGTCAGATAAAGGCCGGTGAATCCGGCCATCAGCGCCACGGCCAAAGAGGCCGCCACAAGCCAGGCGTTGTGCGAATAGTCCAGCATAAAGGTGTATCCGCCCTCCCCAGCGCGTGTCTGACGTTAGCAAACTGAAATTCCCGGCACAATCTACTCTGACCGGACTGCAGCATCACGCGCTGAGGAATTGAAGCGGTCTCAGCGAGGCTAGCAAAGCTGTCCTGTGTCCGGCACCGAGTTCGCGCCATTCGGCAGCAGCGGCTGAACGCGTCTGCACGAGGGTGTCCTGGCTAGACAGGAATCGCTCTTAGTAAAAGTGGTTGCGGATCTAGACATGAAAGGTGGCATTTACTGGACATTCCATTCAAGTTGCGTCCAAACAAGCTTCACCGCTAAAGACATTTTGCTTGCCTCCTACTGCTACCGACCTATCCAGGCGAGCACTATGTAGAGTACGGGCCAGACTGGAGCAAAGATCCATTTGGCCCGAAGGTTACGTGGCCAAATAGGCGCGAACGCGTTTGAACACTTCGCGATTACACTGTCCATCTTCTGATCACTATATCGCCTTGTGACCCGTCGCACCTGCCGTTTTGTCCAGATCCCAGGCGGTGCATCAGCCTGCCATCAGATAGGGGAATTTCCTTGTTGAAGCATGGTGCTGACAAATCGGCTGCGCGTCAGTTTCCAATTTTCTCTTTTCACGCAGAAGATGGTTCGCGAAGTCCGTTTCATGATCTACTGCACGCCACAGATAATGCCGCTTGCCGTTCACCTTTGCGAAGACTTCATCCACATGCCATTTCGATTTTGAGTATGCCCGCAACTGTTGGAACCATGTTCTCCGGATTTCCGATGCGAACATCGGGCCGAAACGGTTCCAGCAATGCTGCACTGTCTCGTGGCTGACTTCGATGCCACGCTCATGCAACAGGTCTTCTACATTTCGAAGCGATAGCGGGAACCGAACGTAAAGCATCACCGCAAGGCGGATGATCTCGGGACTGGTTTTAAAGTATTTGAAAAAGGCAGGTCTGGGTATGAGCAAAAGCCACGCAACCGCCCTGCCCCGCTCAAGCAATGTTCTTCTGACAAGACCTGCACAGTGATTCCGAAGGCTAAACACACCTGCGCAAGCGTGACCAGAAATACCCATGGATAGACGAGGCTCAAAATACGATCCCCCAAATACCGCTAAACCACGTGAAGCCCCATCATAACTTTTTTGGCTAACAACATTGCAGAAAGTTTGGTTTGGAAATGTTTGGAGCAAGTCCTTTTGTCACAGACATCACGCTTGGCGCGCCTCATATGCCGTCTCAGAGCTTAATCAACGTCTGCTTAGCTCCATTCTGCGGACCCCAATGAACGGTGCGGCTAATGTCTGCTTTCCGCCCTTTCGGGCCCAATGACCGAAGTTTCGCCGGGCGGTGCGAGGCCGGTTATCGGCCTTGAACTTTGTTTTCTGTTCTATCGCCGTCTGACCCTTTCGCGATTGCGCTCCCGACGTTGGATGTTCGCTGAGATTGCATGATAGCTGCATCTAGCAAAGCGCCAGCCCCGGTCGTTCAATAAGTTTGCGACACAACCGGTCAATTCACGCCGGCCTCTGTCCGTTTCAGCAGTTTATCCAACTGGGATATTCGCCTCTCCAGTTTCGTCTATGCAACTCTCAAAGAAATTTGCGACAGAACCTTATACAGTACTCCATTCGGCAACTCGTTAGTCAGCAATCTCGGTGATTAACCGTGTCTCAAGCAACTGACCATTCCGGTACAGGACTGGGTAGGCGATCGAAGCGATGTGGCTGTTGAATTCCCGGAATGCACGTAAAGTCTCCAGATGAATGTCGCTGGTCTCGAAGCTTTCCGTTGTGCCGTGCTGCAGTCGGCGCAAGTGCCGCTTACGGCTGTCCCGCTCCACGCGTTTGATTTCGGTTTTTTCAAGGCTGAGAAGCCGTGCGCTTTCCAGATCGTCGGAAATCAGCACATTCGATGCCAGTTTCATATTGGCCAGAATACCCTCGTGCATTTGAACAAGTTCCGACCAGCCTTCCTGTGAAAAACTTGATCCCTTTGCGCGCATTTCGCCAGCCAAAACTGTCAGGCGTTTGGCGACAACATCCCCTGCCGTTTCAAGCCGGATCGCAAATTCCATTAAATCGCGCGCGGTTTTTGCATCCCGCTTTCTATATAGCTCTGAGGGCATCGCAGCGACAAAGGCGCGAATATCCGAAAGGCATCTGTTTACGTCCTCGTCAACAGCCTGAACCGAGCGGATCTGTTCCTTGTCTCCGCTGCGATACAGTTCCAGGACAGGACGGAACATGGTTTCGAGAAAGTCACTCATCCGCAGAAGCTCACGCTTGAGGCTCGGCATGGCCTGACTCGGGTTAGCTACATTTTCCATGTCCAGCGCACTGGTCAGGCGCGCAGGTCGGGGTTCATTTTCTTTCTTTTGGTCGGGCAAGAGCCTTTCGAACAAGCCCTCCACGTGTCCGCAAAACGGAAGAGCCAGAACCAGAAGCGACAGGTTAAACGCAAGATGTACGTTAACCAGCATCTGGCCCCCTTGCGGGTCGCCCAACAGCCCCGTCCGCAAGGCGAAGTTAGCCGCAAACAATGTCACTAATGCCCAACTGCCCCGTAGCGCCAGATTGGCATAGGGTATACGCCGGGCGGTCACGGGCATCCCTCGCGTCAGCCAGACCGGAATGAAGGCTGAGCCGAAATTCGCGCCAAAGACCAATGACATACCGGCGGCAAACGGGATTGCGCCAATCTGCACAAGCGTCACGCACATAAGGATGGCCGCGACCGAAGAATGCATGACAAAGGCCAACGCACCGCCGACAAGGAAGGCGGTAATATAGTCGCGGGCCAAATAGTCGGCTACGGCGGGTAGAAATGCGCTGTCGCGAATCGGGTCCATCGCTTCGCGCAGAAACCTGAGCGAGATCAGGATAAAGGCAACACCCATCAAGATGCGCCCCAGCTGTCGGGCTTTTTTTGCCTCGGTCTTGACGAACAGATAGCCGCCAACGGCCAGCAGCAACGGAACAAGCCAGTCCAGTTTGAACGAAAGGATTTGAATAATCAGTGCCGAGCCCAGATCGCCACCCAGCACAATGGCCAGCCCAGCCGGAAAGCTCAGTAATCCGCTGGCAGCAAAACCCGAGCTTAACAGAGCTACCGCGGCCGAGCTTTGTAGCACCATCGCCATCACCACGCCCACCAGCGAAGCTTTCACATAACTGCGTTGCTGCGTCATCACCCGCTGGAACGACGCGCCGTAGCTGCGCTCTATCCCGGTACGCACCATGCGGACCGCGTACAGCAGCAGCATGGTGGCCCCGGCCAGGCTGATCAGGAAGGTGACAATCGCCATACTTCACTCCGACTTCACTATAGGCTCAATTCACCGCAGTTCTTGCGCGGTAATCTGCAAGTAGCTTTTACTTTTTTGACCACGGCGCTAGAGACGTCGGGTTCAATCAACTTCGCGATGAGCGTCCGCGCCGTGTCATCCGCGTCAGGTTCTGATCGGTTTCGAAGGTGCTCCCCCGCGCCAAAGTTCTGCGCGGCGTATGGGGACCGACCGGTCAGACCTCGTTTTCAATCGCTGCAACTACGATATCGATTGCCCGGTCTAGTTCACCTTTCGAAATTGTCAGCGGCGGCGACAGCGTCAGAACGCTTCCCTGGCTGATCTTGTAGCTCAGCCCGGCTTCGAGACAGGCATAATAGATCCGTTCCGCGCGGATATTTCCCGGTATCTTGGTAACACGGTCTTCGACGATCTCGATTCCGAACATAAGGCCACGGCCCCGGATGTCGCCAACGATAGGAACATTTTGCAATGCGTCCATCAGGCGGCCTATTGCGTGTTCGCCCAATTCTGACGCACGCTCGACCAATCCCTCATCCTCGATAATCTGCAGCGTAGTTAATGCGGCGCAAGCGGTGACAGGGTTCTTTTCGTGCGTGTAATGCCCGATAGCAAAATCACCGCAAACATCCAGTTTATTGCGGGCGATACAGGCAGCGATGGGGAGGATACCTCCGCCCAGTGACTTGCCGATAGTGACAATATCGGGAACGATCTCGTCATGCTGGAACGAGAACATCTGCCCGGTCTTGCCCAACCCGGTCGGAATCTCATCCAGGATCAGCAACGCGCCATGGCGGTCGCAGATATCGCGCACCCGCTTCCAGAAACCTGGCGGCGGCACGATGGGCACAGCACGCATCGCCTCGGCCACCACGGCACAGATGTCGCCTTCGCGTTCTAGCACATAGTCGATCATGTTGGCACAGGCTTCGGCGCTGGCCTCAAGCGTTGTGTGCCCATAAGGGCAGCGGGTGGGGTGGAATGGCGCCACATGCTCGGTCCCTGGCAAAAGCGGACCGGCAATATAGCTGCGGAAAGTGGCCTCGCCACCAACGCTCGCTGCACCAAAACCCGCTCCATGGAAGGCGTCCCAGAAGCTGAGCGTCTTGAAGCGGCCCGTAGCGGCGCGGGCGATCTTGAGCGCGACTTCATTGGCGTCCGAGCCGCCGGTGGTGAATAGTATCTTGCCCAGATCATCGGGAGTGATAGCGACCAATTTTTCGGCCAGTTCCACCGCAGCGTCATTGGTAAAGCGGCGCGGGGCAAATGGCAGTTCGTCCAGCTGATCCTTGATCGCTTGAACCAGCCGGGGATGGCCATAACCGATGTGATGGACCGAATTTCCGTGGAAGTCCATGTAGCGTCGGCCATCCAAGTCCTCTATCCAAATCCCTTCTGCCTTGGCAATCGTGCTGACGCAGGGGCTGGACAAGGATTGATGCAGAAACACACCCGCATCGCGTTTTAGCAGTGGCGATGATTTGGGCCCGATGGACTTCTTCAGCCAGGCCTTACGGGCTTCAGAGGTGTTCGATTCCCCTTCTGTATGGACAATCTGTGGCATTGCCGCTCCTCGTTGTCGCTTATTAAAAGGTGCGGACCCCGAAAGGTCCGCTAGTTCCGGGGAGGATTTCTGAAGCTCTTTCCGCTAACGGGAAGAGCAGGAATTTCAGCCCGGCCAGGGCAACGAGTAGGTTTTGACGTTGGTGAAGAATTTCATCGCTTCGATAACACCTTCCTTGACGCCGTTGCCGCTGTCCTTGATGCCCCCAAAAGGGGACATTTCGATCCGGTAACCCGGCTGTTCCCAGATGTTGCAGGTACCGACGTCCAGCCCGTTGATATAGGCAATCGCGCGGTTCAGGTCGTTGGTGCACACGCCCGAGGACAGGCCGAACTCGGTGCTGTTCGAGATCGCCATGACTTCGGCGTCATTGTCGGGCACACGCACGATTGGGACGATTGGACCAAAGGTCTCTTCCATCACCAGCTCGCTGTTGTGGGGCACCTTGTCGACCACGATGGGCGGCAGCAAAGCGCCCTGACGTCCGGGGTGGTAGAGGATTTCCGCACCCTCTTCCTCGGCCATGTAGACGCGTTTTTCGAACAGCTCGGCGGCCTCGGCATGGATTACGCAACCCAGCTCGGTCTCGGGGTCCTGCGGATCGCCAAACTTGATTTTTTTGGCTTTCTCCAGCACCAGCGGCACAAACTTGTCCGCGACGCTTTCCTGCACCAATATGCGCTTGACCGCTGTGCAGCGCTGGCCGGAATTGCCAGTGGCGCCTGCAACTGCAATCGTGGCCGCCTTGTCCAGATCGGCGTCGCTGAGGTCGTTAAGCACAATCAGAGGATCGTTGCCGCCAAGTTCCAGCGCCTGGCGCTTATAGACGCCCTTTTCGGCAATCATCTTGCCGACCGGTACACCGCCGGTGAATGTGATGATATCGATGTTTTCATTGGTGATCATTTCATCACCGATGTCACCGGGCCAGCCGGTGACAACCTGGAACATCTCAGGAGGCAATCCCGCCTCATACAGAATGTCAGCCAGTGTCAGAGCGGTAAGCGGCGTTAGTTCGGTCGGTTTGCAGACCATGCAGTTATTGGTCGCAATCGCGGGGGCGATCTTGTGGCTGACCATGTTCAGCGGGTGGTTGAATGGGGTGATCGCGCTGATGGCTTTGACCGGTTCACGCTTGGTGAAAATCTTCCGTTCCTTGCCGTTGTGGGTCAGATCGCACGAGAAAATCTCGCCGTCGTCTTTCAGCGCCTCGGCGGCGGCAAACTGATAGACGTCCTGCGCGCGCTTGGTCTCATAGATTGCGTGCTGATGACATATGCCCAATTCCAGCGTCAACCACTTGGTCAGATACTCGCGCTTTTCGCCGATCAGTTCACCGGCACGTTGCAGGATCTGGCTGCGTTCGTACCGGGTGAGTTTCGGCTTGTAGTTTGCCGCAATCTCGAAGGCCTTGCGTGCATGTTCAGCGGTTCCGGCCGGGACATGACCCACCACCTCATTGGTATAGGGATAGAGTACCGGAACGGTTTCGTCAGTGAAGACAACTTTACCACCGATCCGCATCCCTTCGTTTCGTATTTCGATGTTCGACATGGCTTGATCTTTCATGACTTACTGTGCCGCCGCTGTGGTTGCGTAGAAAAAGGCGTCGAAGTTGCGCAAAACCGGCTGGTTCGGCAGGTCAATGACACGGTTTACGATGAACGGAACCTCTTGTTCAGTCAAACCGCCATGGCTGCGCAGCGGTTCTTTCAGGGCCGCTAGATCATGGCGGTGCTCGGATGTGCCAATGCAGATATTCTCACCAGAAACCATCACGATGTCGCCAATCCGGTCGCCCGGCAGCTCGAATTGCGCAATGGCTTCGGCCTTGGTCAGTACATGGGTTATTCCCTCGGTTGCCCTGAGTTTTGCAATGATGTCGTTCTGATCTGCGCCCTCGGGCAGATAGGCCGTCGCGAACGAGCCCAACGCACCGTGATGCACCACGTACGGGTCGGTAATCGGTAGGATGACGCGCGCCGCGTCCTTACCAAGCCATTTGTCCATCAGATCCTGTGCGTAGATAACAGCGGGGGAACCATCAGCCAGGTGTTTTGGCTTCATGCCATGATCGGCGGTCACAACGATGGCGGCACCCAGCTCGTCAAGCTCGCCCAAATACCGGTCAAACATGGCATAGAAATCAAGCGCACCCTGCTGTTCGGGGGCGAACTTGTGCTGAATATAGTCCGTAGTCGAAAGATACATCACGTCGGGCTTGAACTCTTTCAATAGCTTGACGCCAGCGGCGAATACAAACTCAGACAATTCGGCCGAATAGACCTCAGGGACGCCCATGCCCAGCCATTTGCTTGCATTTTCGATCCCGTGTTCGGCTAAAGTCGTCTCGCCTGAGCGTTCCGAAGAAAAGGCAACGGCTCGACCTTCGTCAAATTTTAACCCGGCACCGAGCAAGGCGCGCAGCTTGTCCTTGGCGGTAACCATAGCGACGCGGAAACCAGCATCGTAGAATTGCGAGAAAATGGTCGGCGCGCGCAGGAAACGCACGTCGTTCATCATGACCTCTTCGCCGCTGTCGGGGTCGATCAGATAGTTGCCGCAGATACCATGCACGATGGGTGGGCGGCCGGTGGCAATCGACAGGTTATTGGGATTGGTGAAGGAGGGGATCACGGAATGGGCCAACCGGTCGGTACCGGTCTCGCGCATCCGCTTAAGGTTGGGCATCAGACCCTTGGCTATTGCGACTTCCAGGTACTCCGGCTCACATCCATCAAGGCAGATGGCGATTGCGGGTACTTTCGGCGTCGGATAGACGCGTTCGTTTGCTTCAACTGGTGTTTGGATGGTCATCTTATTTTGTTCCTTGATAGTTAAGCTGCCAGTTTGGCGCGTTCTTCCAATGCCCGGAGGGGGGGGGCAGCGCTTGTGACACCCATCTCCTCCAGTGATTCTTTTGCTGCGTTTACAACTTTGCGCATGACGTGTTCATCCATTTGACCGATACATCCGACGCGAAAACTGTCGACCACCGTCAGCTTACCTGGGTAGATGATGAAACCCTTGGATTTCATAAGGGTGTAGAACTGATCGAATACGAAATTCTCGTCCGCCGGGCAGAAAAAGGTGACGATAATTGGGCTGAGCCAGCGATTGTCGAGCAGTGTTTCAAAGCCCAGTTCGCGCATTCCGGCGACCATGACATCACGGTTGCGGGTATAGCGCTCGCCACGGCCCAGAACGCCTCCTTCGGCGGAATGCGCCCTGAGTGCCTCGATGAACGCCGCCACCACATGGGTCGGAGGGGTGAACCGCCACTGACCTGTCTTGTTCATATGCACCCATTGCGCGTGCACGTCCAGGCTCAGCGAGTGGCTGTTGCCCTCCGCAGCCTCAAGCTCGGATTTTCGGGCGACGATAAAACCGAATCCGGGCACGCCTTCGATGCATTTGTTGGCCGAGGACACCATCGCCTCATACCTGACCTCGCTTGGCTTTAACTCGATCGCACCGAAAGCTGACATCGAGTCAATCAGAAGCTTGCGCCCGGCGGCATAGGTCGCTTCGGAAATCTCCTCGACGGGATTCAGAATGCCCGAGGAGGTTTCGCAATGGATCGCTACTACATGGGTGATCGCAGGATCTTTAGCCAGAATCTCTGCCACTTCGCTGCCCCGGGGGGGCAGGTAATCACCCTTGTCCAGCACCACATGATCGCGCCCCAGATACACCAGCGTTTGCGCCGAACGCTGGCCATACGCTCCGTTCGCCAGCACCAGCGCTTTGCCATCGCGCGGAATGAATGATGCAAGCATCGCTTCAACCGAAAACGAACCACTGCCCTGCATCGGGACGCAGTCAAAATCATCGGCGCCCTCGCCCAATAGCGCCAGCAGGCTTGTCCGCACCTCTTGCGTCATGGCGCGAAAGTCATCGTCCCAACTGCCCCAATCCTTTAACATAGCTTCTTTTACGGCATGAGATGTCGTCAAAGGTCCGGGTGTCAGAAGGTAAGGTTCACCGAGGCGCGGCTGTTCGATTTTGGGATTGGAAGGTGTCATAACCTAGCTCCAGAAAGGTATTCTCAAGAACACAATTGCAGCAAGTGTTGCTATATGTGAAATTGCAAATATCAATCTAATTATAAGCGCAGCCTATGATCTGATATCGGAGTACTGCCATGCGTCACAGCCAGCTCAAAGCCTTCCATTTTGTAGCCAAGCATGGGGGATTTTCGCGTGCTGCAGAGGCTCTTTTTCTGACGCAGCCGGCAATTTCGGAACAGGTGCGAAAGCTGGAACAGGATCATGATCTGCTGTTGTTCCAACGTGAGCGCAAACGTGTAACTTTGACACCCGACGGTGAGCAGCTTTACCGATATACGAAGCAATACTTCGAGATCGAAGGTCAAATCGAGGACTACCTATCCGAGACCAAGGCCGTGGTCGATGGAGAGTTGCGCATCATCGCCGACTCTGCACACCACATGACAGCCTTTCTGGGGCCTTTTCAAAAGAAAAACCCTAATGTCACGATCACCGTACGCTCGGGGAATAGCGAAGAGATCCTGGAGGAACTCAGGGCTTATAACGCGGAAATTGGCGTAGTGGGCAGCCTGTCTCCCGGCAAGGATATGGATGTCTTAAGTCTTGGTTCCACAGAGATCGTGGCCTTTGCCGCACAGGGTGTTCTTTTGGCGTCGAAGCCGACACTGTCTCTAGAAGAGCTGTCAAATCTACCGTTAATTTTCCGCGAGACGGGATCAAAAACGCGCCAGAAACTTGAAGACGAGGCCAAAAAACACGGGATAACATTGAAACCCGCGATTGTAGCGGAAGGACGCGAGGCGATACGGGAACTGGTGGCCTCCGGCGCAGGTATCGGTTTTGTCTCGCAGGCGGAATATGGTCATGATGACCGTCTCCGACAAATCAAGCTTAAAGGCATCAACCTGCAGATGGGCGAGAGCATTATATCGCTGTCTCAGAGGCGCGAAGTGAAAATCATCCGCGCCTTCACAGAGTTTGCGCAACGTACCTTGGAAGAAAACCCCGCCAACGATTGATTGGCGGGGCTTGGTATCAGCAGGAGTGGCCGTCAGCGACTGCGCCAGGCCTGAGTGCGTTTTAATATCCCTTTAGACGCAATCAGGTGAATGATCCGGGCCGCAGCATTGGTGTAAAAGATCATCATGCCCATCGCCGCAGCCGGTGCAATATCCCCGGCATCATCCATGTTCAGTACTGCGATAGACGCGAGCGTCGTTTTAGGCGAGTAGAGGAACACGACCGCTGACACAGTCGTCATTGCATTGACGAACAAATAAATGGATATGTCCAAAACTGCTGGCAAACAGACTGGAACCGTAACACGCGCAAACAGTTTCATCGTTGGCTGTTTGAGCGAGGCCGAAACTGACTCGAATTCGCGGTCCATTTGTTTCAGCGCGGTCACCGCCGTCAGGTGCGATACAGTGTAAAAGTGCGTCACTGTACAGATCACCAGTATTGCCATGGTGCCGTAGATACCGTTCAAGGGGTTTGAAGGGTTGTTGAAGAAGAAGATGTAGGAAAGCCCCAGCACCATACCAGGAATTGCCATCGGCAACATCGCGAACATCTGAAAGATCGACCTTCCGGTGCGGAACCCTTGCGATTTTTCAACCAGATAGGCACCGAAGAATACAACGGTGGTGCCTATTACTGCGGTCAGCAAGGCCAACCGGATCGAATTGAAATACGATCCCCATCCACCGCCATCCATCTTGTCGAACTGATAGTTCCGCAGGCTTAGGCTCAGGTCATAGGGCCAGAACTTGATCAGCGCCGCAAATTGGCACACCGCTAAAAGGCCGACGATGAAAAGGCCGATCAGGCTGCAATAGATCAGGAACAGTCGGTCTGCTTTCGGGTTAGGGGTTGCCTGATACGGCACTGACCGCGCGGACAGCAGCGCAACCTGTTTGGACTGGACCATCCGGTCGATGGCAAAGGCTAGGATTGCAGGAATCACCAGAACCACGGATACAACCGCGCCCATCTCAAAATTCTGCTGGCCGATCACCTGTTTGTAGATATCCACCGCAAGCACGTTGAACTGACCACCGATGACTTTGGGCAAGCCAAAATCGGTGATCACCAGATTGAAAACCACAAAGGAAGCAGAGATCAGGCCGTAGCGAGCACCCGGAACGGTGACCGTCCAGAATGTGCGCCATGGGGTCGATCGCAGGCTTGCGGCAGCCTCGTAAAGCCGCGCATCCGAGATTGCCAACGCTGTTGAAATAATCAGGAAGGCGTGAGGAAAGGTGAAAAAGACCGATCCGATCACAATACCGATCGGGCCATAGATGCTAGCCCCGAACAACAGCTCCTTGATCATACCCTGATTGCCGAACAGGTATACCAAGGCGATACCCGGCAAAAGCGAGGGGACAAGGATCGGTGCCATCGCTATCAGACGAAAGACACCCTTGAACCGCATACAGCTGCGATTGAGCGCATAGGCGAACCAAAAGGCCAGCGTTACCGTTACAATGGTGCTTACAACAGATATCCAAAGCGAGTTCTTGATCGAATTGAACAGCGCAGGCGTCGAGAAATAGTTTACAAAGTTGTCCAGACCCCGTGATTGAACGGGCCGCAGCTGAACGCGACGGAACGTGTTGGAATCAAGCTCGATCCAGTCGGTGTCGTCCTGCAGAGTTGATCCGACCAGAAAGCGCCCAGTGTCGCTTGTGTTGCGGATCTGGTACATGACTGGGCTTCGGAAACTGAACTCCGGGAACAATCCTGTCACCGGGAGACGCCCATCCGAGCCAGTCACAAGATCGGTGTCAGCGAACACATCGGTTTGCTGGTTCAGCGCATCTCCAGACAGGATCGACCCGTCATAAACGCCTGCTTCATCGCTGACCTGAAACTCGTATTGGGACAGCTCCACCCGATAGGTTGAAAATGACTTGGAGAGCATTGTGTAAAGCGGCAGCGCCAAGGTCACGATTAGATAGAGCACGATGACCATCATGCTGCCGCGCATCAAGATGTCATCGCGGCTGAGCTTTGGCTTGATGCTGGGACCAGGGGGCAGGGTATCGCTGTTGGTAGAGATCGTACTCATGCCTCTACCTCCGGAACATCAAATGCCATCAGGCGATTTTCGGGAAGCTCAATCACCATGGTCCGGCCTTCTTCAAGTTCCAGGCGACGCACGGCATTGATCGAGAAGTCAGCAATCAGTTCTGATGACCCAAACCGTTCGTTGCTTAAACGGCAGCGCCAAAACGAGCCTAGAAATTCCATCTCATCTAGAGTGACATCGATGCAGTTTCGATTGCCACCGGTATCAAGATACCCAGCTTCATGGGGAATTACATCTTCCGGCCTAATTGCCGCGACAACCGACGTTCCGTCGTTGAACTGATGACCTAGGCAGGCAAAGGTTTTTTCGCCCACGCTCAACCGCCCGCCCTTTGTAACTTGAGACCTAATCTGGTTCATTTCACCGATAAAATCGGCCACGAAAAGGTTAGCCGGATCCCGGTAGATTTCTGTGGGAGAACCCACCTGCTCGATAACTCCGTGATTCATGACCACGATTCGATCAGCCATGGCCAGCGCCTCTTCCTGATCATGGGTCACCATAACGGTGGTCACGCCCAGCTTGCGCTGCAATTCCTTGATTTCGTGCCGCAAATGTACACGTACTTTGGCATCCAGAGCCGACAGGGGCTCGTCCAGCAGCAACAAGCCGGGCTTGGACGCGATCGCGCGCGCAAGTGCAATCCTTTGCTGCTGTCCACCCGATAGCTGCGCTGGGTATTTCTTACCCTGATCGGGAAGGCCAACCAGATGCAACAACTCGTTCACACGGGCGGAAATTTCAGACTTGCTGTGGCCTGAGTTTTCCAGGCCAAAGGCGATGTTCTTTTCAATCGTGAGGTTGGGAAACAGCGCATAGGATTGAAATACAATCCCGAAATCACGCTCGGACGGGGGCAAGTTGGACACGTCCATACCGTCCTGCATGACCGTACCCTTGGTTTGCAGGTCCAAACCTGCAATGGCGCGCAGCAAAGTTGTTTTTCCACAGCCTGACGGGCCCAGAAAGCAGACAAACTCGCCTTCGTTGATTTCCAGCGAAATATCCTTGAGTGCGAGAAAGCTGCCGAAGGCTTTCCACAGGTTTTGGATACTAAGATACAGTTCACCGGGTGGTGTTTTCTGAAGCACGGGAGAGGTCCTCATATCTGCACCTCGGGTACGGCCTTACTTGGCCGGTCTGAACCGGGTGAGTAGGTTGTATCTTGGGGAACAAGAGTGTGGTGTGCAGGAGAGGCATGATCGCTCCTCCTGCTAATGGGATTACTTCGCTTCCGACTTTCCGTCATAGCGAGACTGCCATTCCTTCAGGATCGCCGCGCGATTGTTGGCGGCAAACTCAAAATCATTTTCGATCATGGCATCCAGAAGACCCTCTGGGAAGTGCTCGACCGGCTTTGCGATGCCCGGGTAGGCCACGACCGCATAACCGCTGTTGTACATCTCGTTGGCCTCTTTGGAGACCGAGAAATCAACTAGTTTCTGAGCGGCTTCCAGATTTGCGGTGCCGGCAACAATTGCAGTTGCTTCCATGTCCCAACCTACACCCTCGGAAGGCACGATGATTTCAAGCGGGGCGCCGTCCGCTTTGGATTTGGCACCGCGGAAGGCAAACGAGATACCGATCGGGATTTCGCCCGCAGCCGCCAGTTTGCAGGGCTTCGAACCCGAATGGGTATATCGTGCGATGTTTTCGTGCAGCGCATCCATATACTCCCAGCCGCCATCTTCGCCAAACAACTGCAGCCAGCTTGAAACATCAAGGAATCCGGTGCCCGATGAGTTTGGGTTCGGCATGATAACCTGATCCTTGTACATTGGGTCGGTAAGGTCCTTCCATGACGTTGGCGGCGTCAGCCCAGCCTTTTCGGCCTCGACTGTATTGTAACAAACCGACGCAACCCAGGCATCCATGCCAACCCAGGCCGGAGGATTGTCACCGTCAACAAACTTCACATCAAGCTCTTCAACGCCAACCGGAGCGTAGGGTTCCAGCATGCCTTCGGATTTCAACAGCAGCAACGACGTGGCCGCCAGCCCCCAAACGACGTCTGCCTGTGGGTTGTCTCGCTCCGCCAACAATTTGGCGGTAATGATCCCTGTCGAGTCGCGAACCCAGTTAATTTTGATATCAGGGTTGCTTTGGTTAAACGTCTCGGCATATCGGGCCAGGTCTTCAGCCTCGACGGCTGTGTAAACAGTCAGTTCTGTCTCTGATACCGCTGCCGTTGCAGTCAGCGTGCCGATGGCGAGAGCGGTTAGAAGTGATGTTGTGTGTCTCATTGTCATCCTCTGTTGTCGATTTATTAGACTGGTTCGCCATTCTCGTGCGGCGTTCTCATTCAGATTGGTACCGACAGTTTGACAGATTAACTCTTCAAGAAAAATCGATTATACCTTCAACGTTATAATTTTTTCCTATGGATGAGATTGCTGTTTTCTGCAGGGCAAGGTGTTGTTGCAAAAATTTGAGTCCGTTGAGTTGTTTCAGCAATCGCTTGTAAGTCAGGTGGTGAGCTCAGCTAACTGCTTAAATGGGCAGAGTTCGAGCGTGATTTGACCCTTGCGGATCATGTGCGCCACTTCTATTCGATCAAGGGTTGCCGCCGCTGAAGCAAAGGCCTTGAACCCCAGCATTGGCCGCGTGCGTCTCTTGATGAAACGGTGGTCCTGTTCCACGATATTGTTCAAGTATTTCCGCCTCACCATCTCATTTGGGATCGGGCAGCCAGAGCTTTTGAGCATTTTGTTATTGGCCTTTATGCCGGCGGTGTTGGCACCGCTCTTGTCGATCACAATCTTCCTCGGCAATCCGTTGATCCCCAACATCCTGGCGAAGAACTTGGTGGCGGCTGGTTTGTTGCGACGCCGTGAAAGCATGAAATCAAGGGTCTTGCCGTGTTTGTCCACAGCTCGATAGAGGTAAACCTACGCGCCTTTAACTTTGATATAAGTCTCGTCCATTCTCCACGAACGATCACATGGCCCTTTGCGGCGATGTGCTGCTTAAGCGATTGCACCAGAATACCGTGTTATTCATCGGTTTAGCGTGGTGTGGTTCACTGAAACACCGCGCTCGGCCATGATTTTTTCAAGATCCCGGTAAGACACACCGTATCGGACATAGAAAAACACTGCGAACAGGATCACATCCTTCGGATATTGCGCGCCTTTGAAGGAAATCATGAACTGACACTCGACTGATTTTACCGAAAGTCATTCACCCGCGGCATCTGACGTCGTCAACAGCCAAAAGTTTGCAACAGATCCCAACACCCCTGCCCCGCTCAACCCAAGTTCTTCTGACAAGACCTTTCAGCGCACCACACACAAAAGCACTTCATGCATCTGCAATAGCAGAACAGCAATCACCACGTGATACGTATCGGCGACATCGCCCAGACCATTGTGGCTTCTTTTTCGGTCTTGTTGCGAAAGCGGTGGGCGATCATGGATGGATAGGAAAAGCTGTCTCCTTCACGCAATGAAATGACCTCTTCCCCAAGGCGCAGCTCTACTTCGCCGCTAAGGACGATGGCGTGTTGCTCACCTTCAAAGGAATACCCTTCCAGTGGCTCGGGCGGCTCTCCTGCGCCGGGGCGGAATCGTGACAGGATCAAATAGCACTGGCCTGACAACGTGCTGGACAGCAATTCGTCCTCAAAGCCCAATTCATCCGTTGACCGCGTATACATCGCCGACAGCGCCCTGCGGTTTTCACGTCGCACGACGTGCTTGCGTTCCAGCGGGCCTTCTCCTGCCTGCTTGGGAAAGAACCAGCCCGGGTCAACCGCAAGGGCATCGCTGATTTCGCAAAGCAGGTCGTCCGACACCTTAGCGGTCCCAAGCTCAATCCGGCTGAGATAGGCTTTGGAACATGACACCGCCTCGGACAGGTGTTGCAGGGTCAGCCCACGCGCTTTGCGCACTTCGCGAATTTCACTTCCGAGCCTTTGGGCGTGGGTCTGGGACACGTCATTTTTCATGACTTCAGAATAAAGGATTTTAGTTGACTTTTCGAGCGTAAATCAACTTAGTTGAAAATGAGATAAAAAATCAACTAATCTTCTACCGGCCGGGAGAACGTTATGCGCTTTGATTTGATTGCCAATTTTAGCCCTGGCGAGACGATTCCCTGGGCGCGCGCACTGGAGATGATCCTCGAACAGTGTTCGCTGGCAGAGCAGGCGGGTTTCACAACCGCATGGTTCACCGAGCATCACTTTGCCCATAACGGATATATGAATGCGCCGCCCAACCCGCTCCAGATGGGGACCCACGTGGCTGCGCATTGCAAGAAACTGCGGGTCGGCACGGCGCCGATCATCCTGCCCGATTGGCACCCGCTGCGCGTCGCCGAAGACGCCGCGATGCTGGACAATATGACCCAAGGCCGGTTTGATTTCGGCGTCGCCAAAGGCATCAACGAACGCTCGACCATCCAGTTCAACAAGGATGCGGACCGGCGCGCCAATGCCAAGGTCATGCGGCTGTATCAGGAGAACCTTGAGATCATCCTGAAAGCCTGGACCAACGAGGTGTTCACCCATCACGGCGAATTCTACCAATTCCCGGTTCCTGGCTGGAAAGAGACAAACCGGTTCTTTGACCCTCTGGACCCGCGTTATCACAGTGAGGACGGCGAATACAAAGCGATGTATGTGCATCCGCGCCCCTACTCCAACCCTCATCCGCCGGTTTGGCTTATGTCTAATGCTCCGCCAACGTTTAAGCTGGCTGGCGAGCGCGGCTGGGGTGTGATCTCGATGGCGGCTGGACCCAAGGCGACGCTGGCCTGTTGGGAGCCCTACCGCCAGGCCCTGTCGCAACGCGAAGGGCGCGAGGTGAAGCTTGGCGAAGGTGTCGGTGTCTGCACGGCTTTTTATGTTGGTGAAAGCATGGAAGAAGCGGTAAACACCATTCGCGGCCCGATCAACGCCTATTACGAATTCCTTGGCGGGTCGCGCCCCAAGGGGGAATGGACCAAGCACGGCTATCTGGACGTGGGCGAAGAGATGACGCCCGAGGATGAAGAAATGGACTGGTTCGATTTCCTCAACAAACGCGGGATCATCGTGGTGGGCGACGCCGAATTTGTTGCGGATCGGTTTGCGGAACGGCAGGAAACCATCGGCCTCGATCACCTCATGCTCATGCAGCAATATACTGGTGTGCCTTACGAAAATATCCTCGCCAGCTGGCATCGTCTGTTCGAGCATGTTGTTCCGAAATTCGGCACGCAGTCCATCGCCCAGAAAAGGATGCTGGAACATGCTTGAGATATGGGGGCGGCCCTATTCGTCGAACGTCATTCCCGTGATTTGGACGGCGAATGAGCTGGGGCTGGACTACACGCTGCAACTGGCCGGGGGGAGCTTTGGCAAGCTCGACACGGAGATGTATACGCAGATCAATCCCAACAGAATGATCCCAGCGATCCGCGACGGGGATTTTGCACTGTGGGAAAGCCTCGCCATCGTGCGCTATCTCTGTGACCGGTACGGCGCAGGAACGCTCAACCCGTCCGACATTCAGACCCGTGCGATAGCGGATCAATGGATGGAGTGGTCGGCCAGCCGCGCCTTTGGGCCCGTGATCTACCTGTTCTTTGCAACCGTGCGCACTCAACCTGATAAGCGTGACCCGGAAAAGATCGCCAAGCTGCGCGACGAAGCGCACGAGGCCCTGACCCTTCTGGATCAGCATCTGGCGGATAAGGCCTATGTCTGCGGCGACAGCTTTACCATGGCGGATGTTCCTTTGGGGTGCGTGGCCTATCGCTATTTCAATGTCGAGGTCGACCGCCCGCCGCTGCCGAATGTCGAGGCCTGGTACCAGCGACTGGCGGAGCGCCCTGCCTACCGCGATCACGTCATGCGTCATTTTGGGACAAACCCTGATGAATGGGCTGCACTGGAAAAAGCCTGCGCCAGCGAAGGGGTTCTATAGTGGACGTCCGGGACTATCGCCGCGCCCTTGGCACCTTTCCGACGGGGGTAACCATCGTCGCCACCTATGACGCGGACGGGGAACCCTGGGGGCTGACCGCCAATTCCTTCACTTCGGTCTCGCTCGAACCGCCGGTGATCTCGGTCTGTGTTGCGAAATCAGGCCGGGTCTTTCCGACGCTGTCGCAATCGGATCATTTCGCGGTCAACATCCAGTCGGCCGAACAGAAAGACCTTGCGATGCACTTCGCCAGTGACGTCGAAAACCGGTTCACCGACACCGAATGGATGCCCGGAACCGCGACTCCGCTGATCCCCGGCGCCTCGGCGCAATTGGAATGCGTGGTTAACAGCCGGGTCGACGCAGACGATCATGAGATCCTTCTGGGCCGCGTCATCAGCTATGCCCACGCGCCGGTTCCGCCACTTGTCTTTTGCCGCGGTGCTTTCTTCGCGGCCCCCAATCCCGAGGTTTCGTCATGAGTGATTATCTGACCTACCACACCCGTTTCAGCCCCGACGAATTCGACGCGCAATACAATCTGCGGGCCGGACGACCGGATTATGAAGTCACCGTCATTCCCGGCTGGAGCCGCGACAGCGAGGCCACGCGTGCCACCAGCGATTGCAGCCTCGATATCCGTTATGGGGAAGGCGAGAAACAAAAGCTGGATGTCTTCCGCTGTCCTGATGCGACCGCGCCGACGTTGGTGTATGTGCATGGCGGTTATTGGCAACGCGGCGACAAGTCGATCTACAGCTTTATTGCCCCACCCTTTGTCGCGGCGGGGGTCAATGTAGTTGTGCTTGGCTATGACCTTTGCCCATCAGTGACCATCACCCGTATTTCCGAAGAAATCCGCGAAGCCCTCGCCTATATCTGGCGCAACGCGCGCGAACTGGGCATCAATCCAGACCGTATCACCGTGATGGGCCACTCGGCTGGCGGCCATATCACCCAGATGATGATAGCGACCAACTGGCCTGCGTTTGGTGCGGATCTTCCTGCCGACATGATCAAGTCCGGCATCCCGGTGTCACCACTCAGCTACCTGGAACCGGTGCGCCTGACCGAGGCGCTTAATGCAGGTATTCGCATGACCCCGGAAGAGGCCGAAGCCGAAAGCCCGATGACCAATCATCCCCCGGTTACAAACGCACCGCAGCTGGTTGTCGTTGGTGGCGCGGAAACGGACGAATTCCACAGGCAGGCACGGATGTATGTCGAAAAATTTGGGACCGCAGACCGCAAGGTCGGCCTCTACATCGTCCCGAACGTCGATCACTTTGACGAACTGAACGTGCTTGTCGACCCGGCAAGCCCCTTCTTCAAACACACTTGCGATATGCTTCAAGGAAAAGGACCGCAATCATGACCGCTTTGACCCGAGCCCTCGTCGACGCTGTCGGCGACGCGTTTAACGCTAACGACATCGATGCAGTGATGAAGCATTTTGCAGACGACGCCACATTTGACCACGCTGTCGGCCCGGACGAATATGGCGTGCGTCTGGAAGGCGCCGAAACGATCCGCAGTGCTTTTTCTGCGCTGTTCGAAAAAGTCGAAAGCGTGCATTGGGAAAGCCTGGACTGCTCGATCTCGGGCAACAAAGCCTACTGCGAATACCGCCGCACCGCGACGCATAAGGATGGCTCGAAAGAAGAGTTTCTGAGCGTCGACATACTGACCTACCGTCATGGGCTGATTGTCCATAAGGACACCTATTACAAGCAACGGACAGGTTGATCGTTTAACCCCTGGCGCGGCCAGATCTTCGGAAGGCTTGTTGGAGGGCCGCGTCGTCTCTTGAGCAAACCCGATCACAGGCTGGCTTCGCGCTATTTTCAATCAACAACGGCGATACTGTCGTAGCCCGCGCAAAGGTGCTGTCAGACAAATTCGAACCAGTCTCTGTAAGGACAGGATGTGAGAACGGCGGTGAGAAAGTCGACCACGGTAGCGGCGGGATGACCCTGCTGCGGGCGGCGTAAAAGTCGTCCATCTTTGCCCTTCTTTT
>NZ_JBQFQR010000025.1:0-61233 GCF_056536985.1 Ruegeria sp. CH8 | reverse complement strand
CATGCGCGCAATCCCAGAACGTGATGCCGGCTTTCCCGAAAATATCCGAGATCGGCATCATCGCCGAACCGATAATGCCAAAGGCATGCTCGATCCCGTGCAGCTGCAGAACCTTAACAAAGGCCTCTTCTGTCGTCATCTTCATCTGAATGATCTCCGCGCATAGCTAGGTGGAGCCGGGCTAACAGCCCGGCATTTGGATACGGTTTAGGCGCAAGGGACCGGGCGGCGTTAGGGCCAGAATTTGCGGCGGAATAGGTCCAGAGTCGCGTCAGACGGCACGAATCGCGTCGGCGATCAGTTTTACACCCGGCGCGATGCGGTCCTGCCGGATCGACGAATAGCCAAGGCGATAGAAATTCTGCGGGCGGTCCGGCCCCGAAAAGAATGGCGCGCCGGGCTCGATATGGACGCTCTGGCCCTGCAACGATGTGGCCAGCCGGGTTGTGTCGACATGTTCGGGGGCCGACATCCACAGCGAGGACCCGCCCAGAATGCCACGCCCGGCTACAGTCAGCCCGTGCTCTTCGACGGCGGCGTCCAGTGTCTCGCGCCGTCGCGCCAGAACCTTGGACATGCGCCGGATCTGCGCGTCGTAGTGGCCCAGCGACAGGAAATAGGCCGCCGTGCGCTGGATATGACCCGGCGGATGGCGCAGCACCAGCGACCGCAGCGCGCGGGCCTCACGGATAAATGGCTCGGATCCGACCATGTAGCCAAGCCGCAATCCCGGAAACAGCGATTTCGAGAAGCTGCCCACATAGATCACCCGCCCGTCCCGGTCCATCGACTTCAACGCCGGGGAGGGCGCGCCCAGAAAGGCCAGTTCGAATTCATAGTCATCCTCGACCACCATCGCGTCCAGGTCGCGGGCGCGCTCCAGCAGTTTGGTTCGGCGATCCACGGACATGGTCGAGGTTGTTGGGCTTTGGTGACTGGGCGTGGTGAAGATGACGTCGGTGTCGTCGGGCAGCGCGTCCGGCGGCAACCCGTCGTGATCAACCGGCAACGGAGTGACGTTGCAATCCCAAACCTCCAACAGGCTGCGCAGGGCGTAATAGCTCGGGTCTTCGATCACGGCTGTCCGGTTGTGGGTCAGCAAGATGCGCGAGGCCAGCCACAGCGCGTTCTGCGCCCCCATGGTGATCAGAATCTCTTCTGGGCGGGCTGCGATGCCGCGGCGGGGCAGGGTGTGGCGGGCGATGAACTCGACCAGCAGCGGATCGTCCTGATCGACGTAATCGGCGGTCAGGGAATCGAAGTCCTTGTGACCCAGCGCACGCACGGCGCAGAGGCGCCAGTTGGCGTGATCGAACAGGGTGCGGTCGGCCTGCCCATAAATGAACGGATAACGATAGTCGCGCCAGTCGGCCGGTTTCGACAGCACGTCGCGCCCCGAAAACCGCCGGGCCAGCGCGGCGTCCCAGTCCACGGTTTCGGTGACGCGCTGGACGGGAGAATATTTCGGCGGTACCGGCGCGTTTTGCGAGACATAATACCCCGACCGGCCTTTGGCGGTGAGGTAGTCATTGGCCAGCAGCTCGGTATAGGCCAGCGTCACCGTGATCCGGCTGACACCCAGATGCGCCGCCAGTTTGCGGGACGAGGGCAGCTTTTCCCCCACATGAAACCTGCCGGACAGGATGCCCTCGGCGATCATCTGCTGGATCTGCGCCTGCAGCGTGCCTTGCCCGTTCAGCTCAAGAAAGAAAGTGTCGACCGATATTGCCATAAGGTCTTATAGATTGGACTTATGGGGTGGGCAATCTGGACTTACGCAATTCTCGAGAATTCGTGATGCGGGTGGTTGACCGCGAGACCTGATTGAACTAAATAACCAGAAATCTAGTTTTATGGAGTAAGCGAGATGTGGGAAACCGCTGCAGCAGGATTTTCGGCCATGGGCTCCGAGGCCAGGTTGAAGGTTCTGAGGACGTTGGTCCGGGCCGGGCAGGCCGGTCTTACGGTTGGCGAGATACAGGAGCGGACGGGGATCGCCCCGTCGACCCTGGCGCATCACCTACGGTTTCTGGCCGCCGGTGGCGTGGTCGAGCAAGAGAAAGTCGGGCGCAGCACGATCAACCGCGCCTGCTATGACGAGTTGAGAAATCTTGCGCAGTTCATTCTTGCCGAATGCTGCGCGGACGAAGTGGGAAAGGCCGCGAACGATGGCTGAGTTGACACAAAATCCCAAAGTGCCTGTAAGGGTGCTTGAACTGATCAAGACCCCATGGGCGTCGATTGTGGCGATTCTGGCGGCCGTTGCGGTTCTGGACCCCGGCAACTGGACCGAGGTCGTGACCTTTGCTGGAAAGGCGCTGGCCCATACCGGCCAATACATCCTGTTTGCTGTTCTTCTGCTGTCCTACCTCAAGGCGACCGGGGCGGAAGTTATGGTCGCACGTGCCTTTGAGGGGCGCGAGACGCGGATGATCTTTCTTGCTGCGCTGTTCGGCGGGTTGGCGCCGTTCTGTTCCTGTGAGGTCATTCCGTTCATCGCCGGTTTGTTGGCGCTTGGCGCGCCGCTCTCTGCGGTGATGGCGTTCTGGCTCAGCTCGCCGCTGATCGATCCGCCGACCTTGCTGATCACAGCAGGCGCGTTGGGGTGGCCGTTTGCCATCGGCAAAGCCGTCGCGGCCGTCGCGCTGGGTCTGTTCGGAGGATTTGTTGTGCGCGGCCTGATGCGCTCGGGGGCATTCGCTGAACCTCTGCGCGAGTATAAACCAGCTGGCTGCTGCGGATGTGGCCCGAAAAAGGATGACAAACCGGTCTGGCGCTTCTGGCAGGAGCCCGAGCGTCGTCAGCGGTTCCGCTCCGAGTTCGTTCACAACGGGCTGTTCCTGTTGAAATGGCTGGCACTGGCCTATGTGCTCGAGGCGCTGCTGGTCAGCTATGTTCCGGCCGATCTGATTGCCCGCGTGGTTGGCGGTGAAGGTGTCGTACCCATCGTGATTGCCGCACTGGTCGGGATGCCAGCCTATCTGAACTCTTACGTCGCGCCGCCGCTGCTGGCCGGGCTGACGGAACAGGGGATGAGCGCGGGGGCAGCGATGTCCTTCATGGTCGCAGGCGCGGTCAGCTCAATCCCGGCGATGGCGGCGGTCTGGTCGCTGGTCAAGCCGCTTGTCTTTGCTACCTATCTGGGGCTTGGGATCACAGGCGCGATCATTGCGGGTATCCTTTTTCAGATGATCTGAAGGAAAAACCGCCCGGTGTTGCCACCGGGCGGTTTTGCTTATTGGTTGGCCTCGCACAGACTCGGCAGTTTGAACCTGTATCGCGGCTCACCACTTTCCAAGTAGACACGTTTTTCCACGCAGGCTGTTGCGCCAACGGATCGAGCTATATGTTCTTTGGATTCGTTAATTGAGGTGGCCGAACCATCGGGCAGCTGAACTGAGGCAATGACGCCGTACTTCAGATCCCCATTCACGGGAGTCGCCGACAGAACGGAAACGGTCAGGTACGAATCATGTTCGTGTTCGCCACTGTCGTTGAACACCAGCAGCGAGGTCGCAATTGCGACGGTGCCAATGACACCCGCAACGAGCAGGCCCCAGGTCTTCAGGAAGGCATAGATGGACACTGCACGATGCGGGCCGAAGAATTTAGACAGGATGTTCAGCATGGTTTGTCTGTAAAAAAGCCCCGGTCTGGTCGATCCGGGGCTGTCTGTGTGTTAGGGGCGCAGATCGTCTTCGTCTTCGTCCTCGACCCCGCCTTTGGGCAGGTTGAAGAAGCTGTCGGCGTCGATGATCGGCTCTTCTTCGGCCTCTTCTACCGGATCGTCGGACAGTGAGAACGTCTCCAGACCCTCGATGGCGGTCGGGATCTTGGGCGCGGCGTCCATTTCCAGCGACTGCTCGGTGGACACCAGCTTTCGGCGTTCGTCATCGCTCATGACGCCACCTTCAGCGGCTTTCTTGGCAGCGGCTTTCTGAACGATGGCGTCCAGTTCCGACTGTTTACACAGGCCCAGCGCAACCGGGTCGATCGGCTGCATGTTGGCGATGTTCCAGTGGGTGCGCTCTCGGATCGACTGGATGGTCGGCTTGGTGGTGCCCACCAACTTGGCGATCTGGCCGTCGCTGAGTTCGGGGTGGAACTTAACCAGCCACAGGATCGAGTTCGGACGGTCCTGACGCTTGGACAGCGGAGTGTAACGCGGGCCGCGGCGCTTTTCCTCGCCCGCAGCGGCGGCATTGAACTTGAGCTTCAGCTTGTGCAGCGGGTTGTTCTGCGCCTTGTCGATTTCTTCCTGGGTCAACTGGTTGTTGGCGATCGGGTCGAACCCCTTTACGCCTGCGGCCACGTCACCATCAGCGATGCCCTGCACCTCAAGCTCGTGCATCCCTACGAAATCCGCGATCTGCTTGAAGCTGATCGTTGTGTTGTCCACCAGCCATACGGCTGTTGCCTTGGCCATAAGCGGTTTTGCCATCAGCCCGTCTCCTATAAATACATCTGTCCCGTCGCCGGAATTCGGCGGCCCCGTGATCTTGGGGCAGGTTTCCGTTGTCGGGGAACTTGGCCCGTATATAGTCGCGGCACGGCAAGAAGGGAAGAGGCGAATGCGCTGCGCGGTTTTGGGGCTGTTTTTGTGGGGGTTCAGCGCGATGGCGGCGCTGGCCGATGGCGAAACGGCCGGGGAGTTCGACTATTACGTTCTGTCGCTCAGCTGGTCGCCCAACTGGTGCGCCCGCGAAGGCGATGCGCGCGGGTCGGACCAATGCGATGCGCGGCACGATCACGGCTGGGTATTGCACGGGCTCTGGCCGCAATACCATCAGGGCTGGCCTGCCTATTGCCGCACGCCCGAGGCACCGCCGTCGCGCGCCATGACCCGCGATATGGCTGATATTCAGGGATCACCGGGCCTTGCATGGCACCAGTGGAAAAAACACGGCACCTGTTCCGGTCTCAGTGCACTTGACTACTTTGCGCTGTCTCGGCAGGCCTATGAGGGCGTTCAGCGGCCGCCCGTGTTCCGCAAGTTGGATTCTACAGTCAAACTGCCCGCCTCGGTGGTGGAGGACGCCTTTTTGAAAGCCAACCCCACGTTGGAGCGGGACACGATCACCATAACCTGCAAACAAGGCTACATCGAAGAGGTGCGCCTGTGCCTGTCCCGCAATCTTGAACCGGTGCCCTGCGGCAGGGACGTAATCCGCGACTGCACGGCCAAAGACGCGCTATTCGATCCGATTCGTTAGAGTTTCCGATTCTGGCAGTCCCGCGCATAGTCCAGCGCTTTGGCGGTACCTTTAAGGTCAATCGCCATCACCACCTCACCTGCCGGGTTGTAGACGGTCATCGACTTATTCCGCGCAATTGCGTTGACGAAATTCCGGTCGGTAAAGAACACAGTCGCCCCCGGCACGCGGCCCTGATTGAACCCAATAGCTGTGGCGTCAAAGCTCTTGCCATCCAGATCAAACCGGATCGGATAGCTTTTGCCTTGCTCGATATCGCCCCAGGCTTTGTTGTAAACGGCGAAATACCCGCGATTGTCCAAAGCGTCATAGCCCAGCCGCACCACCGAGAGGTCCTGATACACCGTCTGGATCAGGCACCCATTGCCGAGTGCGGGGTCCATCATGATGTTCCAGCCTTCGACAAAACCCTTGTCGATGAGTTCCTGCGAAAAAGCGGCGGTTGCTGTAAAGGCGGCCAGCGTTAGGGCGAAAAGGCGTTTCATAACTGTTCCCAATATCAAATGGATAAGGTCACAGCCATAGTACACGCCGCGTACAGGAGGCAAAGGCCATTCTTGATTGATGTGGCCGCGAACAAAGACCTATGTGTGTTGCGGAACCCGGCTATGTCTCGCCGACCAGGCGCTTGAAACTCTGCCGTGGCACAATAGTTTTCGCTCCATAAAATTAAGGAGCGCGCCATGCCGCAACATCCAAGAACATTCTCTCACATCGGATTGTCCGTCCCAAACGTTGACGAGGCCGTAAAATTCTACTCTGAAGTCCTTGGTTTTTATGTAATCATGCCACCGACGGACGTGGTAGAGGATGATACGGATATCGGTGTCATGTGCACTGATGTGTTTGGTCCGGAATGGAAAAAACTACGTATTGCGCATCTCGCTACTGCTGATCGGATCGGATTCGAACTTTTCGAATTTCACGGGAATTACGTACCTGAAAACAATATCGATTTTCGCCAGAATGGTACGTTCCATTTTTGCGTTCAAGACCCAGATGTCGAAGGCCTTGTAGAAAAAATCGTGGCCGCAGGTGGCAAACAACGGATGCCGATCCGATACTATTACCCCGGAGAGAAACCATACCGTATGGTCTACGTTGAAGACCCCTTTGGCATTGTCTTCGAGATTTACAGCCACTCTTATGAATTGACCTATTCGTCGGGAGCTTACACCTGACAAATTGGGCAGATTCCGGTGTAAAACTGGAACAGGTAAAGGTGTGTTCTGGTTACCGTCGTATCGCGGTATTCAGATTTCTTTTCGGGCTCTTAGCGCCGCCGTAATCGTCCCGTCATCCAGATAATCCAACTCACCGCCAATCGGCACGCCTTGCGCCAGAGAAGTCAAGCGAACCTGCCCTTCTAACTGATCGGCGATGTAGTGCGCCGTGGTCTGGCCGTCGACTGTGGCATTCAGCGCGAGGATGATCTCTGTGATCCCTTCGGCCATGACCCGATCTTTCAGTCGGGGAATGCGCAGTTCGTCCGGGCCGACGCCGTCCAGCGCCGACAACGTACCGCCCAGCACGTGATAGCGGCCTTTGAACACGCCCGCACGCTCCATCGCCCAGAGGTCGGCGACGTCCTCGACCACGCACAGTTCTCCGGTTGCGCGATCTTCGCTGTCGCAGATGTCACAGATGTCTGTTGTGCCGACATTGCCGCAATTCAGGCATTCGCGGGCGGTGATGGCCACCTGCTGCATGGCGTCCGAAAGCGGCGTCAGCAGCAGGGCGCGTTTGCGGATCAGGTGCAGTACCGCGCGGCGGGCCGAGCGGGGGCCGAGGCCAGGCAGCTTGGCCATCAGGTCGATCAGGTTGTCGATATCGCTGTTCGAAGTCACTGCGGATGCTCCTGCAAAAGGGCCGGGCAGGGGTGCCCGGCCGGTATTCCGTCAGGAGTGTCTATCAGAACGGCAGTTTGATGTCTGCGGGCAGGCCCATGCTTTCGGTCAGTTTCGCCATCTCGGCCTGAGAACGCTCGGCCGCCTTGGTCTGTGCGTCCTTGATGGCTGCCAGGATCAGGTCCTCGACAACTTCCTTGTCGTCGCCATTGAATATCGACGGGTCGATATCCAGACCTTTGAGTTCACCTTTGGCGGTGGCGGTTGCCTTGACAAGGCCTGCACCGGATTCGCCCACAACCATCAGGTTGTTCAACTCTTCCTGCATTTCGGTCATCTTGGTCTGCAAATCCTGCGCGGATTTCATCATCTTGGCCATATCGCCCAGACCGCCGAGTCCTTTGAGCATCGTATTTCTCCTGTGTATCGGTTTGCCGCCTAAATACGGCTGCCTTCCGCGCGGCACAAGGGCCCAAGGCCGCTTAGGGGTATCGGCGTCAGCCGATGGCCCGTGGCGGGCGCGGGAGAGATTCGTGGAGGGTTTGCGTTAGTCTTCCTCGAACGGGTCCCATTCGTCTTCGACCTCGGGCAGGGCTTCGGTCTCGACCTTGGTGGCGCGTTCTTCCGGTGTTTCGATCCGTTTGATACGCGCTTTCGGGAATTGCATGAGCACGGCCTGAACCAAAGGGTGCTGCTCGGCCTGCGCTTTCAGGGCCAGATCGGCCGCGTCGCGAACCTCGGCGATGGTCGCGGCATCTCCGTTGGCGACGATGGATACCGCCCAGCGGTTTCCGGTCCACCGCTGCAATGCCGAACCGATCCGGGCGGCCAGATCGGTGGGGGCGTTGTCTGTAGGTGTGAATTCGATCCGACCGGGTTGGTAGGACACGAGGCGTACGCCATTCTCAACCTCAACCAGCAGCTTCACGTCGCGGTTTGTTCGGATCAGTTCGACGACATGGTCAAAGCTGGGATACCGCGCTAGGGCTGCCTGAGTGTCTTGGGCCAACGCGGCGGTTGGCGCACCAGCCGGGCCGCGCGTGGTCGGGGCGAAAGAAGCAGGAGCTGGCTGAGCAGGAACATGGGACGGCACGGCCATGCCGCCACCGGGGCCGCCGTTCGGCGGGGGTGGCGGCGCATCCTGCAGCCGTTTGATCAGTTCTTCCGGGCTGGGCAGGTCCGCCACATGGGTCAGACGGATCACGGCCATCTCGGCGGCCATCATCGCATTCGGTGCGGCTGCAACCTCTTCGAGAGCTTTCAACAGCATCTGCCACATCCGGGTCAGTACCCGCATGGGCAGGGCCTCGGCCATCTGCTGTCCGCGGGCGCGCTCATCCGGCGAGACAGTCGGGTCTTCGGCCGCATCCGGGGTGATTTTCACAACCGAGACCCAGTGCGTGATCTCGGCCAGATCGCGCAGTACCGCCAGCGGGTCAGCGCCCTCGGCATATTGTGCGCTCAGTTCGGTCAGGGCGCCCGCCGCGTCGCCGCGCAGGATCATGTCCATCAGGTCCAACACCCGCCCGCGATCGGCCAGGCCCAACATTGCGCGCACTTGGTCGGCGCTGGTTTCCCCGGCCCCATGTGAGATTGCCTGATCCAGCAGCGAGGTCGCATCCCGCGCCGACCCTTCAGCCGCGCGGGTGATCAGGGCCAAAGCGTCGTCCGCGATCTGGGCATTCTCGGCCGCTGCGATCTTGTTGAGCAGGCCGATCATGTCCTCGGGCTCGATCCGGCGCAGATCGAAGCGCTGGCAGCGGGACAAGACGGTCACCGGGACTTTGCGAATCTCGGTCGTGGCGAAGATGAACTTCACATGCTCGGGTGGTTCCTCAAGCGTCTTCAGCAGCGCGTTGAACGCGCTGGTCGACAGCATGTGGACCTCGTCGATGATGTAAATCTTGTAGCGGGCAGACGCAGCGCGATAGCGGACGCTGTCGATGATCTCGCGGATATCATTCACGCCGGTGCGACTGGCGGCGTCCATTTCCATCACGTCGACATGACGGCCTTCCATGATAGCCACGCAATGCTCGCACTGACCGCAGGGTTCCGTGGTCGGCTTGCCTTCGCCATCGGGGCCGATGCAGTTCATGCCCTTGGCGATGATCCGCGCCGTGGTGGTTTTGCCGGTGCCGCGAATGCCGGTCATGATGAAGGCCTGCGCGATCCGGTCAGCCTCGAACGCGTTTTTCAGCGTGCGCACCATCGCGTCCTGACCCACAAGGTCGGCAAAGGTTTCGGGGCGGTATTTGCGGGCAAGAACCTGATAGGCGGGGCTGGGCGTGTCGTTCATGTCTGCTCTGTCGGATTCGGGTTCCGATGCAGCGTAGAGACCCCCGCCGCCCGCGTCCACATCCCCATTGGCGAATTTCCGTTTGCGTCGCAGTTTATGTACCGTAAGCGCGTATCAAGAGGGGGCATCTGGTGAGACTGTTTGCAATTCATCCCGTGCAGGTGGGGAACGGTATGGTAGCCCTGTCACCATTGCCGGGGCGTGCCGGTAACTACCTGCAGGATATTGGCTTAATTCGCGATTGGCAGCCTGATCTGGTGATTTCCATGACCACCGAGAGCGAGATGTTGCAGGAGGGTGCCGCCGGGTTTGGTGATGACCTACGCGCCGCGGCAATCGGTTGGGCGCATCTGCCGGTCGCAGATTTTGGCGCGCCGCCGCCTGAGATCCAGGCCGCATGGCCCGAAGTCAGCGCAGCGGCGGCACAGGCTCTGGCCCGTGCTGGCCGCGTGCTGGTACATTGCCGGGGTGGTTGCGGTCGGTCCGGTATGGTCGCCTTGCGCCTTATGGTCGAACATGGCGAACGCCCTGAGGCAGCGCTAAAACGCCTGCGCGCCGTGCGGCCCTGTGCCGTCGAGACCGACGGCCAGTTGGCATGGGCTGCGCAGGCGACCAGCACCCGACGGGACAGCTAACTCAGAGCGCCGCGTGCTGATCCGGTTGCGCAACTGAGTTCGGTGCCAGTGTCGAAACTTCGAGCATCGCACAGGGCGAGTGAGCTAGGACATCTGCGGGCAGAGAGCTGAACGTATCCGTGAACATCATGTCTGC
The DNA here is from genome assembly GCF_056536985.1 of Ruegeria sp. CH8. Taxonomy (NCBI): domain Bacteria; kingdom Pseudomonadati; phylum Pseudomonadota; class Alphaproteobacteria; order Rhodobacterales; family Roseobacteraceae; genus Ruegeria; species Ruegeria sp. CH8. The sequence continues at coordinate 51,103 of NZ_JBQFQR010000025.1, read as the reverse complement.
ATAACTATCAAGAGAATCGGTAGAGACATCTGGCTCCGCGCCGCAATAGACCCGAATCTGATCCTGTCGCGCACGAAAACGGGCGGTGCAGCCTTCGGGGCAATGGCTCAGTTCGCTGCTGCCTTCGACCTGAAAATCTGGTGTTGTGGCAGGTGCGGCGGTCTCAATCGCCTGTGTGATGACACGCGCGACCTGTGCCAGTGCCGGGCAGGTCTTGCCGGTGCGTTGGCATACGGTGGCCGAAAATTCGTGTGTTTTGGTCTTCCAGATCATGATGCGCCCTCCGCGCGCAGGACGGGGGCATAGAACAGGTGTGACAGCGTGCTGACGACCTGCCCGGACACCCCGCCCGAGTTTCGGTTTTGCTTTGATGGCAGGTCTCCTGACTTGCGGGTCATCGCTTTGCCGACCTTCCCAGCCTTTCGGCCAGTGGTGTTTCGGCATTGCTCACCGCTTACAGTTGCGGGGGCAGTCGCGGCCTTGGTTCATTCTGGCATAGCCAGGCAGAACCGCACCGTGTTCCCTTTTCATCCCGCCCCGCGATCGGGGTCGAGAACCATCGCGTCATCGCTAGCGGGTGTGGGCGGCCCGAGTCAAGTGGGCAATTTGCACGGTCAAGTGGACGTGTGGTCATGCACGGCCACTGTTGACTTGTGACGGCAAACACGGCGGACTGTAGAAAGTGAACTAATCGGTTCAATGCCCGGAGCCCGTACCATGCTGGACACTACACAGACCGTATCGACCGAAGATTTCCAGTTTCCGTCCGGCACAGGCACCTTGTCTGCGCGCCTGTATCTGCCAGCATCTGCGCCACGGGTGGCGGTGGCCATTCACAGCGCGACCGGTGTGCCGAGAGATTACTATCAGCATTTTGCCCGCTGGCTGGCTGCCGAACAGGGGATGGCCTGCCTGACCTATGACTACAGCGATTTTGGCCATTCTCTGAACGGATCGCTGAAAGCATCGCGGGTCAAGATGGCCGACTGGGCTTTGATCGACATGCCTGCGGCCCGGGCGGAGATGCGCCGCAGGTTCCCTGACGCGCAGCAGTGGAGCATAGGCCATTCCGTGGGCGGAATGCTGGGGCCAATTCAGCCGGATATCGATCAGATCGATCGCATGATTTGTGTCTGCGCCGGCCCGGTGACGGTGTCGGATCACCCCTGGCCCTATCGGGCGCTGGCTTTGCTGTTTTGGTACGGCCACGCGCCCTTGGCGGTGAAAACCCTGGGATATCTTCCTGGCAAGGCGCTGGGATTCGGGGCAAACCTGCCCGCAAGTGTCTATTGGCAGTGGCGGCGGTGGTGCACCGCGCCGCGCAACTACCTGCCCGAGATTGGGGTAAGCCTGCCCGAGGCCCGCTGGGCGCAGTCAGAGACGCCCGTGGATCTGTTCACTTTCGAAGATGACGATCTTGTCCCGCCCGCAGCGGTTTGGCGGTTGGCTGATCTGTACGGGCCGCATGCACGCCGCCACCTTTTATCACCCGATGAGTTCGGTCTTTCGGAAGTTGGCCATATCGGTGCCTTCGCCCGTCGCAACGCCACCCTGTGGCCCCGGCTGATCGCATGACGCTGCCGGTCTACATTCTCAATTGGGAAGAAGTGAGAGGTTGGACATCGACCCAAGCGGGGCTCGTTGTGGCTGCTTCCTTCCGGACCTGACCAGGTTGGCGAGGCGCTCGCCCGCGCCAACCTCTCAACGGTCGATATAGGCAACAGGCGCGGAAAAGACAACCCGTCAGAGCGCCAAACGGATCAGCAAAAAGCCTGCATCTTCTTCACCGACCAGCTGAGGGTTGTATCCCTCAAGCTCGGACAGGTGATCCCAGGCTTTCGAACCGGTTCTGAGCAAAGCTATCGCCCCGGGCAGTGGTGTAAAGTGAAAGGGGTGGGGCGCATTTTCCAACGGGTCCCGGGGCAGAATGCCCGAGACATAGTCCTGCAGAATCTGCTGGACGGGTCGGGCAGGCAGCGGGATCGGCTTGGCCCGGTCGATGAAAGGGAAATGCCCTCCCCCATTGGCGCGATAGTTGTTGAGGGCGACAACAAAGCGTTGATCAGAGGCCACAGGATACCCCTCGAATCGGATATCGCGAATGCGGCGATGTGCGGGGTTGGTCAGATGACCGGCAGCGTCAAAGCGCGCAGGCTGCGATAGGTCGATCTGATAGTTCAGCCCCTGCAGAACATCGAAATTATGCCCTGCGCGACTTGGATCGACCAGATCGGTTTCACACTCTGGTTTTATCTGGTTCAATACGCCTGCCGACATTTCGAGCCAATCGCCGATTTGCGCGCCATCGACGACAAAGGCCTGTAATTCGTTGGGAAATATGTACAGATCACTGATGTGGCGCAGGAACACCTGACCGAGAGGTACATCTGTATAAAAACGTGGCCCGGCGCGCCCTCCGAATTTTGAAGGGGCCACCGCGGACAGAAGGGGCAGCTCTGCCATGGGCGTTCCCTGCAAATACAAGCGCAGGGCCGCCGCCTGCGCCGCTGCGGCAAGAACAAGCCCTCTATCCGGAGCGCAAAAGCTGAAATAGCTGTGAAGATGCTGGTTGGTCCGCCCCACCGGTTGTGCCGTGCGGTTTCGGGTTTCCGAATGGCCTTTGGCGAATAGGTTGAATAAATCGGGGTCTTCCAAAACCGGCTCTACCGTGCCGTCAAGCTGGGTCGGGCAAACCGAGCGTAATTCGGTGCTTTGGTCCTGAATTGTCCACTTGCCGTCATTCGCCTTTTGGAGTTTCAGATCAATTAACCCCAGATTTGTCCCTGCCGCACCCGGCATGACCACCGGCTTCCCATGTACCCTTCCCAGGGCGGCATCAACATGATCCAGCCCCTCATGTGCGGGGCCGGGCAGCGTCAGGTGGGAATGTCCGGCGATCAGGGCGTCGATTCCGTCATTGGCGGCCATGGGTATGATCGCGTTTTCCATATCAGGTTCCGCATTGGGTGACCCCAATCCTGTGTGTGCGAGGACAATGATCAGATCGCAGTTTTCCGCCTGCAAGTCCTGCACCATTCTGCCCGCACAGGTCAGGATGTCGTCTATGATGACCTTGTTCTGAAGTCGGTGAGCCTCCCATTGGGCGGTTTGCGGTGGAAGAACCGAGAAAACACCGATCTTGAGAGAGGCCTGTTGGTCATGGGAGCGGACCGGGCGTGTCAGGATCGCGCGGCTTTGCCACAAAGGATCAGCATCCTGTAGGTGTACGTTGCTGCACACCACCGGGCAGGGTGAGTCGGCCAGAACATGATCCAGAACTTCCAGTCCAAAGTCGAAATCATGGTTGCCTAAACCTATGGCGTCATAGCCCAGACTATCAAAGGCCCGCATCAGGATATGCGGCGCATTGGACCGTTCAACCGCCCATTCCCCGATCGGAGTACCTTGCAAGGAATCTCCGCTATCGAACAGCAAAACAAGGGCGCCCTCCTCTTCTGCTTCAGCCCGTGCGGCCCGGATCAGGGTGGCTGTGCGCGTGAACCCGATTGTGGGCTCGGGGGCGTCTGAATGGTAATCGAAGCCGTTCAGATTCATATGCAGATCGGAAGTTACTAAAATCCGTATCTTCAATTCAGTGACGGACGGAGGAGCGGAGTGAGTCAAATTTCTACTTTTAGCAGTTATATGCAATTTAACTTCTCTAAAAAACATATTGGATGCAACTTGTATGGCTTGCCTGCGGTCATTTGACGATCTCAGGTTTCGGATGTTGGAAATTGCCATTGCAACAGCTGTGCAGCCGTGGCAGCCCTTTGCCGACGATCCAAAGGAACTATGATGAAACACGCAGAACTCGTGACGTTTGGCGGCTCGGGCCTTGATCGCGCAGCGCATATCCGGGGGGATGTTGATCAGCTTGCGCAGATGCGTGCCCATCCGCAGGCGTCGTGCCTGCTGCTGTGGCGCGGCAAACCGCTGGTTCAGGGCGAAGCGCTGGATCGGCTGGGCCTGATCCCCATGACCCACGGGCTGGTTGAAAACGGTCCGGGCGGCAGTATTGAAGAACCTGTTTTCCTGGGTCTTTCGGACGATGATCCTGTCTTTGCGCTCGATATCTCGAACTGGTCACCCGAAGGGCTGGACATATCGCAGGTGGGGGCGTTTGTAGATCCGTCCGAACAGCAACATCCAGATTTGCCGCAAGGCCATGTCTTTGCCGAGCTGCGTCGGATCATGACCCGCTTGTCCGCCCGCGATGCGGAACTGGCTGCGGCGGCCAAAGCGGTGATCGGATGGCACGAAACCCATCGCTTCTGCGCGCGCTGCGGCGCTGCCAGCGAGGTCTCGCAGGCCGGGTGGCAGCGCAGTTGCCCGTCTTGTGGAGGGCAGCATTTTCCCCGCACCGATCCAGTGGTCATTATGCTGATAACACACGGGGATTCGGTGCTGATGGGGCGGTCGCCGGGTTGGCCCGAGGGGATGTACTCGTTGCTGGCCGGTTTTGTTGAGCCCGGAGAAACGTTGGAAGCCGCGGTCCGGCGCGAAGTTATGGAAGAAGCAGGTGTGCCCGTTGGTGCGGTCAGTTACCTGTCCAGCCAGCCCTGGCCGTTTCCGGCCTCGCTTATGTTTGGTTGCGCCGGTGAGGCGCTGTCGCGCGAGATCACCATCGATCCGGTGGAAATCGAAGACGCGATGTGGGTTAGCAAGCCCGAAATGATGCAGGCTTTTGCCGGAGAACATCCGAAGCTGTTGCCCGCTCGCAAAGGGGCAATTGCGCATTTTCTGTTGCAAAACTGGCTTGCGGATACGCTGGACTGACAGATACTGAGCCCATAGCGAAGAGAACCACAAACAGTCATGCAGTTTACAGCGCGCGAAGATATCGAAGCTCCCATCAACGCAGTATTCGAGATGGTCGCCGATTTTGAGCGGTTCGAACGTATGGCGATGCGTCGCGGGGTCGAAGTGCGGCGCTTGTCGGGTCACATGGGGGTGGTGCCCGGTACGCAGTGGGAAACTGTTTTCAAACTGCGCGGCAAGCCTCGCCACATCGCGATTGAGATGGCCGAATGCGATCCGCCGTCTCTGTTGCGGTTCGAAGCGATCAGCAAAGGTATGAACGGGGTGACAATCGTTGAGTTCCTCGCTCTGTCGCAACGCCGCACGCGCTTGAGCATTGACATGTCGCTGGCCGCCAGATCACTGCCGGCGCGGCTGTTGCTGCAGTCTCTGCGGCTGGGCCAGTCACGGTTCCGGCGGCAGTTTCAGTTGCGGCTCAGCGATTTTGCCCGGGAAATGGAAGAGCGCCATTTGCATGGGAGCTGAACGCCCGACGGGTTCAGAGTAAGTGGATCAGGATGGAAAATCTGGTTCTTCGAAAGGCCGTTTTGAGTGATGCCGAAGCCCTTTCTGAGGTGCTGGAAGAGCTAACAGTCGCTGGAAAACGCACACGGCCTAGCGATGTGGATTTTGTTAGGGCGAATTATATCGCTGACCCAGATAGGATTCGATGCACCGTGGCGGTGCTGAATGCACAATTGGTAGGGCTTCAATCGCTTAAACGGGCGGTTGAAGGAAATCCCTATGGCGTGTCCGTCGGCTGGGGTATCATTGGGACGCATATTCGTCCGTCAGCAGCACGTTTTGGGATCGGGCGGGCCCTGTTTCGGGAAACGCTATTGGCGGCACAGGCCGCAGGGCTTTCACATATCGATGCAACTATCGGTGCCAAGAATGCCGAGGGTCTGGCCTATTATGAGGCGATGGGGTTCGTCGATTACCGGCAGTCCGCAAGCGCCGTTTCCAAGAAATTCACCGTGTAACGACCAAAACGTTTAGCCGCGCGGGTGGGCTGCGGGATAGACGCCCAGCACCTCGACGTTGGTGGTGAAGTGCTCAAGCTCGTCCATCGCCAATTGCACATTGTGGTCGTCTGGGTGCCCCACGATATCGGCGTAAAACTGCGTCGCGGTGAACGAGCCATCGACCATATAGCTTTCCAGCTTGGTCATGTTGATGCCGTTTGTGGCAAAGCCACCCAGCGCCTTGTATAGCGCCGCCGGTATGTTGCGGACCTGAAAGACGAAACTGGTGATCATGCCATGTGGGCCGCGTCGGGACAGGTCTGACTGGCGCGACATGACCAGAAAGCGGGTGGTATTGTTATCCTGATCTTCGATATGGCGCGCCAGAACATTCAGCCCATAGATTTCCCCGGCCAGTTCGCTGGCCAGCGCTGCCGAGTGCAGATCGGCTTGTTCCGAAACTTCCCGCGCGGCGCGGGCGTTGTCGGGGCTGACGCGGCCACGTATGTTGTGTTCTTTAAGAAACCCGGCACATTGCGGCAGCAGGACCAGATGCGAATGGGCCTCAGTGATATCGGCCAGAGTCGCACCGGGCACCGCCAGCAGGTTTATGTGTACGCGCACGAAGGCTTCATCAATAATATGCAACCCGCTATGCGGCAACAGCCGGTGAATGTCGGCCACCCGGCCATAGGTCGTGTTTTCAACCGGCAGCATCGCCAGATCCGCTTCGCCTGAGCGAACCGATTCGATCACATCCTCAAACGTGCGGCAGGGCAGGGCCTCCATATCGGGGCGTGCATTGCGGCAGGCCTCGTGACTATAGGCACCGGGTTCTCCCTGAAATGCGATACGATTGGTCATTTGATCGATTCCGTGCAACAAGTTCCAGAATTGGGCGTTTAGTCGCGGTGTCTATACCTTGCCTCTTGCGAGGGGAAGCCTTAGACACCCCGCAGACAGCTGAAATGGACACGCGATCAATGTTCGACACGATGACAGTTACCAAGGCCGCCGCAGGCCTGTTTGGCACCTTCCTGGTGTTGCTTCTGGCCAAATGGGGCGCCGAGGCGCTGTACCATGCCGATGGGCATGGTGAGACGGCCTCTTATATCATCGAAACCGAAAGCGCGGGTGAAAGCGCTGACGGCGAAGAGGTGGTATTCGAAGATATGCTGGCCGCCGCCGATCCGGACAAGGGCGCTAAGGTCTTCCGCAAATGCACCGCCTGCCACAAGCTGGAAGACGGCGCAAACGGCACGGGCCCGTATCTGTACGCCATTGTGGATCGCCCGGTTGCATCGGCCAAAGGTTTCACGGGCTATTCAGCTTCGATGCAGGCCCATGGCGGCAACTGGACACCCGAAGCACTGGATGCGTTCCTGACCCGCCCCAGCGCCTATATCTCGGGTACCTCCATGAGCTTTGCGGGTTTGAAAAAACCGCAGGAGCGCGCCGATCTGATTGCCTACCTGCAGACCATCGGCAACTGATCTTTTGATCAACCGCATTGAATTTCAAAGCCGCTGCCCCGTGCAGCGGCTTTATTTTTGTTTAAGGACATCTTCACAAAGCGTTCACGCATTCTAAACTTGAACCTGACAGTGCTGGTCATTTAGCTGGCACGCATAAGATTAAAGGCAGAGGCCAAGCAGGGGATGAGCAACATGAGATCCGCCAGAGTGACCATACAGGCGCGCGCATTGGAATTCAGAGGTTTGATACATGCGTCGATGCTGGGGTTTCTTCTGATCCTCTTGGCGGCGACACAGCTGTTTGCCGAAGAAAAAATCATTAAAAGCCACGGTTTTTCGGAATTTGGTGATCTGAAATACCCAGAAGGCTTTGCCCATTTCGACTACGTGAACCCGGATGCTCCGCGGGGCGGAGAGCTGTCCTATGCCGCGCAGGGCACGTTTGACAGTTTCAACCCGTTCACACGACAGGGGCGGGCCGGCGCGCGATCAGCGGATCAATACGAATCTCTTTTGGTTCCCTCATATGATGAACCCGCATCCTACTATGGCCTGCTTGCAGAAAGTCTTGAGTATCCGGAAAGTCAGGAGTGGGTGATTTTCAACATGCGCCCCGAGGCGCGATTTTCCGATGGCACTCCCGTGACCGCCGAAGACGTCGTATTTTCCCACAACTTGCTGCTGGATCAGGGGCTGAAGTCCTACGCGGATGCCGTCCGCAAGCGTATCCCGCGCGCCGAGGCGTTGGATGACCACACGGTCAAGTTCTACTTTGCGCCGGATTTTCCGCGCCGAGCGCTGATCTCGCAGGTGGGCGGAACGCCGGTGTTTTCCAAAGCGTGGTTTGAAGCGGACCCCGAGAACCGCCGTCTGGACAAATCCCGCCTGGTGCCAGGCATCGGTTCAGCCCCGTATCTTCTGGACAATTACGACATCAACCGGCGCATCGTATACAAACGCAACCCGGACTATTGGGGCGACCACATCAATGTGAATGTGGGTCGCAACAACTATGACGCAATTCGGATCGAGTACTTCAGCGACTCGATCGCGGCGATGGAGGGGTTTAAGGCCGGTACGTTCACGCTGCGGCAGGAAAATAACTCGAAAAGCTGGGCGACTGCCTATGATTTTCCTGCGATTGCAAATGGCTCTGTTGTTCGGGCCGAACTTGAGGATGGCAACGTACCGACAGCATCGGGCTTTGTCATGAACCTTGACCGCCCGCAGTTTCAGGACCCCCGTGTACGCGAAGCGGTCCAGCTTGCCTATAACTTCGAATGGACCAATGAAAGCCTGCAATACGGTCTGTTCCAGCAACGCAGTTCATTCTGGGAAGGCACGCATCTTGAGGCCACTGGTTTGCCGGAAGGGCGCGAGCTTGAGGTGTTGCAAGCCCTCGGTGACGCGGTGGACCCGGCGGTTCTGACTGAAGAGCCGGTCACGGCGCATGAATCCCGCCCGGCCCGCCAGAATGACCGCCGCAACCTGCGTGCTGCGATGAAATTGCTGGACGACGCCGGTTGGTTGGTTGGTGACGACGGCATTCGCCGTAACGCAAATGGTGAAGTGCTGTCGATTGAGTTCCTTTCGGATCAACCGACCCTGGACCGGATCATCCAACCCTTCGTAGATAACCTGCGCGCCATGGGTGTGGATGCGGTTTATAACCGCGTCGACAACGCCCAATTCACGCTGCGCCGTCGCGACCGGGATTTCGACATGATTGTTGGCGGCTATCCGTCCTCGCTGCAGCCTTCGACCGGTCTGTATCAGCAATTCGGAACCGAGGCGGCCTCGTATTCGGTGTTCAACCCGTCCGGCGCGCATGGCCCCGACATCGAACCGCTGATCGACAACATCGTCGCCGCAACCGAAAGCGAGGAGCTTTTCGCCAATGTCCGCGCTCTGGACCGTGTGTTGCGTGCCAAGCGGATCATGGTGCCCACGTGGTATCTGGGTAAATACTGGGTCGCGTATTGGGACATGTATGAATACCCGGAAAACCTGCCGCCCTATGACTTGGGCGTCCAGGACCTGTGGTGGATCAACGCCGACAAAGAAGCCGAGTTGAAGTCCTCGGGTGCGTTAAGGTAATCCGCCCCCATGGGAGCATATATTCTAAGACGCTTGTTGCTGGTCATTCCAACCCTGCTTGGGATCATGATCGTCAACTTCACGCTGGTTCAGTTCGTCCCCGGCGGCCCGATTGAACAGATCATCGCCCAGATGGAGGGCGGTGGTGACGTGTTCGAAGGCATTGCCGGAGGCGGCAGTGATATCGAGCAACAGACTGGCGGCGTGAATGACCGCTATGTTGGTGCGCGTGGCCTGCCGCCGGAGTTCATCGAAGAGCTTGAGAAAGAGTTCGGCTTCGACAAACCTCCGGTAGAACGGTTCCTTGATATGATGGGCAACTATCTGACGCTGGATTTCGGTGAGAGCTATTTCCGCTCGATCAGCGTAATTGATCTGGTGCTGGAAAAGATGCCGGTATCGATCTCACTGGGCCTGTGGTCAACGCTGATTGCCTATCTGGTGTCGATCCCGCTGGGTATTCGCAAGGCGGTCAAGGATGGATCGCGCTTCGACACCTGGACCAGTGGTATGATCATCGTGGCCTACGCCATACCCGGCTTTCTGTTCGCGATCCTGCTGCTGGTGCTGTTTGCCGGTGGGTCTTACTGGCAGATTTTCCCGCTGCGGGGGCTGACCTCGGACAATTGGGACAGCCTCAGCCTGTTTGGCAAAATCGCCGACTATTTCTGGCACATCACCCTGCCGGTTATTGCCCTGACCATTTCCGCCTTTGCAACGCTGACTCTGCTTACCAAAAACTCGTTCCTGGATGAGATCAAGAAGCAATACGTCATGACCGCGCGTGCGAAGGGGCTGAGTGAAAGCAAAGTGCTGTATGGCCATGTCTTTCGTAACGCGATGCTGATCGTGATTGCGGGGTTTCCGGCCGTGTTTATCGGCGTGTTCTTCAGCGGCTCGATCATCATCGAAACCATCTTCTCGCTGGATGGATTAGGCCGTTTGGGTTTCGAGGCCGCCGTGGCGCGGGACTACCCGGTGATCTTCGGGACGCTGTTCATCTTCGGCCTGATGAGCCTTGTCGTCGGTATCATCAGCGACCTGATGTATGTGCTGGTCGACCCGCGCATCGATTTCGAAAAGCGGGAGGGGTAAATGGCACTATCCCCACTCAACCAGCGCCGCTGGCGCAACTTCCGCCGCAACGGCCGGGCATTCTGGTCGCTGATCATCTTCTCGGTGCTGTTTGGCCTGTCGCTGTTTGCCGAGTTCATCGCCAACGACAAACCGATCCTGGTGAAATACCGGGGTGAGTTCTACACGCCGATCTTCAATTTCTACCCGGAGACCGAGTTCGGCGGCGATTTCCAGACCGAAGCGATCTATCGCGACCCCGAGGTGCAGTGCCTGATCGACAGCGGCGGGATCGAAGATTGTTTCGACGACCCCGAAAGCATCATTGATGAGATCAAGGCCGGGACCTATCAGGCCGATGGGTTCGAACGCGGCTGGGCGCTCTGGCCGCTGATCCCTTATTCCTTCAACACGAGTGTCGATCGTCCGGGGGCCGCGCCTTTGCCGCCCAACGGGCAGAACCTGCTGGGCACGGATGACACCAAACGCGATGTGCTGGCGCGGGTGATCTATGGCTTCCGCCTTTCGATCCTGTTCACGCTGATGGTCACCGGTGCGGCTAGTATCGTCGGTATCTTCGCCGGGGCCATTCAGGGCTTTTTCGGCGGCTGGCTGGATCTGGTGTTCCAGCGCATCATCGAAATCTGGTCGGCCACGCCGTCGCTTTATGTGATCATCATCATGTTCGCGATTCTTGGGCGAAGCTTCTGGCTGCTTGTGGCTTTGATGATCCTGTTCAGCTGGACCGGATTGGTGGGGGTTGTACGGGCCGAGTTCCTGCGGGCGCGAAACCTTGAATACGTCCGCGCGGCGCGGGCGCTGGGCGTGGGCAACATGACTATCATGTTCCGCCACATGCTACCCAACGCGATGGTTGCCACGCTGACCTTCATGCCGTTCATCGTGACCGGCACGATTGCGGGTCTAGCTTCATTGGACTTCTTGGGCTTCGGCCTGCCGTCCTCGGCCCCGTCGCTGGGCGAACTGACCCTGCAGGCGAAACAGAATCTTCAGGCCCCATGGCTGGCCTTCACCGCGTTTTTCACCTTTGCCATCATGCTGTCGCTGTTGGTCTTCATCTTTGAAGGCGTCCGCGACGCGTTTGATCCCAGAAAGACCTTCTCATGAGCCTGCTGGAAGTGAACAACCTCAAGGTCTCATTCCGGCAGGACGGACAGATCAGCGCGGCGGTCAAGGGTGTGTCCTTTACCGTTGATCGCGGGGAAACCGTGGCTTTGGTGGGCGAATCCGGCTCAGGTAAGTCCGTCACCGCCCTGTCCACCGTGTCGTTGCTGGGCGACAGCGCCATTGTCGAGGGCTCGGTGAAATACGATGGCGACGAGATGATCGGCGCCTCGCAGGACAAGCTGATGGATGTGCGTGGTAACGACATCAGCTTTATCTTCCAAGAGCCGATGACCTCGCTTAACCCGCTGCACACGATCCAGAAGCAGATGGCCGAGTCGCTGGCCCTGCATCAGGGGCTGACCGGTGACGCAGCGCGGGAACGCATTGTCGAACTGCTGACCAAGGTCGGTATCCGTGATCCGCGCGAGCGGCTGGACAGCTATCCGCATCAACTGTCTGGCGGGCAGCGGCAGCGGGTTATGATTGCCATGGCACTGGCCAACAAGCCGGATATTCTGATTGCGGATGAACCCACGACAGCGCTCGACGTGACTATTCAGGCGCAGATTTTGGAACTGCTGGCTGAGCTGCAGAAAACCGAAAACATGGGAATGCTGTTCATCACCCACGACCTTGGAATCGTGCGGCGCATTGCCGACCGGGTTTGCGTGATGAAGGACGGTGAGATTGTCGAAACCGGTGCCACCGCCGAGATTTTCGACAACCCGCAACACCCCTATACGCGCAAGCTGCTGGGGGCGGAACCTTCGGGTCATCCTGACCCGGTCGCGCAGGATGCAGAAGAGGTCGCCCGAACCAACCATCTGAAAGTCTGGTTCCCGATCCAGCGCGGATTTCTGAAGCGGACCGTCGGCTATGTGAAGGCGGTTAACGACGCCACGCTAAGCGTTCGCGCCGGTGAGACACTGGGTATTGTCGGTGAAAGCGGCTCGGGCAAGACGACGCTGGCGCTGGCGATCATGCGGCTTATTGCGTCCGAGGGCGGAATCACCTTCCGCGACAACGATGTGCGCCGCTGGTCCACCCGACAGCTGCGGCGGCTGCGCAAGGACATGCAGATTGTGTTTCAGGACCCGTTCGGCAGCCTCAGCCCGCGGGTGACCTGCCAGCAGATCATTGCCGAGGGGCTGGCAATCCACAAGGTCGACCCCCACCGCGCCCCGCGTGAACTGGTCGCCGAAGTGATGACCGAGGTGGGTTTGGACCCCGCCGCGATGGACCGTTACCCGCACGAGTTCTCAGGCGGGCAACGTCAGCGCATTGCGATTGCACGTGCAATGGTGCTGCGGCCCAAACTGCTGGTTTTGGATGAACCCACCAGCGCGCTGGATATGACGGTTCAGGTGCAAATCGTTGATCTGCTGCGTGACTTGCAGCGGAAATACGGGTTGGCTTACCTGTTCATCAGCCATGACCTGAAGGTCGTGCGTGCCATGTCTCACAAGGTGATCGTGATGCGGAACGGGGATGTGGTCGAAATGGGCACGGCCGAGGACCTGTTCGAAAACGCCCAGACCGACTATACCCGCGAGTTGATTGCGGCGGCGGGCTGAACTCAGCCCGCCGCATCGTTTCAGGCGTTGGCCGTTTCTTTCGAGGCTGATTTAGGCACTGGCCCGCGCAGCTCTTCGTAGTGATCGAAGCTCAGCTTGACCCAGCCGGTGCCGCGCGTGGCGCTGGCGAGGGTGCGGTGCAATTCGTCCTCGGCTACAGCGGGAAGCTGGGCGTTGAAAATCTCCCAGCCCGAGGCGTTGGGGTTGCCTTCAAAGCCCAGAACCTGACCTTGCAAAGAACTGATGGTTGGAACCAGATCGCCAACGAAATCCGAGGGCAGGTGAATCTCGGCGGTCAGGATGGGCTGCAGAACCACTGGTTTGGCCTGTGGCAATGCCTCACGCACGGCATTCTTGCCCGCAGTCCGGAAGGCATAATCCGAGCTGTCCACGTTGTGGTGCTTGCCATCGCTGAGTGTCACCTTCACATCGACCACCGGGAACCCTTCGGGCCCCTGCGCCAGCGCGTCCTTGGCGCCGTGTTCAACCGAGGGGATATAGTTCTTGGGCACCGCGCCGCCCTTGACGATCTCTTCGAACTGGAAGCCTGCCCCGCGCGGCATCGGTGAGACAGAGATCACCACATCGGCAAACTGCCCCGCGCCACCGGATTGCTTGCGGTGACGGTGGCGGTGTTCGACGGGTGCACGGATCGTTTCACGATAGGCGGTTTCGACCTGCTCGGTTGCGATCTCGATGCCGAAATCCTCGGCCAGCTTGGCGGTGACGCGCCGCATGTGCTGCGGCCCTTGTGAGCCCAGAATGGCATGGCCGCTCAACTCATCCTGCTCCAGATGTAGGCCGGGGTCGATCTCGACCAGACGGGTCAGGGCGTTCGACAGGCGAACGTCGTCGCGTTCATGGGCCGGGGACACGATTTGACGGAATGCGATGGGATGAGAAGACGCCCATTCCGGCAGCGGCGTCGCCTCGGTACTGTCATAGAGATTACCGGGATTCAGGTGGTCGGATTTCACCGCCAGTCCGATTTGTCCGGCGGGCAGATCCGCGATCTGCGTCTTGGCGTCCAGCGTGGTCAGGTTGCCGACGGTCTCACCGCCGAGATTCTCATGCGCTTTCACGCCGTCGCCCAAGCCGCGCAGAACGACGATTTTGCCGATATGCTTCTTCACATCCGCAAACCCGGCGATGGCGCGGGCATTCTCGGCGGCCTCGTCACGATCCGCCGCGATGTCGAATTCGGGTGCTTCATGCCGCAGCGCCTTCATCAGGCGGGTCAGACCGTTGCCGTGGCTGGCCGCCCCCAGACAGGCCGGGATCAGTTGGTGGTTCTGCAGGACCTGTGCGGCCAGATCATAAACCTCGGCGCTGGGGGGCTGTTTGTCCTCGATCAGTTGTTCCAGCAGGTGATCGTCGAAATCCGACAGGGTTTCCAGCAATTCGGTGCGGGCCTCCTGTTCGCGGTCCTCGACTGATTGCGGCAGCTCGATCAGGGCCGAAGGCTGCCCTTCCTGGTATTTCCATGCTCGCTCCGAGATCAAATCGACCGCGCCGATGATCGTATCGCCTTCGCGGATCGGAACCTGCCGCAGGGCGATGTGGTGGGAGCAATAGGTCTGAAGCGCCGCGATGATGTCGCGAATCCGGCCATTCGGATTGTCCATACGGTTGATAAACAGGAAACAGGGAATGCCCGCCTCTTCAACCAGCCGCAGGTATGGGGCGCACAGAACTGCGGCGTTCGGGTCGGGTGGTACAACCACCACGGCGGCGTCTGAGATTGCCATGGCCGGGCCGACATAAGCCAGATTGTCGCCGCCGCCATCCACGTCGATGGCGCACCAGGGCTCGTCCAAGTAAGAAAAACCGTGCAAATGCACGGTTCCGGAAACATCAAATGTTGTGGGCCGCCCGTCGAGGCGGCTTATAGCCTCGACCAGAGTGGTTTTGCCCGATTGGCTGGGGCCGAGGACGGTGAAAACGCGCATAGGTGCTGTCCCTCTTTCAATTTGCAGATCGACTGCACGAAAAGGGTAGCCTTACGCGAATGCGTTGGCGCAATTGTCTGTTACTCGGCCTGCCTCAGGTGCGGGCGAGGTGCCGCCCACCCTACAAGTGTGTGAAAAACCGACCCGTCGCGTCAAGCCCTGACCTCTTGCCGGGTCATATTGCTGAGCTGTGGCCGGCTTTGCTCAGATCATATGCGTCAAAGCTGCGGGCAATCATGCGGGTCAGAGGGCGCGCCTCGGGCGGGATGAACAACCCGTCCTCGGTGATGCGCAGCAACCCGTCAAAGGCGCTGTTGGCGTCCTGAAACATGCGTCGCAGTTCGGCTGCGGTGATGTCGTGGTCGCGCAGAATCTCGGCGCTGTCGATCTGGAAATCGCACATCAGCGCTTCGATCAGACGGCCTCGCAAGATGTCCTGCTCTTTGAACAGGTGCCCGCGCGAGGTCGAGAACCGCCCTTCGCGGATCGCCTTGGTATGGGCGGACGTCGCGGGCGCGTTCTGCGCATAGCCCTGCGGGAAGCGCGAGATCGAGCTGGCGCCGACACCAATCAGAACTTCGGCCTGATCGTCGGTATAGCCTTGGAAGTTCCGCTTGAGCCGTCCGGCCTTCAGCGCATGGGTCAGGCCATCGTCCTGCGTGGCAAAGTGGTCGATGCCGATTTCCGCGTAGTTGTCCCACATGAACAGACGGCGGGCGGTGTCGAACAGGTCCAGCCTCTCTTCGGGAGTGGGCAGGGCGTCCGAAGGAATCAGCTGTTGCCGCTTAGCCATCCACGGCACGTGCGCGTAGCCATACAGCGCAACCCGGTCCGGGCTGAGCGACAGCAGTTTCTGTACGCTTTCCGTCATCCGGGTCTTGGTCTGATGCGGTAGGCCATACAGGATGTCGGCATTCAGGCTGGTGATCCCCCGCGCGCGGATCATGTCCACGGCGTCTCGGGTGGTGTCATAGCTTTGGATGCGCCCGATGGTCTTTTGAATCTCGTCGTCGAAATCCTGCACCCCGATCGAGGCGCGGTTCATACCGGCCTCGGCCAGCGCGTCCAGACGAGCCTCATCAATCTCGTTCGGGTCGATCTCAACCGAAAATTCGGCGTTTGGTCCCAGCGGCACCACGTCCAAAATCCGCGCTGCCAGATCGCGCATCAGATCGGCGTTCAGCAGGGTCGGTGTTCCGCCACCCCAATGCAGGCGCGACAGGGTGACACCTTCGGGCAGACGCTCGGCCAGCAGGTCCAGCTCGGCCTTCAGCACGTCGACATAGGCGATGACCGGGTTGTCCGTCTGCGTGCCCTGCGTGCGGCAGGCGCAGAACCAGCACAGCCTGCGGCAGAAGGGGACATGGATATACAGCGACACGGAACTGCCGGGTTTAAGGCCGGAAATCCAGTCACCATAAAGACTTGGCCCCACATCATTGCTGAAATGGGGAGCGGTGGGGTAGCTGGTGTAACGCGGTACTTTCGCGTCAAATAGTCCAAGCTTTGCCAATTGTGGTTTCACTATCATGGCGATACGTTTAAGGGACGGCCCGGCCAGATGCTTTGACCGAGATCAAGTGGAAATGCGCATGACACCGATATTCAAGATCGACCATACGAACTGTGGAGACTGCCCTATCCGGCATCGCGCAGTGTGTGCGCATTGCGATGCGAATGAGCTGGAAGAGCTTGAAGGCATTAAATATTACCGCAGTTTCGAAGCGGGTCAGACGATCATCTGGTCCGGGGATCAGATGAACTTTGTCGGCTCTGTCGTGTCCGGTATCGCATCGTTGACACAGACGATGGAGGACGGACGCACGCAAATGGTTGGCCTTTTGTTACCCAGCGACTTTGTTGGTCGTCCGGGGCGTGATTCTGCGCCTTATGACGTACAGGCGACAACCGATCTGGTCATGTGCTGTTTTCGCAAGAAGCCCTTCGAAGAACTGATGAGCTCAACACCGCATATCGCGCATCGACTGTTGCAAATGACGCTGGACGAGTTGGACGCGGCGCGCGAGTGGATGCTGGTTCTGGGGCGCAAGACTGCGCGCGAGAAGATCGCAAGCCTGCTGTCGATCATCGCCCGTCGCGACGCCTCGATCCACCAGAAGGGCAACTCCGGCCCGATCGTGTTTGATCTGCCCCTGACCCGCGAGGCGATGGCGGATTACCTTGGCCTGACGCTGGAAACGGTCAGCCGTCAGATCTCGGCGCTGAAAAAGGATCAGGTCATTCTGCTGGAAGGCAAGCGCCACGTCACGATCCCGGATATGGGGCGGCTGATGGAAGAGGCGGGCGACGACGCGGACGGCGGATTTCTGGTCTGAAACGCTTGCGGCGTGACTGAGGCCGCGCACCGTGCTTAACTGGCCCTGAGTAACGTAAGTCTCAGGAGTAAAACATGGAATTCAGTAGCATTCTGGCGATGCTGTTCATTGGCGCTGTCGCCGGATGGCTGTCGGGCAAGATCATGGAAGGCCGCGGCTTTGGCCTGATCGGCAATATCATCGTTGGTATCGTTGGTGCCTTCTTGGCCGGATTGATTTTTCCGGCGCTGGGTTTTGCTGTGGGCGGCGGTGTCCTCTCATCAATCTTCTTCGCCACAATTGGCGCAGTGATTCTGCTGTTCTTGATCGGGCTGATAAAACGCTAGAAAAACCGCCCCGAGGGGCGGCTTTTGTAATCAAGCTTGCCTCAATGGGCGAGGAAAACGGGCACCGAGGATTGTTCCAGCATGTTCCGGGTCGCGCCACCCAAAATGGCTTCGCGGAACCGCGAATGGCCATAGGCCCCCATCACGATCATGTCCGCTTCGGTGTCAGCGGCGTGCCGGTTGAGAATATCCGACACACGGGTCATGGTTTTGCTGAGCACGTCAATCTCGCATTTCACGCCATGACGGGCCAGCATCTGTGACAACATTCCCCCCGGGTCCGACCGGTCGGGACCGTGGCGCGGAGGGTCGATGACGACGATACGCACCAGATCGGCCTCAATCAGGAAGGGCATTGCACGGCGAATGGCGCGCATCGCCTCGACGCTTTCGTTCCAGCCGATCAGGATCGTGCCAGGCCGCGCGAAGGGCGTGGCGTCCTGCGGCGTGATCAGAACCGGTGCGTGACCTTCGAACATTGCGGCTTCGACGATGGGTTCGGCCTCGGCGCCGCGATCTTCGCCATAGGGTTGCGGCAGGATGACGAGGTCGGAGAATCGCGCGCGGTGGGCAACATGGCGGCCAATATCCGAAATCTGCGCCACACCGCTTTCGGCAGACCACCGGGTGTCGGTCTTGCCCAGATAGGTTTTGGCGTAGGTCAGGATTTCCTCGGCTTCAGCATTGGCGCGGGTCAGTGTTTCCTGAAGAATCAGCGCGTTGGCACCCGCGTAATAATAGCCGGTCTGGCTGCGGTCTACGCCTAGGCAGAGCGCTTCGATATGTGCGTCCTGCGCGGATGCCAGCGCGGCCATCTGTGCCAGAGCCGGATCGCTTTGGCTTGTGTCCGTCATGACAGTGAGAAGAGATTTATACGCCATTTTGACCTCGTGCCTGCGGAGCGTCTTGCTGCGGCCTGATGACCCAACAACAAGAGTACGATTGTCACAGAAATCGAGCTATTGTCTTGACACAGATCAAAGCAGTTCTGGCCTCTGTCCGACAAAACAGCAGCCAGTCAAATGGGTCTCGCGACACATAAAGAATCACGCGGGGCATGGCAAAGGGACGCAATATGTCAAATTACATCAAGCTGATCGTGCTTGGTCTGATCGCGATATTCGCGGCGATCGGAACCAATTACGCACGCGATTTGGCGTATCAGGTGCACGCAATTCTGGTGATGATTATCGCCGTTGGTTTGTTCATCTGGACGCTGAGAAACACCGAAGAGCCAGATATTCTCGTGGATCGCTCGGGCGAATACATGGATGGGGTCATCCGCTACGGCGTGATCGCAACCGCCTTTTGGGGTGTGATCGGGTTCCTGGCGGGGACCTTTATTGCGTTCCAGCTGGCCTTCCCGGCGTTAAACTTTGAATGGGCGCAGGGTTACCTGAACTTTGGCCGCTTGCGTCCGCTGCACACCTCGGCGGTGATTTTCGCATTTGGCGGCAACGCGCTGATCGCGACCTCGTTCTATGTCGTGCAACGCACCAGCGCCGCGCGTCTGTGGGGCGGTAATCTGGCGTGGTTCGTGTTCTGGGGCTACCAGCTGTTCATCGTGCTGGCCGCAACCGGATACGTTCTGGGCGGAACCCAGTCGAAAGAATACGCCGAACCCGAATGGTATGTTGACCTGTGGCTGACCGTCGTCTGGGTGGCTTATCTGGCCGTGTTCCTGGGCACCGTGGTCAAGCGGAAAGAGCCGCATATCTATGTGGCCAACTGGTTCTATCTGGCGTTTATCGTCACCGTTGCCATGCTGCACCTGGTCAACAACATGACCATCCCAGTCAGCATCTGGGGTTCGAAATCGGTCATCGTCTGGTCGGGCGTGCAAGACGCTATGATCCAGTGGTGGTACGGCCACAACGCTGTGGGCTTCTTCCTGACCGCGGGCTTCCTGGGCATGATGTACTACTTCATCCCGAAACAGGCCGAACGTCCGGTGTTCTCGTACAAGCTGTCGATCATCCACTTCTGGGCACTGATCTTCCTGTATATCTGGGCCGGTCCGCACCACCTGCACTATACCGCGCTGCCTGATTGGGCTTCGACGCTGGGCATGGTGTTCTCGATCATCCTGTGGATGCCTTCTTGGGGTGGTATGATCAACGGTCTGATGACCCTGTCGGGCGCATGGGACAAGCTGCGCACCGACCCGGTGATCCGGATGATGGTGATCTCGGTCGGCTTCTACGGCATGTCCACCTTTGAAGGCCCGATGATGTCGATCCGCGCCGTGAACTCGCTGAGCCACTACACCGACTGGACCATTGGTCACGTGCACTCGGGTGCGCTGGGCTGGAACGGCATGATCACCTTTGGTGCGCTGTACTTCCTGGTGCCCGTCTTGTGGAAACGCGAGCGTCTGTACTCGCTTCAGATGGTCAGCTGGCACTTCTGGCTCGCCACCATCGGCATCGTGCTCTACGCCGCGTCGATGTGGGTGACCGGTATCATGGAAGGCCTGATGTGGCGCGAAGTGGATGCTAACGGCTTCCTGGTGAACTCGTTCGCCGATACCGTGGCGGCCAAGTTCCCGATGTATGTGGTGCGTGCTCTGGGTGGCGTGATGTTCGTCGCTGGTGCTGTGATCATGTGCTACAACCTGTGGATGACTGTGCGGAAGGCACCGGCCAAAGAGGCCAGCCTGACCGTCGCGGTCCCGGCTGAATAAGGAGGGCCGGAGCAATGGCAATTCTCGACAAACATAAGATCCTCGAGACCAACGCGACCCTCCTGCTGATCTTCAGCTTTCTGGTCGTAACCATCGGTGGCCTGGTTCAGATCACCCCGCTGTTCTACCTTGAGAACACAATCGAGAAAGTGGAGGGCATGCGCCCTTATACCCCTCTCGAAATGGCGGGGCGTGAGATCTACATCCGCGAAGGCTGCTATGTCTGCCACAGCCAGATGATCCGCCCGATGCGGGACGAGGTCGAACGCTATGGCCACTACTCGCTGGCGGCTGAGTCGATGTATGACCACCCGTTCCAGTGGGGCTCCAAGCGTACCGGTCCTGACTTGGCACGTGTGGGCGGCCGTTACTCGGACCAGTGGCATGTGGACCACCTGCGTGATCCGCAGTCGGTTGTGCCGGAATCGGTGATGCCGAAATACGGCTTCCTCGAGCACCGCAAGCTGGACGGCAAGTATATCGGCGACATCATGGCGGCGAACGCTCTGGTGGGTACGCCCTATACCGAAGAGATGCTGGCCAACGCTCAGGCGGACTTCCGTGCGCAGGCCGATCCGGACAGCGACTATGACGGGCTGCTGGAACGCTATGGCGACAAGGTCAGCGTGCGCAACTTCGACGGTCAGCCTGAACTGACCGAAGCGGACGCGCTGGTTGCCTATCTGCAGATGCTGGGAACGCTGGTCGATTTCTCGACTTTCACCCCGGACGCGAGCCGCTAAGGAGGGTGTGATGGAAGAATATACACTCCTGAGGCAATTCGCGGATAGCTGGATGCTGCTGCTGTTGTTCTGCTTCTTTGTTGGCATCGTGATCTGGGTTTTCCGCCCCGGTGCCAGCAAGGAATACAAGGACACCGCCAACATTCCGTTCCGGCATCAAGACAAACCCGCCGAATCAGAATCTAAGGAGGCGCGGCAATGAGCAAACCATCTGAAAAACTGCCGGGCGATCCAAACACAACCGGACATACCTGGGACGGCATCGAAGAATTCGACAACCCGATGCCCCGCTGGTGGCTGTGGACCTTCTACGCCACTATTATCTGGGGCGTGATCTACACGATCATGTATCCCGCATGGCCATTGGTTCATTCTGCAACGGCCGGTGTTCTGGGCTGGTCCACGCGTGAGGATGTGCAGCAGGAAATGGTGAGTTTCGAAGAGGCGAACGCACCGTGGAATGCCAAGCTGGTTGAAACGCCGCTGGAGCAGATCTCGGTCGATGCCGAGCTGCAGCAATATGCGGTGAACGCGGGCGGCGCTGTGTTCCGCACCTGGTGTGCGCAGTGCCACGGCTCGGGTGCGCAAGGCGCCACCGGCTTCCCGAACCTGCTGGATGACGCCTGGCTGTGGGGCGGTACGCTCGAAGATATCGAGTTCACCATCGCTCACGGTATCCGGAACGAGGAAAGCGACGATGCGCGCTATTCCGAGATGCCGGCCTTTGGCGAGATTCTCGAAGGCGAAGAGATCACTCAGGTGGTTCAATACGTCATGTCTCTGACCAATGCGCAGACCGACGATGCGGCGGCGCAGGCGGGCAAGGTTGTCTTTGAGGACAACTGTGCGGCCTGTCACGGTGAGGATGGCAAAGGCGATGTCTTCCAGGGCGCGCCGAACCTGACCGACGCGATCTGGCTCTATGGCGGCAGCCAAGAGGCTCTGACAGAGACGGTGACCTACAGCCGCTTTGGTGTGATGCCTGCTTGGGAAAACCGTTTAACTGACGCGCAGATCCGCGCCGTCACTGCCTATGTCCACCAGTTGGGTGGTGGTCAGTAAGGTTTAAGGAATACCTTCGGACGGTTCGCCGCCCGAAGGTTGAGGCACCGGCTGTTCCATCTGTTCGCGCGTTTCCTGAACAGCCGGTGCTACAGCTCCAAACTAGTGTTCCGTCCCGATCCGGTCCAGTGGACTCGTTACTTTGGACGTGAACCTGCGACGCGCAAGCTTACCTTCCACCACGGATCATCACGAAGCCGCTGTTTCGGTTCGTTGCGGGTCTCGGTCTGGGTGGCGACCATGAAGGTTTTGGCGAAAACAGACAGCATCTGACCTCTCCTGGGTTTGTCTCTAACTAGGTTCAGGATTGATCTGCGCGCGCGGAAATGCGACTCAATTGGAAATCGAACGTGTAAGCAGGGTTTACATATGGATTGGTTGAAGATGCCGCCGCTTGCTTCGCTGAAGGCCTTTCATGCCTTTGCGGAAACGGGAAATTTGGTGCAGGCGGGGGCTTTGCTGAATGTCAGCCACGCTGCCATCAGTCAGCAATTGCGCGCGTTGGAAAAACACCTTAGTGCCGCGCTCCTGGACCGAAGCGGAAAGTCCATGACCCTGACCCCCGAGGGCGAGAGGCTGGCCCGCGCCCTGCATCTGGGATTTGGGGCCATCCGCGATGCCGTGGCCGACCTGTTGCACCTGACCGAGGATCGCCCGGTTCACGTCTCGCTGACGGCGTCTTTTGCGGCGTCATGGCTGATGCCGCGCCTGCCTGCCTTTCAGCTCGACCATCCTGATATCCCTCTGGTGTTAGACCCTTCGCCCGAATTGGTCAGCCTGCGTCCGGGCGGGGTGGATGTGGCGATCCGGTACGGCGACGGGAACTGGCCGGGCATGGTATCGGAACTGTTGCTGCAAAGCCCGATCGTGATCGTCGCCGCGCCCTCTCTGCTGCAGGGCAGGACGTCGATGACCCCTGGCGAGCTGAGCCAGCTGCCCTGGCTTGAAGAGCTTGGAACCACCGAGGCGACCTCGTGGCTCGCCCAACATGGCGTTGAACATGGCCCTCGTGCCGGGCGCATCATGTTGCCAGGCAATCTGGTGCTTGAAGGGCTACGGGCCGGACAGGGCGTGACCGTCACGGCGCGGCATTTCGTTGAACCCGACATAGAAGCGGGCCGCCTTGTCGAACTGTTTTGCCAACCGGGCGAACGGGGCTATCATATTGTAACCGGCGATGCACCGCTGCGGCCTGCCGTCAAGGTTTTTGTGGCTTGGCTCAGGCGGCAATCTGGTCGCATGTGACAAAAGGTGTCTGTGCGATGCGCTTTTGACCCATGTCAAAGTGGGACACGCTGTGATTTGGGACAAGACGCCTAAAAAACAGCCACATCTGGAGCCAGCTCGTGAGCGATTCCGACCCCGCCCCCAGCCTTTATGCTGCTAGGGAGCCCATTTTTCCCCGGCGCGTGTCCGGTCCTTTTCGAAACCTGAAATGGATCATCCTCGCGGTCACGTTGGGGATTTACTATCTAACACCTTGGATCAGGTGGGACCGCGGCCCCAGCTTGCCCGATCAGGCGGTGCTGCTGGATCTGGCGAACCGGCGGTTCTATTTCTTCTGGATCGAGATCTGGCCGCACGAGTTCTATTTCGTCGCGGGCCTGCTGATCATGGCGGGTCTCGGGCTGTTCCTGTTTACCTCGGCGCTGGGGCGTGTGTGGTGCGGTTATGCCTGCCCTCAAACTGTGTGGACCGATCTTTATATTCTGGTTGAACGCTGGATCGAGGGGGACCGAAACGCTCGTTTGCGCCTGCATCGGCAGGAAAAACTGGATTTCCGCAAGGCCCGGCTGCGTTTGACGAAATGGACCGTGTGGCTGCTGATCGGTGTGGCCACCGGCGGCGCCTGGGTGTTCTATTTTGCCGACGCGCCGACGCTGTTGCGCGATTTGGTCACGGGCAACGCCCACCCTGTCGCCTACACAACCGTTCTGATTCTGACCGGAACGACCTTTTTGTTCGGTGGTTTCGCCCGCGAGCAGATTTGTATCTATGCCTGCCCGTGGCCGCGTATTCAGGCCGCGATGATGGACGAAGACACTCTGGTTGTTGGCTACCGCGAATGGCGGGGTGAGCCACGCGGCAAGGGCAAGCGGAAAACGGATTCCGAGTTGGGCGACTGCATCGATTGCATGGCCTGCGTGAATGTCTGCCCGGTTGGCATCGACATCCGCGACGGTCAGCAGTTGGAGTGCATTACCTGCGCGCTTTGCATTGACGCATGTGATGATATGATGGCCAAGATCGGCAAGCCGCGTGGCCTGATCGATTATATGGCGCTGAGTGATGAGACCCGCGAACGCGCGGGCGAGCCGCCCAAGAATGTTTGGAAACACATCCTGCGGCCGCGCACAATTATGTATACAGCGATGTGGGCGGCGGTTGGCTTTGGCCTGCTTTTCGCGCTGTTCATCCGCTCGGACATCGATCTGACCGTGGCGCCGGTGCGCAACCCGACCTTCGTGACCCTGTCTGACGGCACCATCCGAAACACTTATGACGTGCGTCTGCGCAATAAACATGGCGAGGACCGGCCGTTCGAGTTGACGCTGGCCGGTGATCCGGCGCTGCAGCTGCAAATCGAAGGGATCGAGGGCAGTACTGTTAATGTCACCGCGGATACGGCACAATTGACGCGCGTTTATATCGTTTCGGCAAAAGGCACCGGACCTTCGGCTGCGGATACCACGCCGGTCCGTATCTGGGTCGAGGATGTGGAAAGTGGTGAACGCGCCTATAAGGACACCACGTTCAATGGACGAGGAAACTAAGATGGCCGAGCGTCAGTTTACCGGAAAGCACGCCCTGGCGGTGTTTGTCGCTGCCTTTGGCGTGATCATCGCTGTCAACCTCGTGTTGGCCTATAGCGCGGTGAAAACCTTTCCGGGGCTTGAGGTTAAGAACTCGTATGTCGCCAGTCAGGAGTTCAACGAGCGTCTGCAGGAACAGCAGGCGCTGGGGTGGACCATCCGCGCCGAGGTTTCGGGTGGGCTGTTGATCCTACACATCACGGACAAGACCGGCGCCCCGGTCGAAGTGACGGAACTGCAGGCCGTGGTTGGCAGAGCCACCCATGTGAAAGAGGATTTTTCGCCCGATTTCACTTTTGATGGCCAAGCCTACGCAACCCCGGCGACCTTGGGCAAGGGCAACTGGAACATCCGGCTGGTGGCCAAGGACAGCTCGGGTGCCGAGTTCGCGCAGCGCGTGCCGCTGTATGTGAAGGGGTGAATGGATGACGGCGCAGCTTACATCCGGCACGGCAACCTGTCCGGGGTGCATTGCCAGCCCGGCGGAACCGGCGCGCCCCGTACCGCAGGATGTGCAGATCGCGCTGTCCCTGCCGGGCATTCACTGCTCGGCCTGTATCGCCACGGTCGAACGTGAGCTGAACGCCCATCCCGGTGTGGAAGATGCGCGGGTAAACCTGACTCTGAAACGCGCGATGGTCAAAGCGGTACCCGACCTGCGTGCCGCCGATCTGATCCCGGTGCTGGAAAACGCGGGCTTCGAGGCGCATGAGCTGGACCCCGGCGCCCTGTCGGCCACGCAGGCGGACAAGGCGGGCCGCGATCTGCTGATGCGTCTGGCGGTGGCCGGGTTTGCCTCGATGAACGTGATGCTGTTATCGGTGTCGGTCTGGTCGGGGGCCTCGGACGCCACACGCGACATGTTCCACTGGATTTCGGCCGCGATTGCGCTGCCCGCGATTGCCTTTTCTGCGCAGCCCTTCTTTGCCAACGCCTGGAGCGCTCTGCGTGTGCGTCGCTTGAACATGGACGTGCCGATTGTGCTCGCCATCGTGCTGGCGCTGGTGACGTCGCTGTGGGAAACCGCGCTTAGCGGTGAGCACGCCTATTTCGACGCGGCGCTGACGCTTACCTTCTTCCTGCTGGCGGGCCGGTACTTGGATTACCGTACCCGCGCCGCCGCCCGATCTGCGGCTGAAGAACTAACCGCCCTTGAAGTGCCCCGCGCTATCAAGCTCGTCGGTGGGGCCGAAGAAGAAGTCGCGGTGGCCACGCTGGCTGTTGGCGACCTGATCCTTGTCAGACCCGGTGGCCGTATGCCGGTGGACGGCGAGATTGTCTCTGGCCAGTCGGAACTCGACCGCTCTCTGCTGACAGGGGAAACCCTGCCTGTCTTCGCCGAAGCTGGCCTGGCCGTCAGCGCCGGAGAGGTCAACCTGACCGGTCCGCTGACCATCCGGGCGACAGCGGTGGGCGAGGATACCTCGCTGCATCGCATGGCCGATCTGGTCGCCATCGCTGAATCGGGTCGTTCACGCTATACCTCGCTGGCGGACAAAGCGGCCAAGCTATATGCGCCGGGCGTGCACATCTTGTCGGCGCTCAGCTTTCTGGGTTGGTACATCTATTCCGGGGATATCCGTACCGCACTGAACATCGCCGCCGCTGTTCTGATCATTACTTGTCCCTGTGCGCTGGGCCTGGCTGTCCCGGCGGTGACCACGGCGGCCTCGGGGCGGTTGTTCCGCAAGGGGATGCTGATCAAACACGCCACTGCTCTGGAGCGTCTGGCCGAGGTCGATACGGTCGTCTTCGACAAAACCGGTACGCTGACCTCGGGCACGCCTGAACTGACCAATCTGGGTGATCATTCCCGTGCGGATCTTGAGATTGCTTTGGCATTGGCCGAGGCGTCCTCGCATCCGTTGTCGGTAGCTCTGACCAAGGCTGCACGGCACGCCGGGATCAAACCGGCCGGCCTCAAAGACGTTACTGAGGTTCCGGGCTATGGCACCGAGGGCCACTGGCGCGGCCAGCGGGTGCGTCTGGGCCGCGCGGCGTGGACCGGCGCGGAAGAGGGCAATCAGACCGCGGCCTGGCTGTCGGTTGGCGGACAGGCCCCTGCAACATTCCTGTTCACGGACAGCCTGCGTCCCGGCGCGGCTGAGGCAGTTCAAGCCCTTCGCAATGCAGGCAAGGACGTCATTCTGATTTCCGGCGACACGCAGGGCGCGGTGCAGGCGTTGGCTAAAAAACTGGGGATCGAAAACTGGGTCGCACAGGCTCTGCCGCAGGACAAGGCAGCCCGCGTGCAGGAGTTGAGCGATCAGGGCCGTCACGTTCTGATGGTTGGCGATGGCCTGAATGATACGGCCGCTCTGGCGGCGGCGCATGTGTCGATCTCTCCGGCCTCGGCGCTGGATGCGGCGCGGGTGGCGTCGGATATCGTGCTGCTGGGCAATGATCTTGCCCCGATCGCGGATGCCTGCGATACGGCCGTGAAAGCGACGAAACGGATTCGTGAAAACTTCCGCATCGCCACCGTGTATAATATCATCGCGGTACCGTTGGCCGTGGTTGGCCTGGCCACACCGCTGATCGCGGCGCTGGCGATGTCGACCTCGTCCATTACCGTGTCGCTGAACGCCCTGCGTCTGAGGTAATCCGATGGAAGTTCTGGCCTATCTTATACCGATTTCCCTGCTTTTGGGCGGGGTTGGCCTTGTGGCGTTCATCTATACGGTCCGGTCGAACCAGTATGATGACCCCGAAGGCGACGCACGCCGTATCCTCAGCGATGAATGGGACGACAAGCCCAAGCCCTGACGGCCCTTGAAATTGCCGCAATGCCCGGTTATGTCCGGCCCATCCGCTAGCAGAGAGAACCAAGCCAAATGGCAACTATGAATCCGATCCAGTTCATTCAGCAAGTCCGTGCCGAAGTTGCAAAGGTCGTCTGGCCGACCCGGCGCGAAGTTCTGCTGACCACGGTCATGGTGTTCATCATGGCGGCGCTGACGGCTGTGTTCTTTGCGCTGGTCGATCTGGCCATTCGCGGCGGGCTGCAAGCGATCCTGGGCGCGTTCAGCTAAACCGGTTCGGGCGGGCGGAAACGCCACTGCCCCCTTGCACCTTGTGCGATGTCAGAGTAGTTGACACCGTACTATTCGGAATGGGCGTGCGGCGATTCGGGCTGCGCGCCGCTTTTTATTCCGGGTGATGGGATAGAATTTCAATGACGGTGCTTGCGGCCATCCGAAAGCACCGAAAGTAAAACAAGGACGACAGGTTCATGGCGAAACGGTGGTACTCGGTCAGCGTTCTTTCGAATTTCGAAAAGAAGATCGCAGAGCAGATCCGCACGTCGGTGGCCGAGCAGGGCCTTGAGGACGATATCGACGAGGTTCTGGTACCCACCGAAGAGGTGATCGAAGTGCGCCGGGGCAAGAAGGTCACGACCGAACGCCGCTTCATGCCCGGCTATGTGCTGGTGCATATGGAGATGTCGGATCAGGGCTATCACCTTGTGAACTCGATCAACCGCGTCACCGGTTTCCTGGGCCCGCAAGGCCGCCCGATGCCGATGCGCGACGCCGAGGTGAACCAGATCCTGAACCGCGTTCAGGAAGGCGAAGAAGCGCCCAAGCTGATGATCACCTTCGAGGTCGGCGAGAAGGTCAAGGTCAACGACGGCCCGTTCGAGGATTTCGACGGTATGGTCGAAGGCGTGGACGACGAGAACCAGAAGCTGAAGGTTTCGGTCTCGATCTTTGGCCGCGAAACCCCGGTCGAGCTGGACTTCACGCAGGTGACCAAGCAGAGCTAAACGGCTTTGCATCGAAATTCAAATCGCCGCGATGCAATAGGCAACGCGGCGATTTTTTGTTTCGGCAATGCGGGTGTCGTTAACTTTTAGATTATCGACTTATTGCACCTGCACCATAGCCGCGCGCAACAGTTGCGGGCGGTCCGACTGAGACGGCAAGAAGACCGCCTGCGATCCAGCGTCCAGCGCGGAAAGGCTCGCATCGTACCATTGCATCGCAAGATCGCGGCGTTCCTGCACACCGAAACCTTCACGCAGGTGGTGTCCAACCAACTCTCCGTAGGCGGGCTCTCCCATTGCGACCAACATCAGCGCGGAACCTACAGCGGTATCCATGTTGTCCTGCAGGTATCCCATTGCCAGACAGACTTTGCTTGTTGCCGCCAGATCTTCTGGGCTTTGCCCAGATTCCAATGCAAGCTTGCGCATCTGAGTTTCCGCTTCTGTTTTGGAGTTCAGAGATAGCGCAACAACTTGCGGCTCCAGCATTTCACCATATGAATCGCACTGAGCTGCCACCTGATCCGGCGTCAGTCCCTGGATGTCCTGCATTAGACTTTCACCTCGTGCCATCGCGTAGCTACGGGCAAGGCAGAACTGTTCGCTAAGTGCAAAATCAGGGTCGGACATGTTTGCCAAAGTCGTATAGCCGCCATTGGTTGAAGTTTGAAGCATGACCGCGCTGCAGCGATTGGCAAGCGATGGACCCGTTGTGCCTCCGGAAAACAGGGTCGGCAGGGTGGCGGAGGGTGTTTCTGCAACCTCTGGCACTGGTTCGGGCTCTTGGGCGACCGCGACCGGGGCGACCGCGACTGGGGCGGCTTCTACCGTGGGTGCCGTGGGCTGAGGCGCGGCTGCCAGAGCGGTGCCGCTATGTACTTGTTGACGGTACGCCATCAAAAGAGGCTGGCCCGCCAGTTGAGTTGAAGCCTGTCCTCCGCTCGTCGCCCAATAGTACGCTTGCATAAGGAAGTCGCGCTGATAGGGCTGAAAATCATAGCCATTGATAGGGTAGCCCATTGAAACCTGGTAGCGTTCGATCGCTGCTCGGGTGCCGCGTCCAACCTGACCATCGACCGTTCCGGCATTGTAACCAAAGTAGTTGAGTGCGGTCTGGGTTTGCGCACCCTGCGTTGTCGACGGTATGCTCGGACGGTAGGTCCGGGTTGACCGAGTTGTCCTTTGGGCTTTTTTCTTCTGCTGGTCCTTGCCAATCGCGTAACCTACGACCCCGCCAACGACAGCGCCGCCAAGGAAGTCGCCGGCGTCGGCCCGTGCAACCTGAGGAGCCGTTAAAGCAAAGGATAGAGCGATTCCCAGCGTTGTTATTAAACGAAAAATCATAACTTACCTCCAAAACAAAACGCCTGAATTCGATGAGTATAACACATTCATTGCGCGACGCGGTCTTGGAGTCGGCCGCGAAGCCAGAAACCTGATCTTTTGGCGATTGATTGGCGGACTTCTGCCCAATCTGAGATGTGAGCGGGCAGGTCACCGACGGCGCGTTTGAGGACTTTGATCACGTGGTCGGCTGTGCGGAAGGCGAGAACCAGAAGGGAGGACTACCTCAATGAAAGTTCCTGGCAATTACGGCGGACCGGGGATTAGGTCTTGTTGTTGAAGGACTGTCAGAATGTCGAGGATTGTCGAAGGGCTGAAATCTACTGACCCGTCAAGGAAAACACCCAGTCCACCTTCTCCGATCTCCCTTGGACCGCCTTTGTCATAAACCGGATCAAGTGAAGCGAGCTCTGCAGGTAGTTCGGGACACAGAGGTGTCTCGTTGAGTACAAGGTCGACGGCGGCCAGCATAAGCTCTTTTACCGACTCGAGAGTATCGTCTTGCAGAAGCTGCTCGCGCTGTGCTTCAGGTGCCGTAAGTGTAAGATCGATGAGTTTGAAATAGGCGCAGTTGTCGCGCAGTTCGACAGTTGCTTCGGTGGACATGTTCGCCAGTATGGCTCTTTTTTGTTCACCCCTATGAAAGTCACGTTCACCGGTTCGGCTGCATTCGAAGATCGTGATGGTTACATCGCCATCCAAACCAATCGCGTCGTTTTCGGCGTTAAGATCTAGGTCATCAAGCCGGACCTGCAGGCCGCAGTTGTCGATGATCGCGTTATCAGCCAGTTGCTCAGGCACAGTTTTCTGTATTTGACGCAAATCCAGAAGTGCGCCCACCCCGATCCGAGTGGGGGCGGCCGCCGTGAGGTTCAGGTCAAGCGTATACGGCAATTCCGTATCGCGTACGGGCAGCTTTGCGTCGATGACAAAGTTCACCTGTTGTGCGCTGGGCGCTCGGGCAATCAGAACAGCTGCCAATAGGACCGGAATCAGAAGCCAAAGTCTCATTCAGCAAACTCCAATACGCCAAGCTCTTTCAGCCCCCCAAGGACTTTGACTATCGTCTCGGCGCTGACATCCGCGGACCCGACGACAGCTGCCCCCATTCCGCCGGGCGCAATTTCGCGTGTGCCGCCGGATTCGTAGATCGGATCGAGGACAGAAAATTCTTCAGGTAGTGGAGGGCAGACCGGGTTGGCTGCCAAAAACTCCCCGCCTTTTTCAAGGACCGCTTCGTTGATGCGATTGGTCAGCCCGAAGAGGTCAGAGACCGCGCCGATGAAACCGCGCGGATCAAGGTCGACGCCTTCGATGCTAAATGTAAGGCACTGACCTTTGACTTCTGCTTTGGCGACCGCAACAGCATCTACCGTGGCACCAAAGTAACGAAAGCCCGGTTCTTCGCGCCGATTGCAGGTTGTGAAACGCGCACGGGCCGAACCTTCGACTTTCACGGTTTCACCTTTCGCGGTGACGTTTCGAATCTCGAGAAAGATCTGACGCTTACAGCTTTCTTCCAATGGGCCCGTCAGTATTTCGGGCGCTTTTTCCTGCAAGCCGCGCAGGTCTATGAAGGCCCTCAGCCGCAATCGAGTCGGGCTGGCTTCTTCGATGCCGCTATAGACCGTGAAAGGTACAGGTATATCGCGCAGAGGGACCTCTTTGGTCAGCTTGATCTGAAAACGACCGGCATAGGTGGCCGGATCAATACCCCCTGACGCGAATGAAGCGGCCTTCATGTGCCCGTTGGTTTGGGTCGCCGTCTCGGAGACAGCACCCTGATCCTGAGCCTTGCTGCCACAGCCCGGCAACATGGCGAAAAGAACGCAGATCAGAAGTCCTTTGTTTATTCGAGATGATGCCATCCCAGACCACCTCTGTTGTGACCAAGCAGGCCCAAGATACCTGTCTGCGTTACTTAAGCAACTTAGGAACTTGCAAAAAATTTCTGTTTCCGAGATTCGGATCGAAATCGAGAGACTGAATAGGGCTGAAACGGATCACTTCGGATTATGGCTCCAGCCACTTGCCAACCCCAACGTTCCACTGTAAACGCCCCCTCTATCGTCTTCGGGCGAGATTCTCTCGTGGGAGGTTGCTGGGATCGCGATCCCGGATCGGACCACGCAACATAAACCGGGTGGAACGCGTTTCACCTACGTTGAAAGGAAAACCAAATGGCCAAGAAGCTTGCTGGTACAATGAAACTGCAGGTTCCTGCAGGTCAGGCGAACCCGTCGCCGCCAGTTGGTCCGGCGCTGGGTCAGCGCGGCATCAACATCATGGAATTCTGCAAGGCGTTCAATGCCAAGACCGCAGATATGGAGCAGGGTGCGCCTTGCCCGACCGTGATCACCTATTATCAGGACAAGTCCTTTACCATGGACATCAAGACGCCGCCCGCGTCTTATTACCTGAAAAAAGCCGCTGGTCTGAAGCCGGTTGGCAAGCGGAACCGCCCCCGTGGCGCGGAAAATCCCGGTCGTGAGACCGTGGCTACCGTGACCACCAAGCAGGTTCGCGAAATCGCCGAAGCCAAAATGAAAGATCTGAACGCCAACGACGTCGAAGGCGCAATGCAGATCATCCTGGGCTCGGCCCGCTCCATGGGCATCGAGGTGAAGTAAGATGGCAAAACTTGGTAAACGCACCCGCGCTGCGCGCGAAGCTGTCGCTGGCAAGGAAAACCTGTCGGTTGAAGACGCAGTTGCCCTGGTCAAAGCCAACGCAACCTCGAAATTCGACGAGACCATCGAAATCGCGATGAACCTGGGTGTTGACACCCGTCACGCAGACCAGATGGTTCGCGGCGTTGTTGGTCTGCCGAACGGCACCGGTAAAGCGATGCGCGTTGCTGTTTTTGCTCGTGGCCCCAAGGCTGACGAAGCGAAAGAAGCAGGCGCAGATATCGTTGGTGCAGAAGACCTGATGGAAACCATTCAGGGCGGCACCATCGAATTCGATCGCTGCATCGCCACCCCGGACATGATGCCGATCGTCGGTCGTCTGGGTAAGGTTCTGGGCCCCCGCAACCTGATGCCGAACCCCAAAGTTGGCACCGTGACCATGGACGTGAAAGCGGCCGTGGAAGCAGCCAAAGGCGGTGAAGTTCAGTTCAAAGCGGAAAAAGGCGGCGTTGTGCACGCCGGTGTTGGCAAAGCGTCGTTTGACGAAGCCAAGCTGGCCGAAAACGTTCGTGCTTTCGTCTCGGCTGTTGCCAAGGCCAAACCGTCGGGCGCCAAAGGCACCTACATGAAGAAAATCGCGCTGAGCTCGACAATGGGCCCGGGCGTGACTTTGGATGTGGCGGCTGCTGCTGGCGAATAAGCCTAAACGGTTAGAAAAGATTTGGTCCCGGGTGGTGCAAACTGCCCGGGATTTTCTTTTGGGTCTTGCTGGGGATTAAGCGTTTTCAGCGTTGTTGAAACGCGATCTGAAGCCGATCCCCCAGACGCCGCCGCCTGTCTTCCTCGTAGGCGCTGCATTTGTGATCGACATGCCACAATGCAAGCCAGTCTTTCAGCAGACGCCCGCGGATGCAGAAATCCAGTATCCCCATATGGACCGGGTGCCGATAGCCGCGAAAGAACATGTCCTTGTTCAGTTTCAGGATGCCGCTGCGGTCCACATCGGACGGGTCCGCATCGCGGAAGATATCCGACTTGAGAAAATCGACGATGTCGTAGACGCCTAATTTTTCTCGTACCTCGGTGAAATCCAGACCAATCATTTCACCCTTGCCGACAATCAGGTTCTGGCCGTGAAAGTCACCATGCGAAAACACCCGCGTATCGGGGATGCCCTTGAGATGCTGGGCTGAGGTCTTCAGGGTCTTCACCATCGATTGACTTTCTTTCTCGATATGCGGCGGCACCGAATTCACCAACTCTTTGATGCTGAGGGTCATCCAGCATGGCCGGAACTCATACTCCGTTGCGGGTTGAAAGCCATGCAGATCGTTCAGCCACGCCCCTGCACGGCGGTAGATACGGGCGACCTGATCGTCGTCTTCGCTGTTGTGGATCACGTCGACGGCGGTTGGTCGGTCGATGAATTCGGTCACGAAGAATATGTTTCCCGGAGACAGGTAGTAAGGGTGTACAACGCGCGAAGTCGCGTGCCGGTCAAAATACCGCTCCAGCCGGGTCAGAATATCGAATTCTGCCTTCAAACGACCGGACTCGGGCGAGGCAGTGTCGATCTTCATCGCATAGTCCTGCGTTGGCCCCTTGACCCGCAGAACCAGGCGGGTGGTGGGAAAGCCGTGCGATCGATATACGCAATCGAATTGCAGCGCCGGGCCCAACCCCGCATGGCGCGAGAATTCCGCGACAAACTCAGTTGCGCGCCTGTTTTCATCTTCTGTGAGGGTTGGCATAAGGGGTAAAAGCTGGACGCGAAACGAGGGGTTTGTTTGACAGGACCCCAGTGCGCAAGCCATGTCAATCGCGGACATGGTTCGAGGCACGGCAGTTTGGTCCCGCCAAACCGTCAGAACGGTCAATTTACCCCTTGGAAACCCCGGCTATCTGCCCTAAAGAGAGCTGCGGAGTAAAGCGTGCGATTCGTCGTGCGCTTTATTTCGTTTCGTCCAAGACGGTGGGTGGGTCCATTCGGCCCCTTAATTCCCTGCCTGAGACGGGTAAGACCAAAGAATTCTGAGGGTCACGATCCTCGGGCGAGTTTTGGCCAATCCCGTAACAACGGACCTGAACGCTGGGGTTTCGACCTCAGCAAATATGAGCCGGGGCGAAATATCGCCCCTAACTTGGAGAGAACTGTGGATAGAGCCCAGAAAGAGAAAGTGGTCGAGGAACTCGGCCAAATCTTCGAAAGCTCTGGCGTCGTAGTGGTTGCTCACTACGCCGGTCTGACAGTTGCCGAGATGCAGGACCTTCGCGCACGTGCTCGTGACGCGGGTGGTGCCGTGCGTGTTGCCAAGAACAGGCTCGCCAAAATCGCCCTTGAGGGTAAGCCGTGTGAAAGCATGGCCGACCTGCTGACAGGGATGACCGTTCTGACCTATTCCGAGGACCCCGTGGCAGCAGCCAAGGTGGCCGAGGACTTCGCCAAGGATAACAAGAATTTTGAAATTCTTGGTGGTGCAATGGGTGAGAACGCTCTTGACCGCAAAGGCGTCGAAACAGTTTCGAAAATGCCGTCTCGCGAGGAGCTTATCGCTTCGATCGTGGGCTGCATTGGCGCACCTGCTTCGAACATCGCCGGCGCGATTGGCGCACCTGCAAGCAACATCGCAAGCATCCTTTCCACCATCGAAGAGAAGGCGGA
This sequence comes from Ruegeria sp. CH8, assembly GCF_056536985.1. Classification (NCBI taxonomy): domain Bacteria; kingdom Pseudomonadati; phylum Pseudomonadota; class Alphaproteobacteria; order Rhodobacterales; family Roseobacteraceae; genus Ruegeria; species Ruegeria sp. CH8. The sequence continues at coordinate 15,676 of NZ_JBQFQR010000025.1, read as the reverse complement.
AGCTGCGTAAGCGGTTGGCACTGAATGATCTGCGTGGGGCATATGCCCTGACGTTGGAACACACACTGTAAACGGAAAGAGCTGATAAAATGGCTGATCTGAAAGCACTCGCAGAAAGCATCGTGGGTCTGACCCTGCTGGAAGCACAAGAACTGAAAACCATCCTCAAAGACGAATACGGCATCGAGCCCGCAGCAGGCGGCGCAGTTGTCATGGCTGCTGGTGGCGACGCCGGCGGTGCAGCTGAGGAAGAAAAAACCGAATTCGACGTCGTTCTGAAGAACGCCGGCGCATCGAAAATCAACGTCATCAAAGAAGTTCGCGGCATCACCGGCCTGGGCCTGAAAGAAGCCAAAGAACTGGTCGAAGCCGGCGGCAAGATCAAAGAAGGCGTGGACAAAGCAGAAGCAGAAGACGTCAAAGCCAAGCTGGAAGCAGCTGGCGCCGAAGTCGAGCTGGCCTAAGCTTAGTCTCTGGTGCATCGCTGATGTGCCGAAAAATTTGGCTGGGTCCGGAGAAATCCGGATCCAGCCGAACCTGTCTTAGAAAGGGCCTCATGGGTTGGGGCGTTTTCTAAGACGCGGTTCGCGGATCGGGAGGCTGCCTTCGGGACGGTGGCCATGAATTGATCCGGACGTGTCGTCTCGAATGTGCAAGATGCCGGGGCCCGACGGTGTCTTTGCCCGCTGAGAACATCGAAAGGTGACATCTGACATGGCTCAAACGTTCCTTGGCCAGAAACGTCTTCGTAAATATTACGGCAAAATCCGCGAAGTGCTGGAGATGCCGAACCTCATTGAGGTCCAGAAATCTTCTTATGATCTTTTCCTGCGCTCCGGTGATGCAGAGCAGCCTACTGACGGCGAAGGCATCAAAGGTGTGTTCCAGTCGGTTTTCCCGATCAAGGATTTCAACGAAACTTCCGTTCTGGAGTTCGTGAAATACGATCTGGAAAAACCCAAATATGACGTCGAAGAGTGCATGCAGCGCGACATGACCTACAGCGCGCCGCTGAAGGTCACTCTGCGCCTGATCGTGTTTGATGTCGATGAGGACACCGGTGCGAAATCGGTCAAAGACATCAAAGAACAGGACGTGTTCATGGGCGATATGCCCCTGATGACGCCGAACGGTACGTTCATCGTGAACGGCACCGAGCGCGTGATCGTGTCCCAGATGCACCGTTCGCCGGGTGTGTTCTTTGACCACGACAAGGGCAAGACCCATTCTTCGGGCAAGCTGCTGTTTGCCTGCCGCATCATCCCGTATCGCGGCAGCTGGCTAGACTTTGAGTTCGACGCCAAGGACATCGTGTTCGCCCGTATCGACCGTCGCCGCAAGCTGCCTGTGACCACCCTGCTGTACGCGCTGGGTCTGGATCAGGAAGCGATCATGGACGCGTATTACAACACCGTGTCCTACAAGCTGGACAAGAAGAAGGGCTGGGTCACGCCGTTCTTCCCCGAGCGTGTGCGCGGCACCCGCCCGACCTATGACCTGATTGACGCGAAATCGGGCGAAGTGATTGCTGAAGCCGGCAAGAAAGTTACCCCGCGCGCGGTCAAAAAGCTGATCGAAGAAGGCGTGGTTACCGACCTGCTGGTTCCGTTCGATCACATCGTTGGCAAATACGTCGCCAAGGACATCATCAACGAAGAAAACGGCGCGATCTATGTCGAAGCCGGTGATGAACTGACCCTTGAATACGACAAGGACGGCGACCTGATCGGCGGCACCGTCAAGGAACTGATCGATGCCGGTATCACCGACATCCCGGTTCTGGACATCGACAACGTCAATGTCGGTCCGTACATGCGCAACACCATGGCGCAGGACAAGAACATGGGCCGCGAAAGCGCGCTGATGGACATCTACCGCGTCATGCGTCCGGGTGAGCCGCCCACCGTCGAAGCTGCGTCGGCTCTGTTCGACACTCTGTTCTTCGACAGCGAGCGCTATGACCTGTCCGCCGTTGGCCGCGTGAAGATGAACATGCGTCTGGCTCTGGACGCGCCGGACACCCTGCGCACCCTGCGCCGCGAAGACATCGTGGCCTGCATCAAGGCGCTGGTTGAGCTGCGCGACGGCAAAGGCGACGTGGACGATATCGACCACCTAGGCAACCGTCGTGTGCGTTCGGTCGGCGAACTGATGGAAAACCAGTACCGCGTTGGCCTGCTGCGTATGGAGCGCGCGATCAAAGAGCGTATGTCGTCGGTCGAAATCGACACCGTCATGCCGCAGGATCTGATCAACGCGAAACCCGCTGCGGCTGCTGTTCGTGAATTCTTTGGCTCGTCGCAGCTGTCGCAGTTCATGGACCAGACCAACCCGCTGTCCGAGGTTACCCACAAACGCCGCCTCTCGGCGCTTGGCCCGGGTGGTCTGACGCGTGAGCGTGCTGGCTTTGAGGTTCGCGACGTACACCCGACCCACTATGGCCGGATGTGCCCGATTGAAACGCCGGAAGGTCCGAACATTGGTCTGATCAACTCGCTGGCCACCTTTGCCCGCGTGAACAAGTATGGCTTCATCGAAACACCGTACCGCGTCGTCAAAGACGCCGAGGTGACCGACGAGGTTCACTACATGTCCGCGACCGAGGAAATGCGTCACACTGTGGCGCAGGCGAACGCGACTCTGGATGCCGATGGCAAGTTCATCAACGATCTGGTTTCGACCCGTCAGGCCGGTGACTACACCCTCGCCCCGCGCGAGAATGTGGACCTGATCGACGTGTCGCCGAAACAGCTGGTCTCGGTTGCTGCATCGTTGATCCCGTTCCTTGAAAATGACGACGCTAACCGCGCTCTGATGGGCTCGAACATGCAACGTCAGGCGGTTCCGCTGCTGCGCGCCGAAGCGCCGCTGGTCGGTACCGGGATCGAGGAAAAGGTTGCGATTGACTCGGGTGCTGCGATTCAGGCGAAACGCGCCGGTATCATCGACCAGGTCGATGCCCAGCGTATCGTTATCCGTGCTACCGAAGATCTGGAACTGGGCGACGCGGGCGTTGACATCTATCGTCTGCGCAAATTCCAGCGATCGAACCAGAACACCTGCATCAACCAGCGTCCGCTGATCAAGGTGGGTGACACCGTCCAGAAGGGCGAAGTCATTGCCGACGGTCCGTCGACCGATATGGGTGAACTGGCTCTGGGTAAGAACGTGGTCGTCGCGTTCATGCCGTGGAACGGCTACAACTACGAAGACTCGATCCTGATCTCGGAACGTATCGCGCGTGATGACGTCTTTACCTCGGTTCATATCGAGGAATTCGAAGTCGCCGCTCGTGACACGAAGCTGGGCCCGGAAGAGATCACTCGCGACATCCCGAACGTCGGTGAAGAAGCGCTGCGCAACCTCGATGAGGCAGGCATCGTTTACATCGGTGCAGATGTTGAGCCGGGCGATATTCTGGTTGGCAAGATCACTCCGAAGGGCGAAAGCCCGATGACCCCGGAAGAAAAGCTGCTGCGCGCCATCTTTGGCGAAAAAGCATCTGACGTGCGCGACACCTCGCTGCGCGTGAAGCCGGGCGATTACGGTACGGTCGTTGAGGTTCGCGTCTTCAACCGTCACGGCGTCGAGAAAGACGAGCGTGCGCTGCAGATCGAGCGTGAGGAGGTCGAACGTCTGGCCCGTGACCGGGACGACGAACTGGCGATCCTTGACCGCAACATCTATGCGCGTCTGCAGGGCCTGATCCTGGGTAAAACCGCTGTCAAAGGCCCGAAAGGCGTCAAGCCAGGCTCGGTGATCACCGAGGAGCTGCTGGAAACCCTGACCCGTGGTCAGTGGTGGCAGCTGGCTCTGGAAGGTGAGCAGGACGCACAGATCGTTGAGGCTCTGAACGAGCAGTACGAAGTACAAAAACGTGCTCTGGACGCCCGTTTCGAGGACAAGGTCGAGAAAGTCCGCCGTGGCGACGACCTGCCGCCGGGTGTGATGAAGATGGTCAAAGTCTTCATCGCTGTGAAGCGTAAGCTTCAGCCGGGCGACAAGATGGCCGGTCGCCACGGGAACAAAGGTGTGATCTCCAAGGTTGTTCCGATGGAAGACATGCCGTTCCTGGCCGATGGTACTCCGGTTGACTTCTGTCTGAACCCGCTGGGCGTGCCTTCGCGTATGAACGTTGGTCAGATCCTTGAGACCCACATGGGTTGGGCCGCACGCGGTCTGGGTCTGAACATCGACGACGCTCTGGGTGAATATCGCCGCTCCGGCGACCTGACCCCGGTGCGCGAAGCAATGAAGCTGGCCTATGGCGAGAATGTCTACGAAGAAGGCATCACCGGTCTGGACGAGGATGGCCTGATCGAGGCTGCGGGCAACGTGACCCGCGGTGTTCCGATCGCAACACCGGTCTTTGACGGTGCCAAAGAGGCTGACGTCAACGACGCGCTGGTGCGTGCGGGCTTCTCGGAAAGCGGTCAGTCGATTCTGTTCGACGGCCGTACCGGTGAGCAATTCGCACGTCCCGTGACCGTGGGCATCAAGTACCTGCTGAAACTGCACCACCTGGTGGATGACAAAATCCACGCGCGTTCGACCGGACCGTACAGCCTGGTTACCCAGCAGCCGCTGGGTGGTAAGGCGCAGTTCGGTGGTCAGCGCTTTGGTGAGATGGAGGTCTGGGCTCTGGAAGCTTACGGCGCCGCCTACACCCTGCAGGAGATGCTCACCGTGAAATCGGATGACGTCGCCGGCCGGACCAAGGTCTATGAATCGATCGTTAAGGGCGAGGATAACTTTGAAGCGGGCGTACCGGAATCGTTCAACGTTCTGGTTAAAGAAGTCCGTGGCCTCGGCCTGAATATGGAACTCCTGGATGCGGAGGTTGAGGAATAAGGGCGCTGCCCTTTCTCCCGTCCCCCCTTCCGCAAGATTTGAGGTAACAAATGAACCAGGAAATCACCAACAACCCGTTCAATCCGCTGACGCCTCCGAAGGTATTCGACGAGATCAAGGTCTCGCTGGCGTCGCCCGAGCGGATCCTGTCTTGGTCCTATGGCGAGATCAAGAAACCCGAAACCATCAACTACCGGACGTTCAAGCCCGAGCGCGACGGTCTGTTCTGCGCGCGTATCTTCGGCCCGATCAAAGATTACGAATGTCTGTGCGGCAAATATAAGCGGATGAAGTATCGCGGCGTTGTCTGCGAGAAATGCGGTGTGGAAGTCACATTGCAGAAAGTCCGTCGCGAGCGTATGGGCCATATCGAACTGGCCGCGCCTGTTGCACACATCTGGTTCCTGAAGTCGCTGCCGTCCCGCATCGGTCTGATGCTGGACATGACGCTGCGCGACCTGGAACGCGTTCTGTACTTTGAAAACTACGTCGTCATCGAGCCCGGTCTGACCGACCTGACCTACGGCCAGATGCTGACCGAAGAAGAGTACATGGACGCGCAGGATGCCTATGGCATGGACGCGTTCACAGCGAATATCGGTGCCGAAGCCATTCGTGAGATGCTGGCCCAGATCGATCTGGAAGCCGAAGCCGAGCAGCTGCGCGCTGATCTGGCCGAAGCGACCGGCGAACTGAAGCCCAAGAAGATCATCAAGCGCCTGAAGGTTGTCGAATCCTTCCTCGAGTCGGGCAACCGTCCCGAATGGATGGTGATGACGGTAATCCCGGTCATTCCGCCGGAACTGCGTCCGCTGGTTCCGCTGGATGGTGGCCGTTTCGCGACTTCGGATCTGAACGATCTGTATCGCCGCGTCATCAACCGGAACAACCGTCTGAAGCGTCTGATCGAGCTGCGCGCACCTGACATCATCGTCCGCAACGAAAAGCGGATGCTGCAGGAATCCGTGGATGCTCTGTTTGACAACGGCCGTCGTGGCCGCGTGATCACCGGCGCCAACAAGCGTCCGCTGAAATCGCTGTCGGACATGCTGAAAGGTAAGCAGGGTCGCTTCCGTCAGAACCTTCTGGGTAAGCGCGTCGACTTCTCGGGCCGCTCGGTCATCGTGACCGGTCCGGAACTCAAGTTGCACCAGTGTGGTCTGCCCAAGAAGATGGCGCTGGAACTGTTCAAGCCATTCATCTACTCGCGCCTTGAAGCCAAGGGTCTGTCTTCGACCGTGAAACAGGCGAAGAAACTGGTCGAGAAAGAGCGTCCCGAAGTTTGGGATATCCTCGACGAGGTGATCCGCGAACACCCTGTCATGCTGAACCGTGCGCCGACGCTGCACCGTCTTGGCATTCAGGCGTTCGAGCCGGTTCTGATCGAAGGTAAGGCGATCCAGCTGCACCCGCTGGTCTGTTCGGCCTTTAACGCCGACTTCGATGGTGACCAGATGGCTGTTCACGTCCCGCTGAGCCTTGAGGCCCAGCTGGAAGCCCGTGTTCTGATGATGTCGACGAACAACGTTCTGTCGCCCGCAAACGGCGCACCGATCATCGTTCCGTCGCAGGATATGATCCTGGGTCTGTACTATGTGACCCTGGAACGCGAAGGCATGCCGGGCGAAGGCAAGGTCTTTGGTTCGATCGAAGAAGTTCAGCACGCGCTGGATGCCGGTGAAGTGCATCTGCACACCAAGATCACCGCGCGGATCACGCAGATCGACGACGAAGGCAACGAAGTTCAGAAGCGTTATGAAACCACTCCGGGCCGTCTGCGTCTGGGTGCGTTGCTGCCGATGAACAACAAGGCGCCGTTCGAGCTGGTCAACCGCCTGCTGCGGAAGAAAGAAGTGCAGCAGGTGATCGACACCGTCTACCGTTACTGCGGTCAGAAAGAGTCGGTTATCTTCTGTGACCAGATCATGTCGATGGGCTTCAAAGAAGCGTTCAAGGCGGGCATCTCGTTCGGCAAGGACGACATGGTCATCCCGAACGACAAGTGGGGCATCGTTGATGACACCCGCGGTCAGGTTAAGGACTTTGAACAGCAGTACATGGACGGCCTGATCACTCAGGGCGAAAAGTACAACAAAGTTGTCGATGCCTGGTCGAAGTGTAACGACCGCGTGACCGAAGCGATGATGAGCACGATCTCGTCGTCGGACCGGGCAGCGGACGGGTCTGAACAAGAACCGAACTCGGTCTACATGATGGCTCACTCGGGTGCGCGTGGCTCGGTCACTCAGATGAAACAGCTGGGCGGTATGCGCGGCCTGATGGCCAAGCCGAACGGTGACATCATCGAGACGCCGATCATCTCGAACTTTAAAGAAGGCCTGACCGTTCTCGAGTACTTCAACTCGACCCACGGTGCCCGTAAGGGTCTGTCGGATACCGCTCTGAAGACGGCGAACTCGGGTTATCTGACTCGTCGTCTGGTGGACGTCGCACAAGACTGCATCGTTCGTGAGATCGACTGTGGCACCGAGCGTGCGATCACCGCCGAAGCAGCCGTGAATGACGGCGAGGTTGTCGCCTCGCTGGCCGAACGTGTGCTGGGCCGTGTCGCCGCTGACGATGTTCTGCGTCCGGGCACCGATGAAGTGATCGTGGCTGCGGGTCAGCTGATCGACGAACGTATGGCAGACACCATCGACGAAGCCGGTGTTCAGTCGATGCGCATCCGCTCGCCGCTGACCTGTGAGTCCGAGGAAGGCGTCTGTGCAACCTGCTACGGTCGTGACCTTGCGCGCGGTACCATGGTGAACACAGGTGAGGCTGTCGGCATCATCGCCGCGCAGTCGATCGGTGAACCCGGTACACAGCTGACCATGCGTACATTCCACATCGGTGGTGTTGCGCAAGGTGGTCAGCAGTCGTTCCAGGAAGCCAGCCAGGAAGGTGTCGTATCCTTCGAGAACCCGCAGATTCTGATCAATGCCGCAGGCGAAAGCCTCGTCATGGGCCGGAACATGAAGCTGGTGATCAAGGACGAGCATGGCGAAGAGCGTGCCAGCCACAAGCTGGGCTACGGCTCCAAGCTGTTTGTCAAGGACGGCACCAAGGTGGCCCGTGGCGACAAACTGTTCGAGTGGGACCCGTACACCTTGCCGATCATCGCCGAAAAAGCCGGTACCGCGAAATACGTTGACCTGGTTTCGGGCCTTGCCGTCCGCGACGAGACCGACGAAGCAACCGGTATGACCCAGAAGATCGTGATCGACTGGCGCGCCGCCCCCAAAGGCAGCGACCTCAAGCCCGAGATCATTCTGGTCGGTGAAGATGGCGAGCCGGTCCGCAACGATGCGGGCAACCCGGTTCATTATCCGATGTCGGTAGACGCGATCCTGTCGGTTGAAGACGGTCAGCAGGTTGAAGCTGGTGACGTTGTTGCGCGTATCCCGCGTGAAGGTGCTAAGACCAAGGACATCACCGGTGGTCTGCCACGTGTGGCCGAACTGTTCGAAGCCCGTCGTCCGAAAGATCACGCGATCATCGCAGAAGCCGATGGTTACGTGCGCTTTGGCCGCGACTACAAGAACAAGCGCCGCATCAGCATTGAACCGGCTGACGAGTCCATGGAGACCATCGAGTACATGGTGCCCAAGGGCAAGCACATCCCGGTCGCCGAAGGGGACTTCATCCAGAAGGGTGAATACCTGATGGACGGTAACCCGGCTCCGCATGACATCCTGTCCATTATGGGTGTCGAAGCGCTGGCGGATTACATGATCGACGAGGTGCAGGACGTCTATCGTCTGCAGGGCGTGAAGATCAACGACAAGCACATCGAGGTCATCGTGCGCCAGATGCTGCAGAAGTGGGAGATCCTGGATTCAGGCGACACCACCCTGCTGAAAGGCGAGCATGTCGACAAGCAAGAGTTCGACGCGGCCAACGAGAAGACCATCGCCCGCGGTGGTCGTCCGGCACAGGGTGAGCCGATCCTCTTGGGGATCACCAAAGCCTCGCTGCAGACGCGTTCGTTCATCTCGGCGGCGTCGTTCCAGGAAACCACTCGTGTGCTGACCGAAGCTTCGGTTCAGGGCAAGAAAGACAAGCTGGTTGGCCTGAAAGAGAACGTCATCGTCGGTCGCTTGATCCCCGCCGGTACCGGCGGCGCAACCCAGGCCGTGCGTCAGGTTGCCCAGTCGCGCGACAACGTCGTGATCGAAGCCCGCCGGGAAGAGGCCGAAGCGGCCGCTGCCCTGGCTGCGCCGATGATGGACGACGATATGGTCGGCGACGAGCTGGACGTTCTGGTGGAAACCCCGGAAAGCCGCGAGTAAGTACGTTGGCGTGAATGAAGAAAGGCCCTGCGGAAACGCGGGGCCTTTTCTTATGTGAAAAAGTGCCAGCAGGGGATTTGCTTCGGGCGCCATATCAAACTCCAATGGCCGCTTTGAGCCCAAACTGACATCTGCGTTTCATTATTCGGATCAATAGTTATGGTACCTAAAAAGGTGAGAACAGTTCGTATCACTGGATCAAGCCTATGCCAGCAGTCCAATGAATTCGCGACTTAATGTTATTTCGTTTTAGGAGAACAGCTTGACCGAACACATAACTCTCAGGGATGGTAGAACGCTTGCTTTCAGCACTTACGGCGACCCAAACGGAACACCTGTTTTTTTTAGCCATGGATTTTCCGACTCTCACGTAATTCGTCAACCCGACGACAACCTAACCGCGTCGCTTGGCGTGCGATGGATTGCAGCGGACCAGCCCGGTGTCGGAGGGTCGAGTCCTAAGAAGGATCGGAAGATGGTTGATTGGGGTGCGGACATGGAGGACCTGGCTGACCATCTTGGCCTGGATACCTTCAACGTCGCGGGCCATTCCGGCGGCGGCCCTCACGCGTTAGCAGTGGCCTTTCACATGCCCGAACGTGTGCGCAAGGTGGCGCTCGCTTCTCCTGTGGCGCCATTTGATGAGCCCGGCGTTACCAAAATGCTCGTATTGAAGGATCTGAAGACCATCGCGAAACTGCGCCATTTGACCCTGCTGATCCGCTGGGCAGAGCGTATGGGCGCTAAAAGTGCTTTGAAAGACATTCCTTCCTATGTGGAGTCTGTCGTTGACCAAATGCCCAATGAAGCCAAAACAATACTCCGCAATCCAGAGCAGCAAGCCTTGTTCGAAGATAACTTTCGCCTTGGTTACCAACAACACGAGGAAGGTGTTTTTGAAATGACGATGGCACTTTGGGATTGGGGATTTTCGCCGAAGGAGATTCAGCAACCGGTTGAGATGTTTTATGGTACTGAGGACGACATTATCTCACCGGCAATGCCTCGACACCTTTGCTCTGAGCTTCCCAACTGCACAGCGCACGAGTGGTCGGGCGCAGGACACTATGGGTTTGTGGATCGCGAGCGGTGGACCGAATTTGTCGGCGCGGTCGCCAGTCAGTCTTAGCAAGTTAAAGGCAGCTTCGTCCGCATAGCCGACCTTCTCTAGTGCCCGAGCGGCTCAGCCCCGCGCGTATGATGTGGTCGGGTTTAGGTCATACGCTGGTTGTTTTTCCGGCTGGAAGCATCCAACAGAAAGGGCGGTTGACAAGACCGTCTTGCGCTCTGTCAATGAGGTGAAATGCCGTTAGCCTTGGAAGCCGCCACTATGACCCCAAACCTAAAAGGTGCGCTGCTGATGGTGGGCAGTATGGCGGCCTTTACCATCAATGATGCGCTGATAAAGGCTGCCGGCGCAGAGATGCCCTTGTTCCAGATGGTGGCCATGCGCGGTGTGCTGGCCACCGGTCTGGTGTATGTGTTGGCACGCCATCTGGGTGCGTTACACCTTAATTTTCCACATCATGACAAATGGCTTGTAGCGGCCCGGTGTCTGGCGGAACTGTCGGCAACTTATTTCTTTCTGACTGCGTTGTTGCACATGCCATTGGCTAATGTGACGGCGGTGTTGCAGGCCTTGCCGCTGACTGTGACGCTGGGGGCTGTGCTGTTTTTTCGCGAACAGATTGGATGGCGACGTGTTCTAGCGATTGCGCTGGGGTTCCTTGGTATGCTCCTGATCGTACGCCCGGGCCCCGAGGGGTTCAGTATCTATGCCACTTACGCGCTGATAGCGGTTGTGTCGGTCACGATCCGCGATCTCATCACGCGGCGGATGTCGATCCACGTGCCGTCACTGACTGTTACGCTGGCGACCTCGTTTACCATCACGATTGCAGCCGGGTTTGTCTCGTTAGCCTCGGGCTGGCAACCGGTTCCGCCCGTCGCAGGTGCGATGGTCGCCTGTGCCGCTGTCTTCGTGCTGACTGGTTACCTGTGCAGCGTCATGGTTATGCGGGTCGGGGACGTCGGATTTGTCGCGCCGTTTCGCTATTCAAGCCTGATCTGGGCGCTGGCTCTAGGCTGGCTGGTATTCGGAGACTGGCCGGACACAATCACACTTCTGGGGGCGGCATTGGTTGTCGGGGCTGGGCTGTTCACCTTGTTCCGCGAACGACAGACTCATACGGCAGAGTGAGCCCGCCGTACGGCATCCTGATCGATGGCAAAACGTGCGATGAATTCCCCCTCCTGCTCGGGCGTGAGGGGCAGTAGCACGGCCTTGCTATTGCGGGCATGATACGAGTCGTTGAACTGGTTCAGCGAGCGCACCCACATCGGCGCATCCGGGTAACTGATCACAGGCATGAAGTTTCCAATGCGGTGATGGGCAAAGTTCATGATGGTCTGCTCGCATCCGCCGCGCACATGCATGGCAAAGCCGATACCCAGTAGTGAGCGAAAAACCTGCGCGGCCCGAATACCGTCCGGCCCGAACCGGGCCAGAAATCCCTGGTTGTAGTCAATGGCAACGGTCCTGTTGTTCCGCATCAGCGTTTTGCCTTCATCTGCAGCGATGCGCAGGCGCTCGACGAAGTCAACCGATACAGCGTCATCATCATCATGGCGGAATTGAATGCAGGGCGAGTCAAGGTTATCGCGGGCGGCGTTCAGAACCTCTTTCATCACGGGCCGATGGCGCATGGGGCTGCGGGCGATGATCCGGGCCTGTTTCATACCGGCGGTCAGGTCGTGCAACCGGTCAGACGCGGGTTTGGGCAGGCAGTCTCCGATCACGATCAAAAACTGGAAATCTTCGTCCGTTTGTTCTTTCAGACAGGGCAGGGTGGTGGTTTCGAACAGACGGAACCGCTCTTCCAGCCGGGTGGGGCTGTAGAGGTAGGCGCGCCGTTCTTCGATCGTATCATGTTCGACCTGAAAGCCCCCGAGTGCGGGATAGGAAAAGCGGCAAATGCCGATGACTTGCATGATTCATCCGTGGAGCAAAGTGGTCAGCAGACTATGCCGTTGCGATTTGATCCCCGCAACGGCTACCGCACTGGAAATCCACCTTACTCCCTGATAACTCTGCGTAGTCGGGTCGCCGGACTTCCTGGTTAGGGGTTGCTGTTGACACTCGGGCCGACTCCCCCTATTACGCGCGTCATCTCGGTGCCGGGGGCCGCCCCACAACCGATTCCAGTAATGAACTGGTCAAGGCCCGGACAATTTTGCAGTTCGCGCCCTCTGATAACCAACCGCGACGTTCACCTCGGAATGGGAACGCTCGCGGATTTTGCGCTTGTGGACGCATGAGTGCAGCAAGTTTAACCGCACGCAATGCGCGTGCATGTCATGTGTGTTGCAAAACGGGGAAGAAACCGGAATGCCAACTATTCAACAGCTGATCCGCAAGCCGCGGCAGCCCAAAGTAAAACGCTCGAAGTCCATGCACCTGGAGCAGTGCCCGCAGAAACGCGGCGTCTGCACCCGCGTGTACACCACCACACCGAAAAAGCCGAACTCGGCTATGCGTAAGGTTGCCAAGGTGCGCCTGACCAACGGGTTCGAGGTCATCTCGTACATCCCCGGTGAAAGCCACAACCTGCAGGAACACTCGGTTGTTCTGATCCGTGGCGGCCGTGTAAAAGACCTTCCCGGTGTGCGTTACCACATCCTGCGCGGTGTTCTGGATACTCAGGGCGTCAAAGACCGTAAGCAACGCCGTTCGAAATACGGCGCGAAGCGTCCCAAGTAAGAAGGAGAGGCTGATATGTCACGTCGTCACGCCGCCGAAAAACGCGAAGTCCTGCCTGACGCCAAATTTGGCGACAAGGTTCTGACCAAATTCATGAACAACCTGATGATCGACGGCAAGAAGTCGGTCGCAGAGCGCATCGTTTACAACGCGTTTGACCGCGTTGAGAACAAGATCAAACGCGCTCCTGTCGAAGTGTTCCACGAAGCGCTCGACAACATCAAACCGTCGGTCGAGGTTCGCTCGCGCCGGGTTGGTGGTGCAACCTATCAGGTTCCGGTCGAAGTGCGCCCTGAGCGCCGCGAAGCACTGGCCATCCGCTGGCTGATCACCGCCGCGCGCGGCCGCAACGAAAACACCATGGAAGAACGCCTCGCCGGTGAACTGCTGGACGCCGTACAGTCCCGCGGTACCGCCGTGAAGAAGCGCGAAGACACCCACAAGATGGCCGAGGCAAACAAAGCCTTCAGCCATTACCGCTGGTAATTCTAGAGGCTTATCCAAATGGCACGCGAATATCCGCTCGAACTGTACCGTAACTTCGGTATCATGGCGCACATCGACGCAGGTAAGACCACCTGCTCGGAGCGTATCCTGTATTACACTGGTAAATCCCACAACATCGGTGAGGTGCACGATGGTGCAGCCACCATGGACTGGATGGAGCAGGAGCAGGAACGCGGCATCACCATCACTTCGGCTGCGACCACCACTTTCTGGGAGCGCACCGAGGACGGTCAGACTGCCGAAACCCCGAAGCACCGCCTGAACATCATCGACACCCCCGGCCACGTTGACTTCACCATCGAAGTTGAGCGTTCGCTGGCGGTTCTCGACGGTGCCGTCTGCGTTCTGGACGCAAACGCCGGTGTTGAACCCCAAACCGAAACCGTGTGGCGTCAGGCTGACCGCTACAAGGTTCCGCGTATGGTTTTCGTCAACAAGATGGACAAGATCGGCGCAGACTTCTTCAACTGCGTCAACATGATCGAAGACCGCACCGGCGCACGCGCTGTTCCGGTTGGTATTCCGATCGGCGCCGAGTCCGAGCTGGAAGGCCTGATCGACCTGGTCACCATGGAAGAGTGGCTGTGGCAGGGCGAAGATCTGGGCGCAAGCTGGATCAAAGCTCCGATCCGCGACAGCCTGAAAGACATGGCTGACGAATGGCGCGGCAAGATGATCGAAGCGGCCGTCGAAATGGACGACGACGCGATGATGGAATACCTGGAAGGCAATGAGCCCGACGTTCCGACCCTGCGCGCCCTGCTGCGTAAAGGTACTCTGGAAATCGCGTTCGTTCCGGTTCTGGGTGGTTCGGCGTTCAAGAACAAAGGCGTTCAGCCGCTGCTCAACGCTGTGATCGACTATCTGCCCAGCCCGCTGGACGTTGTTGATTACATGGGCTTCAAGCCCGGCGACGAGGAAGAAGTTCGTGACATCGCACGTCGTGCCGATGACGACATGGCCTTCTCGGGTCTGGCGTTCAAAATCATGAACGACCCCTTCGTTGGCTCGCTGACCTTCACCCGGATCTACTCGGGCACCATGAACAAGGGTGACTCGATCCTGAACTCGACCAAAGGTAAGAGAGAGCGCATCGGTCGTATGATGATGATGCACTCGAACAACCGTGAAGAGATCGAAGAAGCGTTTGCAGGCGACATCATCGCGCTGGCGGGTCTGAAAGACACCACCACCGGTGACACCCTGTGTGACGCAAAGGATCCGGTGGTTCTGGAAACCATGACCTTCCCCGATCCGGTGATCGAGATCGCGGTTGAGCCCAAAACCAAAGGCGACCAAGAGAAGATGTCTCAGGGTCTGGCCCGTCTGGCCGCCGAAGACCCGTCCTTCCGTGTGGAAACTGACCTGGAATCGGGTCAGACTATCATGAAGGGCATGGGCGAACTTCACCTGGACATCCTGGTTGACCGCCTGAAGCGCGAGTTCAAGGTTGAAGCGAACATCGGTGCACCTCAGGTGGCCTATCGTGAAACCATCTCGATGCCGGTCGAGCACACCTACACCCACAAGAAACAGTCGGGTGGTTCGGGTCAATTCGCGGAAGTCAAGCTGGAGATCCAGCCGACCGAAGCAGGCGAAGGCTATTCGTTCGAAAGCCGCATCGTTGGTGGTGCCGTTCCGAAGGAATACATCCCCGGTGTTGAAAAAGGCATCAACTCGGTTATGGACAGCGGCCCTCTGGCTGGCTTCCCTGTGATCGACTTCAAGGTTGCCCTGCTGGACGGTAAGTTCCACGACGTTGACTCGAGCGTTCTGGCGTTCGAAATCGCATCGCGGATGTGTATGCGTGAAGGCATGCGTAAAGCTGGCGCGAAACTGCTGGAACCGATCATGAAGGTCGAAGTGATCACCCCGGAAGAATACACCGGCGGTATTATCGGCGACCTGACCTCGCGTCGTGGCCAGGTATCTGGACAAGAGCCGCGCGGTAACGCCATCGCGATCGACGCGTTCGTTCCGCTGGCCAACATGTTCGGCTACATCAACACTCTGCGTTCGATGTCGTCGGGCCGTGCCCAGTTCACCATGCAGTTCGACCACTACGATCCGGTTCCGCAGAACATCTCGGACGAGATTCAGGCGAAATACGCATAAGCGAAGATTTGAGGGAGCTCCGGTCCGGGGCTCCCTTCATTACCGACAAAGGAGGCCATCATGGCAAAGGAAAAGTTTGAGCGTACAAAACCGCACGTCAACATCGGCACGATTGGCCACGTTGACCATGGTAAAACGACGCTGACCGCAG
>NZ_JBQFQR010000024.1:0-61541 GCF_056536985.1 Ruegeria sp. CH8 | reverse complement strand
AGAACACGTCCTCGCCCGCGGAAATTTGCTCTTGGTTGACGACATAGAAGTTCGTTGCCGACACTTTCTCTGCAGCAGTCAGACAATGAGGTGCAATGAGAACTGCGGGGATTAGCATTGAACGCAACATGTTGTTTCCTTCGACAGTGGGGCAAAGCCAGCATGATAGAGCCTACGAAATTTATTGCTAGGAAAGGAACGCATAGCCGGACCTGAAAAGTCAGCTTCGTCCCGCATCTCAGACATTGCAAAGCTTGGTGATGAAGGTCCGCTTCGGGCTGGGACCAGCCAATCATGCTTGCTGCGGAGAACGGCAACACTGAGCCCAATTTGCCCGTTTTGATTGTTGTAAACATCCGGAGGTTATGCCGACCCTTCCGTCATCCATGTGCTCCACTCGGGTGATCGGTTTAGGGCTTTTCCGTCTGCACCCGCTGAATGTGCAATGCTGTAGGCTACAATACTTCCTTCTCAATGGAGTGGGGTAGTATGGTGTTCTACTGGTTCGAAAACAGGGAAAATTGACAAACCAACAAAATCGCAACGGTCGTATTCGTTCAGTCTAAATTGGCCCATTGGTTCTTAAGTCAAACCGTGCTGGGCAAATCTTACCAATCCTTAAAGAAAATCGCCCAAACAACAGCAATGATGACTCCGGCGCCGGCTGCGAACACCAATGCTATAGCGCTGAAGAACAAACGCGGCTGGCTGGAGCGCCGGATAATCGAAAAGTGAAATTTAATCTGGCCTCTAAGCAAACCATCTGCTGCCATCGATAAAGCAAAAAGGCCAAGAGACAGCGCACTGGATCCCCCCCATAGCCGTTGCCATTGCTCATCCTCAGTCAATGCCAACGGCAAACCGGTTACGACAAAAAGCGCTGCGAAGAGCCACATCAAATACGTAGATATCATCAAACCGGTAACCACATGCCTTATTCTATCCAGTAGTTAATCAATGCGGCTTGTGCAAATTCACCAAGATTAGGGTTGTCGCTGAAATGGTACAGAAACCTCAACACGACCTCCTTCTGTGCAGGCGTCAATTGGTTGAACTTGGACTTCCGGAACTCGTGCAGCAATTCTTTCGATGTGCCGGGGTCGAGTGCCCGAAGAATGCTTTCACTGGCATATTCCGGGCTGTCTGAATTTCGCAGAGTCCAAATCAGATACGCGGGCAAGTAGTACTGAAATGCCTTGGCGCTAAAGGCAGTGGGGGCAGCGTACCCGTAAACGATCATTTGATCGGTCATCTCATGCCATTTGACCCCGCCGTAGAATTCAAGAATATCCACGTCATCCATACATTCGGGGTGAAGAAGTTCATCATCAGCAGGTGGATCAAGGCCGTCAAATGCAGCGATGATCTGAGTTGCAAGAGCTTCCGTTGTTGTCGTTACCTTTGGCATGGTGACATATTAAACTGGCTGAAACCCCGAAATCGAGCGTGTCAGCAACAATTCGGATTCGAGTGATTGCGATGGATAACGGACAGAGGCTGTTTCAGGACATCAGTCATGAATTCCACGACAATTCCATTTATGCCTTAAAATTGATTTCGCCTGACCCAGACAACGATGACTGGGTGAGTGAGCTAAAACTCGACATTGATCACATTGAGGAGTGGATCAGGCAGGACAACGGGCATTTCAGTTTTTCCGTTTGCCAGGTCAACCTGTGTTTCGAGGGCCTTTCCGATCTGTCCGTTTCCTTTTCGATTCCGAATTCGACCGTTACACCGCTGCCAATCGACCGGATTACCCGGTCCAGAGAACCAGTTCGGATCCACGGAATGGATTATTCCGAATTTGCCTGGACCATCGGGCTGAATGACCGCCGCGGCGGTCTCATTTGCTTCCACGCTACTGGGTATCGCTTTGAAAGGGTCGGAAAACCCGTCACCTGCGAGGAACAATGTATACCCAAACATTGGCGCCTAACGCAGTAGATGCAGAAGACTGTGTGACCACCTCGGCAACGAATGCCATTAGAGCCCACCTGCCGTCTCTCTTCAATCGCAATTGGGTACGCATTTTGGCAGGAGCTACTGCGCCTGCCACAGTTGGCTGCGAGTGCATTCAGTATAGTTGGACCGAATACGGGCGCGAGTTTTCGTTTGCTAAGGATCAGCTTTGCCGCGCCTTTCAGATGCTACAATGCCCGCTTTGCGTGGCGATATCACTATGAGAAAGTACCGCCGCCCTGTCTGGCATGGTCGTCGCGGTCGAACCAAACCAACGACAACTGTATCAAGCCATTGTCGTCGAGGGTCCACTCCTCCCAGCCCAACAGGCGAACAGGAGAATTTTCACGCCTTCCGGGACCGACGAGCATACCGGTAAAGAGAGCGTGGTTCCCTGATAAACGAAAATCATGCAGCAACACGGAAGAACCAGGGAAATCGCGGAAGAACGGGGCTGCGTAATCCGAAGCAATTGCTTCCCGACCTTGTATCGCCGCGCCGGAATTGAGCCGAGCCGCCCCGTCTTCTGCGAAATGTGCTGCTACCTGTGCCGGATCGTTGGAACTCCACGCAGCAGCATACGAAGAAGCTTTCTCCAGCGCATCAGCAAACAACATTTCGGTTGCTCCTTTCTCGAACATGGCCACTCTTTGGCTTTGAGGGTGAGACCATGGACGTATCTTAGACGCGTATGTGCAATAAGTCATAGGTATCCGCGTTTTAGGCGTTCAATCCCAGCGCAGCGAAAGAGTGCTCCTCAAACCGGGCGCTCGCAGACCCAGCGGCGAAAATGTCGGACGAACCAAATTTTCTTGTTGCTGCGGAGGTAACAAAAGTCCGCCACAAAGTTTGTGCCAGCCGATATTCAGTAATCACGTGTTTGGCAGGCTTCGCTGCTGAATTCTACAAATCGTGAGCGCTATTTCATGGACCCAATCGGAGCATACTACTAGCATCAGTGATTACTCAGCAGAAGGGAGACAAACATGTCGAAGTTCACCAAAAGAACAACTGTTCATGGGGTTGCTGCACTCGTAATCTGCGGTTTCGCAACGGCCGCACAGGCGCAATCGGCAGGTGAGGAGATGTCGTTCTTCATCACTAGTGTAGGCAAGGGGGATGGTGCCAATCTAGGAGGCCTCGAAGGTGCCGATGCTCATTGCAATGCACTTGCTTCCGCGGCCGGCTCTTCGAAAACTTTTGCGGCCTATCTGAGCACCTCAATGTCCATTGATCGCAGCACTGACCCGATGACAATCACCAATGGCATTTCTGCACGCGACCGGATCGGGTCGGGTCCTTGGTATAATGCCAATGGAGAGCTTATCGCCAACAATGTTGAAGACCTGCACAGTGACGGTGTGAATATCAATCTACAGACCGCGCTTGACGAAAACGGCAACCCTGTCAATGGGCGTGGCAGTCAGCCGAACAAACATGACATTCTTACCGGCTCCGATTCCGCTGGATATTTCTCGACGGCAGGTGGTGACACGACATGCAGCAACTGGACTTCGAATAGTGAAGACGGGTCTGCGATTGTCGGACACCATGACCGTGTAGGTCTCAACGATGCTCGAAACATGTTGTCCTGGAACTCATCGCACGGCTCGCGCGGTTGCGGGGAGGAACATCTGCCACGTTCTGGCGGGGCGGGCCTGTTTTATTGCTTCGCAACTGACTGATCAGGCGGCATTGGAGCGCGTGTCAGCAATATTGCACCTGGTATTGCTAAGTTAGTTTTTAGGGTCACGTTCTGGAAACGGTTTTTGGGCAGCAAAGCCCGATTGCCGTTTAGACCTGTGGCCGGCACCGAATTAGGAGATTCGCAATTTCTATCGACAGTTTCGCGGACACTGAGATTGGAAGACACTTGACCGACGCTGCACGTCGTTGTCGCATGGTTTTCTTTACCGGACTACCAGCATCTGGAAAGTCGTTCCTGTTGCGTCAGCAGATATCCATTGCGATCTCCTTGGGACGTCGTGTGCATATCATGCGTTGGGACACGGGGCTCGCGGTGTTTCAGACCGAAGACATACTCGCGAGTTATCCAGATGTTTCAGATGGAACTCATCCGTTGGTACGAAGGGCCGCTGGATTGTGGGGGCGGAGAGCCCTGGCGCGATGGCTGGTAGAGAATACCGACCCCACAGACATGATTGTCGGTGAAGTCCCTATCATCGGAAACAGGTTTTCCGAGTTCATCCAGGTGCGGCCGGATCAGGTTGAACCAACCTTAGCATCCGAGGAAACCACATTCATCTATCCTGTTCCCACAAAAAGCTTGCGTGCCGATCTCGAAGCCATCCGAAGGTCAACGTTTGCGAACCCAAAACATCCTGATGAGGCTAGAGATGCGCCTCCACCGACAATGGAACTGGCCTGGCGCCTAACATGCGCCAAGGCTGTTGAATTGGGCTTAGTCTCTAAGGTTGACACCCATTCTCCGTATGAGGAGGCGATCTATGTCCGATTTTTTGAGCACCTGCTGCAACACCGAAACGCCGTCAGAATTGCGGTCGATACGATTTATTCAGATGCCGGGTCAGCCCATGACCTGAATGCGAACATCTTGGAACTCAGTGCAAGCCCAAACGAAGTGCAACGTGCTGTCGCAGAGGTAGAGGCTGCTTTCACAGTCCAGGAAGTTGTCCGAGACGTCGAAAACTGGTATCAGGTGTAGTCCCGGGCAAAAGTCAGCTCCATTGGTATACCCGAAACCGATAAGGTTGGTTGCGAAGGTCCAAATTGGGCTGCGAGCGGCCAATGATGCTGACCGCAGGTAGCGGCAGTTCTAAGTTCAACCAGCCGTTGCCGGGCAGCCATTTGCTGGGTTAGCCTTGTCAGTATGAGCGCGAACGTTTCGATCATCGGGACATGGGTATTGAAGAGTTTCGTCGCGGAGTTTGACGACGGCTCCACTCTCCAACCCTATGGCGACAACCCGCAAGGCCGCATCGTCTACGCGGGCGATGGGTTCATGTCGGCTCACTTATGGAACCCCGACACCCATGTTGAGGGAACCACCTCACGTGACTACCCCAGTTACTTCTCGTACTGCGGTGATTGGTCAACTGAAGGCGAAGTCGTTCGGCACCGAGTTCATGCTTCGACCGAAGCATCTTGGGCTGGGCAGGACAAATTGCTAACCATGGCGTCAATTGGCGAGCTCTTGGAATTGACGGCGGAAGAGGTCGTCTTCGGGGGAAAGGAAGGAAGGGGTATTTTGGTTTGGGAACGCCTTAAGAATTAGCCGACAGCGGCAATCGGCCAACGATCACTTCGTTCGCAACTAGGGAGTTGAAAAGTCTAGTTTCGAGTGTCGGCTTTGGGCTGCGTGCGGCCAATCATGCTAACAGCAGACAACGATGGCACCGAGCCCAATTCAGTCGTTTACAGCAGACAACATGATTTCCTGAACGTCGCGCATGTCCTAGTGAATGGCTTGGTGCAAAACTGAAAAGCGTGATTGTGAATGCCTGCTTCAGGCTGGTTGCGGTCAACCATGCTCATCGTAGAGACTGGTAGTACATGGTTCCGCAGAGCAGTGTTGGCGAAATGCTTGTCCGGGGCGCTTTGGTTCCTAGCAGGAGAGGCGCTTAGAAGAAGCGCGCACTACTACAACGACAGTCGCCATATAAGACTTCGTATGTAAAATATTGGGTAATGGCGGCAGGTAACTGTACTAGCGGTCTGGGTCTGTATCGAGTTTGCCCCAGAGATCATCAACCAGATCTGAGAAGCCATCATTCGAGGTCCCCTTGGGCAGTAGACCAGCTCTTCGCCGGCGTTCGATCTCGGCCAGTAGTTCCTCCTCTGTAGCTGTTTCAACCACATCACATCGAAGAGCTTCAATCTCGTCCGCTGTCCACGACTCAAATTTGTCAGCGTAGAAGCCCAGGGAATACGGCTCGTCATCAGAAATCTGTTTGATCACAGCATTCCAATCGTCATTCTGGTTCGATGCCTTTTCGATCCTCTCGTCTGGTTCGCGAATGGACTCACGGATCAACGGCAGCAGCTTTGCCTGAGCGCTTTCTTCACCAGCACCAGTCCCTGCAAGCCAAAGGTCTGCGATCTTGCGAACAAGCGACCAAACAGTTTGATTTCGTGGGTGGTCTTCGATTCTGCCGCCAAGGCCTCGTTCTTCAACACCGAGCTGTTCAGATGCCCTCTCATTCATGCGGATATCGTAATTAGACACGTCAGCCAGATCTGAAGCGTTCTCAGCCACAGCTCGGGCGACCTCTTGATCACCAACATAGACAACCATCTTCAACATCCCGCTACCTCTTCCTTCGCCGGTTCATCACTCGGTCCAGGCGGCTGTAGTCCAGATCTCGCATTATCCTTTGAACTCGCTCTGGATCGACTTCGCGATCTTTTCCAGCAGTGTGGACGATGTGTCTGACGTAGATCGTCAACGCGACAATGATCACGGCGGATAAGATCAAGCTGATATGCTCCGCCCCCATCACTAAGTCTTCTTCCTTGGGTCTTCGATCCCGAGGTCGTCGAACACGTTGCCGCTACCATCAGTGATCTCGACATCATCGTCGTCAGTCACTAGATCCCAGGTGTTCTCTTTGACCCATTCATCCCGCCATTTGGGCGCATCGGCCGGACGCTGTGCAAAATCGGCGATTTGCTCGAAAATCATTTTGCGCAATGCAAGCCAGACCTCCGGACCTTCTTTGCGACGAGCTTGCAACTCTGCGATCAAGTCATCCAGAGGAACATCCTGTAACGGGCGCCCGAAGATCTCGTCTTCTGAAAAATCATCTGTCATCGCTCAACATCCTCGACACTGATCGTCAAGACTAAGATCTTGTTTGGTTTTACAGTGATCTCTTTTCCTTCAATCTCTCGAAGTTTGCCGTTCACCAAAGTCTCGCAGACTACGAAAATTGGGATTTCCTCTTCTGTAGTCTTGTCACTCATCTGGCTTACCCTTCGGATCAGGCACCTTTCGCGACCGGATCTCATCCGAGGTAATCGGCTTGGTTAGTTTTGCTCGACCGGCCGCAATTTCAACCTCCCGAAGTCTAAGCAAACGCAAGGTTTGTTCATCCAGCTCAACGTCGTCGTCATCACCCATCAGACTTCTCCCGAGTACAGTAACAGTGAGAACAGAGTACTTGAGACCCGTCGGCTGTCCGAACGATGTCACCAACGTGGCCACACTCTTCACACGTCACACCGCATCGAAATTCCATCCAGACAGCGTACTCCTGAATGAGATCGTGGTATCGATTGAAACCGATGCAAATCTTGCCATCCTGGCCTTTCTTAATGTCCGAAATCTGAATAGTTCCAGGGTCCAGTGCCCTGAAATCCTGACTGAAGGAAAGCTTGTGGAGTGCTTGCGAAATCAAGACGAGCCAGCCCTTTCCGACAGCAGGAACAAGATATGTGCAATCCCGAGAAACGAGGTCTGGATAGTTTTCCACAATGTCCAGCCTCAGGCTGTCGGGCCAGGATTCTTCGGCGCCCTCAAATCGCCGCCGCAGAGCATCGTTGTAGCACCAGCTGCAAAGTGTCGTCACATACCCAAGGATGTTCTGGCGTTGGGCAGAATTAGAACAACCTTCACAAGTTTGCTCAATCTGATCGACACGCCATTGAATCTCTTCAATCGTAGCCTGGTTGCAGCCCGGGCCCTCATAGACGCGCAAGCCTCCCCATTTCTGTTTGATCTGAACGATGGACGGGCGTTCATCGCCAAACAGCTCGGGCTGCTCGTCGATCAACCTCTTCACTTTCTCAAGTGCAAGCGTAAGCTGCTCCGCCCACCCGGCACGATGCTCACCAAGCTGCTTAAAGACGCTTCCATGAATATCATTCCAGTCGACAACACTGCTCATCACTGACCTCCGGGCCCGCGCCTCATTGAGATCGTGTAAAACCTCCGCCATAGCAGTCATCATACGGTCGACCACTTCGAGGTCATCACACTCGACATGCAGACCCTCGGTCGACCATGTTACGTCAGAGACGTGCGGAGCTGGGTAGTTGTGCGCCATCACCAACCGCATCTCCTCGCTGTACCAGACGTCAAAAGATCGGAGATCATCTGGCGCTCCATGGTCCTCGATCACACCTCGGACCTTTTCCCGGAATTCCTTCCAGCTCTTTTCGACATCATCCATCAGTCACATTCTCCAGAACTTGGTCTTGTTGAGATGGAAGACCCCTCTCGAGATCTGGCAAGCCGGACCAGCCTTCGGGTGTGCGTCCGAGGCTCTCCTCGACCGATTGTTTGATGTCTTTGAAATCAATTGCGTTCGTGACGTCGCCCGCCATGTCGGACACCTCCTGAGGATGGTAGGAGGCGTCGGAATCGAACCGACACGTGCACTCTAATCTGGAGCAATTACAAGGATATAAGCCTCGCCCGCATACCAATGCTGCCTCCCACGGATTTCGCGTGGGTTATCTACCTCAGGCCGATATTCGATGGCAGTGGATGCGTGTGTACGTCATGACCGCAAGCTGAACCAGTTCGCATAGCCATGTCAAGACGGCGCTTGCTGCACTTCGAGTTTCACCGCGTAG
Source organism: Ruegeria sp. CH8 (assembly GCF_056536985.1). Lineage (NCBI taxonomy): Bacteria > Pseudomonadati > Pseudomonadota > Alphaproteobacteria > Rhodobacterales > Roseobacteraceae > Ruegeria > Ruegeria sp. CH8. The sequence continues at coordinate 53,021 of NZ_JBQFQR010000024.1, read as the reverse complement.
TTCTGGGAACCTTCTAGCTTAGCGTGTGCCCGATACACTCATGCATCTTATTTTGCGGGTCAGTACAGCGTCGAGTAGCTCTCCGACAGCGAAACGATTCGATACCCTGTGATCCGGACTCGAACTCAGAAACTCCGTCGATAGTTCGCTCTGAACCGACGTGCGTCTTTTGATCTGCGTCTTATGCGCTCCGTTCTGGAGAAATACAAAAGTCTTGATCTGACCAAACCTCAGCGGCAGCATTGACCTGCATATTTCGAAAAATGGAGATACCGGTTGCAAAACCTTGCAAGTTTCAATCCATTTAGCGTCTCGAGTCATTTGTGATGATACGTTCCTCACCTGAATTGCTGGCAGTTTCGAGGCGTTGGTATGAAATACTCAGAACCAAGAAGAATACTGACGAGTTGCAGGATTTTCTGTCGAAAGCAGATGAACTAAGGTTCGTTGGGACAGGCGAAGGTGAGTTTTGGAGCGGGCAAGCAGTTCGCGATGGGGTTAGCGGATTTTTTGCGGAGATCCCGGCACCCGTCGTTTTTGAAGAAATTGAAGCGGAAGCCTTCGAAAACGGAGAAACGGGATGGTCGTCTTTTGTCCATAAGATTCAGTTTGTCGGCTTTGATGAAGCCGTCTTTTACCGCACCGTCCTAATTTTTGTCCTGGAGGGAGCGGGCTGGAAGATCATCAATCGCCACGCTTCAGTGCCCACTCCAAATATTGAACTCGTGGGTAAAGAGCAGCTGGCCATCCAAAAACTGGTTGATGCTGCGCGCGAAGATGGACCCGAGCTGAACCAAACCGAAGGTTTGGCTTCGGTACTTTTCACTGATGTGGAGGGCAGCACAACGTTGGCGGAGGCGTTGGGCGATCAGCGTTGGTCGGTGCTGATCGAAAACCACTTCCAAGTCTTGGCGGCGATCATTGAAAAGTATCATGGCCAGTTCGTGAAATCCCTTGGAGACGGAACGTTGTCCGTCTTTCAGTCCGCGAAGGAAGCGCTAACGGCCGCTGTCAAGATTCAGAAGGCCATTGCATCGGTATCCGAGGAGCCATCTTTCGGTGTTCGGATTGGGATTCACACTGGTGATGTCGTGCAATCTCGTGGAGATTTTTTCGGTACTGTGGTTAACAAAGCGTCACGCATTACGACCGTTGGTGCGGCAGGCGAGATACTCGTTTCAGATGCGACGCGTGCCATGGTCGGAGGGCGAACCGATTTCTCATTTTCTGAAATAGAACCCAGACTTCTGAAAGGTCTACGCGGTCACCACGTCTTGTATCGTTTGGATTGGCAAGATTGAGTATTTCGGTTGCCTCAACGCCGACAGATCACACAGATACCCCGCAGAGCTCAGTCGCAAAAGTCTTGCGGTACGCGCTACAGCTCACATCGCCAGCAATTCCTGATGAATTGCGACCATTGCCCGGGTGTCGTGCGTGCGATACGCCACAAGATCAGCATATACCTTAGGGCTGCAAGCGCAGAGGGAGAATTGAATTTGATGTGTCCTTGAAGTGAATTAGACTAAGAGCCAATTGTTCAGATAGCTCATTAAGAGGACATCATGGCAGCTCCTTTAGTCCAAAACTGGGAACTGACTGCCGCCATCCAGGACATAGCAGATTGGCTGGTTCAACAGGGCTTAGAGAATGCGCCTGTGGAGCTCTGGCTTGAAGCATTTTGCAACCGTCTTGTTTCGGCAGGAATTCCGCTTCAAAGAGCAAACATCACTGTTCGCGCTCATCATCCCGAGATTGGGACTGTCGCTTTTCGCTGGCACAGGGATGGCGGTCATGAGCGAGAGAACTTTGTCCGAAGAACGGATGCGCCTGAGGAATACGTTCTAAGCCCAATTTATTATCTTTTGGCAAACAACGTTGAAGAGATCAGACAAGATCTGACAGTCGAAGAACCCGCGCTCAACTTTCCGATCTTCGACGAACTTCGTGAGCGCGGTGCAACTGACTACTTCGCTGTTAAACGGTTTTTCCTTATTCAGGACAATACTACGCCAGTCGATCCAATGCAGGCCTATGAAGGTGCCATAATCTCATTGACAACCGACGCGAACGGGGGCTTCACAAGCGAGCAACTTGATGGTTTGCGTCAACTGATATCTCCACTTTGCCTGACGCTGAAATGTGGGGCGAACCGATTGATGGCTGAAGACATTACAGCCGCATATCTGGGCAAAGATGCCAGTAGGCGCGTTCTTTCCGGGGACATCACCCGAGGTTCATCGGAAACTATTTCAGCGGTGATTTGGTATTTTGACCTGCAAGGATTTACCAAATTGTCAGAGGCGCTTCCGGGGGGCTCAATCATAGAATTGCTAAACGACTACTTCGCGGAAGCTGTTGACGTAGTCGAACGCAATGGCGGTAACGTTCTGAAATTCATGGGAGATGGAATGCTTGCCATCTTCGACATCAATCAAGTTCCGGACGCTCGCCGCGTCGCAATTCACGCGGCCGCGGAGTTGCGAAATACCTTTGAGGAACTCAACCAACGGCGGCAAGCTGATGGTTTGCCAACGACCGGCTTCACTCTCTCGTTGCACGCAGGCGATGTTCTTTACGGCAATATTGGCGGTAGGTCTCGCTTGGATTTCACAGTGGTCGGCCCAGCGGTAAATACAACTTCGCGCATTTTAGGCATGTGCAGCGCGCTTGATCAGAACATTGTGGTTTCCGATAAGGTGGCGGGTGACTTGGTGGGCTCCATTCCAAGTCTTGTTTCCCTGGGGCAATACAGATTGCGCGGTGTTGCTGAAAGACAGGAGCTGTTCACGATAGACTAACTGCCGCTATTTGGAAGCTGCCGCAATGGGGTGTTGACCTGCGTCAAAGCAAAGGTAGCCGGATTGCTACTAGGTTGGTTTGCACATGGAACAGAACTGTTGGATCAAGCACCCGCGAAGAGCGGCATTCTTGGTCATAGTGATTGCATTGTCAGGGTGCACGGGCAGGCACCACCAAGGCAATTGGCATGGCCACGGCTTAGAAGGTTGCTATGGACCTCACCACGACGTTGATCGCGAGGTTCATTGCAGAACGCTCGAGTGAACGTGCACCATACGCGATGCAACTCACAAAACATTTGGCGACTAATGCTATTTGGATTGAGGCTCAGACCTTGTATCGAAACTGCTCGTTTGATGCTTGGTCCGGTAACATTGAAAACTTTGTCCTTGGCACAATATCTTTTTAGCCCCATGAGGAAGCGGAGAAGAGACCAATGAAACGACGCGAATTTTTACTAGCGGGTACAGCAGCAGTGCTGGCCACTCCTTCCGTCGGTCAAGAAGCCCCACTCATCAATGTCTACAAGACGCCAACCTGCGGCTGTTGTGCCGCGTGGGTAGATCACCTGATTTCCGCGGGATTTCGCGCCGATATGCTAGACGTGGAACAGGAGCAGCTGTGGTCGCTTAAAGAACAAATGAAAATCTCAGATGTGCTTTCCAGTTGCCACACTGCAATTGTTGGGGACTATTTTGTCGAAGGTCATGTCCCGGCAGAAGACATCTATCGACTTTTGTCCGAACATCCTGAAGGCCTCGGCCTGACAGTTCCCGGCATGCCAATGGGATCACCCGGCATGGATTTTTCAGACGAACGAGAGCCCTATGAAACCTTGCTCGTTGGTCTGGATGGGACGACGAGTGTGTTTGCTCGACATAGCTGAGAGATTGGATGAAGGGCAATCAGATTTCCCAGCTCCATGTCCAAAATTAGTTTGCGCTGATTTCAGAAGGATTCAGCTGCAACCGTTGTGTTTTTTCCACATGGCTGGGTCGTGGCCTTCAGGCACACTAAAACACGGGTCGTTCGCATACCCTCTTAGAATGCTGTACTGTTGGATTTGATCTGCGGTCATCAGCGGCGTTGTTTGCAGGTGCCGGGACAGATGAATCAGTCGCAATTCGGCCCTGGCCGTTTCTGCCGCTTTAACAAGTTTGTTTAGCTCGGCTAAGTCAAGCTGGTCACCGGCAAACGCTTCACTTAACGCCGCTTCGGCCTCAATAAACCGCTCGCCTGCGACGATTGCCTGTTTGCGCATTTCTGAATAGATCGCTTCAATTCTTTCCACCTGATCCTTCGAAAGTCCAAGTTCATCTTGCAATTCGAGCAAGTGTGCTGGGCCTGGTTTGCCATTCAGCTCCGCAGGTAAAGCAAAACCCCAACCTCCGCCGCGCCGCAGCTCTTCTAAATCGGTCTCTGATAAGCTTTTGATGGTCCGGGATTGCAGACCGGCGTACGGTGTGACTTCAGCGTCGTGGGTGTGACTTTGCGCGAGTGCTTCTTGAGAGTATTGGATCGTACAAAGCGCCGTTACAATCAGAAACTTAGGCATAAAATTAATCATGAAGTCTCCTTTCTGGCTCACCCAGATGCCTTCTTCCATACAGTACTTCTGCCCGGCGAAGCGACATTCCTGCTACTTTTTGACCAGTATGTCGTTCCGGATCCACGTGTATTCTAGGCCGTTGAGACAATAACCTCTGCTTCGATTTCAATTGGGAAGTTGATTGGTAGACCTGCCACCCCGACCGCCGTACGTGAATGGCGGCCAATCTCTTCTCCAAAGACGTCAATGATCAAATCCGTGAAACCGTTGAGAACCGCAGGCGTATCGCTGAAACCAGATTTGCAATTGATCATCCCATGAACTCGGCACCACCCCGTTATTCGGTTTAGACTGCCAAGTTCGCGCTTTAGACTGCCGAGAATAGAAAGCCCGACTTTGCGTGCTGAGGCGTAGCCCTCTTCCACAGACACATTTTCTCCGACTGCTCCAAATGGCCCGGCCGGAGTGCCGTCTGTTTCTTGTGGTCCATGACCAGATACGAACGCCCGGTCGCCCCGAACGTTAATCCACGGAAATGGCAACACCATACCAACAGGCAATTTTAGCGGCGCAGGTAAAATGATGTTGTAGTCTATCAATCGCTGTTCAGCGTCGATCATGGTACTCCCCCTCGCAGGACATGCAAGGACTTTACCATAAACCATGCCCAAAGTTGGCCTCGACCACAAAGGTCATGGTCTGCAAGCGAAGCCAGGACGTAACAGTCTTCTGCCACACCCCGTCCGTCACATCCCTGTGCGATACGCTTCAATTCATATTCGAGAGCTTTGAGGCGTTTGATCTTTGCGCGTACTTCGGACAACTGACCTTCTGCGATTTCGGTGGCCGCTTCGCACGACCGATCCGGATGGTTCTGTAACTCAATCAAAGAAGAAATTGCTTCGATGGAGAAGCCGAGATCACGCGCGTGCCGTATAAAGCTCAGGCGCTCCAAACCCTCATTTGTGTAGCGCCGCTGGTTGCCTGCCGTCCGTTCCGGTGCGGCCAGTAGACCCATTTCTTCGTAATAGCGGATGGTGGGCACTTTGACCTTCGTCCGCTTCGAAAGCTCGCCAATCGAGAACATGTGAAAAACCTCTTGAACCTCTAGTCACTAGAGACACTACATTGGATCTGACGCGATTCTGAAGAGGTTTTGAGATGGCAGGGTGCTGCGGCAACGAGGTGAAATTCGACGGAATGTCGAACGAATACAAACGTCGGCTTTGGATCGTCATCGCGTTGAATGCGACGATGTTCGTGGTCGAGATGACCGCGGGACACTACGCGAAGTCTCAGGCACTTCAGGCCGACGCGCTCGACTTCCTTGGTGACGCACTGACCTACGGCATTTCCCTCGCTGTGATCGGCGCGTCTATCCGCGCTCGAACGAATGCCGCCTTGGCAAAGGGGATCAGCCTCTTTTTTATGGGTGCGTGGGTGTTTGGGTCTACCGTCTACCGTGTTTTTTACGTGGGCGTTCCAGAGGCCGAAATTATGGGCATCATCGGCGCGTTGGCTCTCGCAACAAACCTTGCGAGCGTATTCTTGCTTGTTAGCTACAAGGATGGAGACGCCAACGTGCGATCAGTCTGGCTATGCTCGCGGAACGACGCCATCGGTAACGTAGCTGTGATGATTGCCGCGTTGGGCGTCTGGGGCACGGCAACAGGTTGGCCTGACCTAATAGTTGCTGCGATCATGGCAAGCCTGTTCTTGTCATCTTCGTACCAGATCATTCGTCAGGCTCTTGAGGAACGGCACGAGGAAGCAGCAAACGAGCATAGAACAGCTCGGACAAGCTGACATTCGCTGCGGAGGGCAAACTACACAGGTATGGGCTCCACGCGGTCATTCGCTCAGTCGCGATGCATGTCCGCTTTCCGGACATTCGCCGCGACTGAGCGAACGACGACACCGAGCCTAAACCGGACCTGGTTAAATTGCGTCCCAGATTTGATGAAACCAGTGGAAGACCATCATGGTCAGCTATTGAGAGTAACTTTTCTTTGGTGCAGTCGGCGTCACCACTCTACCAAGGCCTCATGTAAATCGTACTGATAGCTCGGTGTCCATCACGCCACCAAAACCAGCTGACCATTCTTCACCCGGAGACACTGGCCATGCGTCTGTCAAAGTACCGGTTGTAACCAGCTCGCCTGCCTGAAGCTGGTCGGCTTGTGAGAGTAGAGACACAAGATGAGCCAGGACTTCAATTGGGCCTCCAAGCGCGTTTTCACCTTTGCCGGACTCGATGGCCTCGGCGCCCTTGAACAATGCTAGTGGCACTTCGGCTAAGCCGGTCAAGACATCATGCGTAGCCGCGATTTTGTCGCCAAGAACAAGGCAGCCGTGCAATCCTTGTGCTGCGATTGAGTCTTCGACCGAGAATTTCCAGTTGGGATAAATCGATTGAACAATTTCAAATCCCGGGGCCACCCATTCCACGCAACCTGCCAACTGCTCATTGTTCATTTCAGCTGTTGGTGCATGTTTAAGGCCCAGTACGATTTCTGGCTCGATTCTCGGTTCTGAATAACTTGCCAAGTTTACCGGCTGATCAGTCGAAAACAGCCCATCTGCGTGGACCTCTCCCCAAATGGGTTGATCCACACCGTAAACAGGCCAAATCGTGCGGTTCGTGAAGCCGACTTTTCGGCCGACTCTTTCTTTGCCCAGAATCTCGCGGACGCGACTTGCAATCGAATAAGCGTCGTCCAGCGTTAGCTGTTCTGCCTCTGAAGACAGTTTAGATATCTGCTGGGCAGAGGTCAGGGCATCAGCGATTTTCTGAGCGTTAGCTTCAATGTCTCTTGTCATATTCGCATTATACGGACCAAGGGCTGGATTACGATGCAATCCAGATTTTGAAGGTCTATAATCGAAAACTCAAAGGTTAGCACTGAAAGTGTCGATACCTTCTGCATCAAATGGGCAAGTCCAAGGCGTTCTGGCGACAAAAAACAACACCCGTAGCTGCGCCCTAAAAATTATGCACCCCAACTGGTACTAACAGTTCAATTGCAACTTAGAGCGACGAGATGGCATTGATCACTGCTTCGCTGCTCTGAACAGCGCCGGTTTGTAGATACTCCATAGCTTTGAGAGCAGCTTCATGGGCTTGGAAAGATGACCCGCCAACGCAATCTTCTACAACGCGGCAGAAGTAGTCTGATTGGTGGCCATCGACAAATGTGTAGTGCACACAAACATCTGTCAGCCCGCCGCACAACAAAAGTGTGTCCACCTTTAAACCGCGCAGCAGGATTTCGAAATCGGTTCCAAAAAACGCAGAATCCCGTCGCTTCGAGACGATGTAGTCACCTTTGCGATATCCCATCTCATCTTTTGCAACTTCCGTACGTGGATCACCTTCGAGACAGTGTATGTCTTCGTTACCATCCAGTTCCCTGCCGAAGTCGATCTGATCGGGACGATGGACTTCTTGAACGAAGATGACGGGCACATTGTTGTCATGCGCAGCGTCAACCAAATCGCGCGCAGCGATCATGCGCTCTTTGTAACCCGGCATGTTGTCAATGGAGCGCACTTCGCTGTCATCAATAAACGTGCTCTTTTGAATGTCGATTAAGATCAGGGCAGGTCTACCCTCGATCAGTTTCTTGGCTTTTTTGGTTTTAGTTGTCATGTTCGACCTCTAATCTGCCAGGTCGTCCTGAAGATACGCCGGTAATTAGCCAGGTCGTCCCAGCGGGCAGATCAATTTTGACTAAATGTGCAACTGAGTATGGTCAAGGCCGTGCTGCGTTGTTTTGGAATGAAAACTGTATACTCGCGCCCAGGGCAACATTGCCCGCAAATTGCCGTTAGGGGTTAAGTGTAGCGATGGTCTGTACCCAGCCCAGAATGGGCAGCTAAATACGGAATATAGCAATTCAGAAAAATTGTGACTTCCAACCAGCGGCTACTCAATTGCAGTGCGAAATGTTGAGGTAAGCCGTTTGTTCAAACCGTAATGAGGTTCGGCTGAAGAACCGTAGTGCAATTCCGCCAATGCAGCGATGTCATTGAAAATCACTACGGAGCCGCCTTCTTCATTCGCGTAAACTAGTAGTTTTTGGCAAAAGGCATCCAAACCAATTGCCGGAAAGCCCGCCATAGCTACGCCACCGGGTGCTGGTCCGCCGAACAGTAAAAGTACCGCCTCCGGCAGGTCCACCCCCAGTTGGGACGCTTCGGTCGCAAAATCGATTTCCCCAAACCACACAGTATCGTCCTGCCCCATCACAGCTGTCCTGAGACGTTCTACTGCCTCTGGTACGCTGAGCAGAGTTTGCAGTTCGATGACCCCATAGTCGGCAAACAATCCGCTGGTTGGCGCTGGTGTTGCATCCAAGTCGTTTAGAACTTCGAGCATCTTGCTCTCAAATGCATTTAACGCTTGGGTGTCATTCAGACCATGCCGCACTTTGAGAAACTGAGAGTCTGTGTAGGCGATCTGTGGGCGACCATCCTGATCGAAGGAAAGAACTCGAAAAGGAAGGTCCAGACCTGCTCGCACGTTCTCTTTCAGAATGGGCGTGATTATCTCTGGATCAGAGAAAATGAGCACACGGGACGCTGGCGTTTCTACGTCTTCGGCTTTGGCCAGACGCGAATGATCTATCGATGCGATTGGAGTAGCTCCCGCTTCGTCAACGGCAGTCTCAAGCACTAAGAAGTTTTCGTCCACCGCACTCTGGGCAGATGACGATTGTGCCAGAGCGGATGTCGAAACTGATGAAGTTGCAATCATCGAGAGAACAAAGAAAAACCTCAGCACCTTATCACTTCTTGTTTCATTGTACTTTTTTTAGACAAACCGCCGCCAGAGCTGCAAAAGCTATCTCGGCCGCAAGATAAAAGAGAAGTATCCCGTTCGGAACTCCATCGATAAGAATGCTTAGTATGCGTCCGACGGCCAGTCCCGACATAAACAAAAAAAGAACCCAAAGCGCCGGTCGTTGTAGATCTGGTTTCACCACGGCCGCTAACCAAAACAAAGCGTTTGCCAGGTAAAGTCCCATAATCGCACGGAAGACATGCGTCTGGTTCGTTCCTTCCACCGAAAATCCCAGCAAAACTGGGATCGAACTGCTTGGCATCAGACCGTATGATAACGCGATTGGCATGAGGCCGACGGCAGCAAGAAGAAGGACCAATCTAGCACTCATGGAGGACTCCTTCTCGTAGAGGTTTCGCTTTTTTGCGAAATTCCTAGTCGGTTTTTGGGGCATCCGATGATCCGAGCCGGATGCCCAAACAGCACTCAGAGAGGCATATTGTATGCCTCATTAACCTTCTGAGAGATGACACCTTCGGTTGATGTCTATTCGTCAACTTAACCTTGGTTGGAAACCAGCTTCCCACTCGGAAGAATTCCTCTAAGGCTTCAAGATGTGCCTGGCGCTACTGCTGCTTTCGTTTGACCGAAATAATGCAGCCAGAGTGTTTTGGATGCCGAGCAGGTACATCCCGTGCCATTGCGTCCACGTTTCCGAGGTGCCGCAACGCTCCGTTGTTCAGCAACACGCCTCGTCCAGCATCATATCGGCGCTGTCCAAATCCGCTGGCTACGCATTCCCAGTCTTCCTTGGCTGCCGCGTCGCGGAATCTCGGTAGGTCGTGCGGGTCATGTCGTCCAGGTGTTGCTGCGACGTGATCGTGTTTCTTCGCATTACTTTGGTGGGTTACATGGTGGGTCACTTGTGTTGTGCCAGGTTGCTGGACAGTACCGGTTGTCGGCCTCGGCTTGGGGCGCATGATTGTCACGACGCCCTGAGGTTTCGGATGTCCTGGGACGGCCACGTGAGTTGCCGTCGGTTTTGGTGTCAACTGTGGAACCTGGCCAGGAACCGCCGTGGGAACCTGATTGGGGGTTGCGGTTGGGACAAGCGGTGGTGTCGCCGTAGTACCGCTGGGTTGCGGAACACGGCCGGGCACTGCGACCGGAATCTGGTTTGGTGTTGCAGTCGGGACGAGCGGTGGCACAGCAGTTTGTCCAGTGGGCTGAGGTGGGACCTGACCAGGAACTGCGACTGGTATTTGGTTTGGTGTTGCGGTGGGCACAAGTGGCGGCACCGCTGTTGGGCCGGTGGGTTGAGGCGGAACCTGGCCAGGGGTAGCGACCGGAACTTGATTGGGAGTTGCAGTCGGAACTTGCGACGGCACCGCGGTAGGACCGGTAGCCAATGGTGGAACCTGATTGGGAACGGCTGTCGGAACCCGGTTTGGTGTCGCGTTTGGTGCCAAAGGCGGAGCTAGAGTTGGCGCTACTACCGGCGTGGGAACCTGACCAGGAACCGCTATTGGTGTCGCAATAGGAACCTGATTGGGAATTGCGTTCGGGACCGCGCCCGGCGCAAGGACTGGAACAGTAACGGACGTGGGCGTTTGCTGCGTTCCCTTAGGCGGCAACTGATTTGCCACCGGCTGAGTTGGGCCAGTAACTTGATTACCTGCTCCTTGCCCACCAGCCTGCCCGCATCCTTGGCTCGACTGGTGTGGGTTCCCTACGCCTCGGCACCACCCGTAGTGATTTCCGCGGGCAAAGACCTGAGTAGCGGCCAGTTCTGCAATTAGACAAGTTGCGGTAAGTACAGCAATGCGGTTCAGTTTCATAACATCCTCACCAACTTGTTGTCAGAGCAAGATAAGCGCCAGGATCGCCAGAGTCGGTCAAAGGGCCGTCTCTCAAAGGGACACCGACGTATCCGGATAGGAATAGGTTTTGCTTAAACTCAATGTCCAATCCCAGACCTGTCGATGCCAGTGTAGCATTGTCAACTTCAAAACTCGCAGGGTCATTGTTCGAGATGTAACCCACGTCGAAAAAGGCAAAGGGCGTTAAGCGATGTATGCTCTGGGATCTGGGGAAGTAGGAATGAGACACTTCGAAAATCGCGGAAATCCCGGAATCACCATCCACTTCGTCAAAACGATATCCGCGCAAAGCATAGCGATCACCAAGGAAATACTCTTCGACAGAGGGTAGCCGGTCTGTTGTGTACTGCCCCCAGATCTCGGTGCGCCAAGCTGTGTTGGGCGCCAAACCTGTTAGCGGGCTTTCGTATCCGATGCCGCCCCGTAGATGCCAGAACGAAGAGTCCCCGTCGTCAAAATTCGCGTCTGTCGTTTCATTGTCATTATCGCCAAAAGATAGGGTTAGCCCCGCTTCCAGAGCTTGTCCCTTTGGATAGTTTTGCCCGTAAAGATAAGTAAGGCCAACGACACTCGCGTCACTGGATAGTGGAACGCCACCACTGACTGAGTCCGCTTTTGAAAGGCGATAATCCAGCAGAAAGTAACCATATCGGGCTACATCTCGGATTACGGGGTAACCCATCGCGACGGTGAAGTTCTCGCCGTCAATATCTGTTCTCGCAAAATTTCCTGAGAGGTCACGTTTTGCGTTTATGTTCCCGTAGAAGATCTCACCGTACAGACCATTACTGTTCAGCGGGGTGCGATAGGTAAGAGCGCCCCATAAAGAGTGTTCATTGTCTTTGTCCCAATTGTAATTGCCTGAACCCTCAAATCGCAGCAGATCCCCAACGGTCAGTGTCGAATAAAACTCTTGTACGACATAGAAACTGAGCGCTTCCCCAAGCTCACGCGGAGGGTTGTCTAGTGTCGCACTACCGGCTTGTTTGCGCAGAGGTTCTCCCAATACTCTCAGCCGAGCACCAGCCTGATCCGGGTAATCAAGTTCGGTCGACACGTCCAAATCGGGTATGTCCTCGGCTAGCATAACCGCCCGCTCAAATCGTTTGAGAGTTATTGGATATGCGGTGGTGAGGGGCTGAAAAATCTTCTCTAGTGTTTGGAACGTGCGAGTATCTACGCCTTCAATTTCGATGGTTTGAATGCGCCCTTCATCAACAATTATGCTCTGCCCATCGGGACCGGGCCAGGCCTCAGCCAAGAAGTAACCGTCTTCTCGGTAGATCTGAGTGATCGTTGATGCGACCTCCACCGCTGTGATGCGCCCTGACCGATTGAAGGCCAATTGACCGGCAAAAGTTAACAGCTCATCCGCATCATACACCGTTACGCCGCTGACCGAGTGCTGGGATGCGATGTCCCAGGTTTGGGCAATGCTACTTCTTGGAACTGATGCAGTGGCCACAAAAGTGCAAATGATCGCAAAAACGACTGAGCTGAATACGCGCATTTTTGACAACCTTAAAGTGACTGAGCATGTTGAAGTCCAATGTTATTATGTGGTTCGCATGTGTGAACCTGACGCTACTCGAATGTATTGATGGGTGATGTTTTTAAGAAACACAGGGAACAGAACGCAGATTTACTTAATACGCTGCACATACGACGGCGCTCAATTACACAACCCGGCTTTTCAACAAGTTAGAGTAGAGAACTAGTAGGACAGTCCTCACAATTCCGGTTGCTTAAAAACATAAAGCCGCGATTTCTTGGCATCGTCTGTCAGGATATAGAGAAGCCCTCTGGTCTCATCGAGGGCGATCCCTTCGGGATGTTTAACTTCTTTTTGTTTTCCATCTTCTGTGAACGTCAAACTGATAGACTTTATGGACTTGGACTCTGGATTGTAGACGAAGATTTGACGGCCTTTGTCACTTACAATCCAAAGAGAACGTAAAGACGGGGACCATGCCAGGCCGCTCAAATCCAGTTCATCATCATCTACACGCTCGGAGATAAAACCTGAATCGCGGGCTAAAGGAATCATCTCAACAATTTCATCTAGCTCTGGTGATACGACCATTAACAACCTTGGTTGTCCCTCAATGCCAATGAAGACCCGCCCGGATTCCGGGTCGACGGCGATGCCCTCAGGTCCCTTGTTCAAAGGGTTACCGACGAGCAATTCAGCGGCATCCGAGTAGCCTTTGAGAGATGTGAGAGGGATTGTAGTTAGTTGAATGGGGTCAGTCGGGTGAACGACTAGAATTGATCGATCAGTTTCCTGAAGTACTAAAACAGTCCCATCTTTTCGTGATGCGACGCCCTCCAAATCTGATCCTGCCAATGCTGGCAACTTGAAAGAGTTTCCTAATACCCCGTCGGTTCCAAGTAGGTGCAGTCCAGGTTCAGCGTCGCTTACGGACCACAAGAAGCCTTCAGCGTTGGACAAAGACAATCCGGAAGGCTCTGAGAAGCCTTCCGATTTATCTGCCACCTTGAATGAGGCGATGAGAGTCAAACCGGGGTTGTCGGCGTGGGCGAGCTCAATCCAAGCCAGAAATGCAATAGTAGCGCTTGCAAAAGAAGCCAGTGTCCTAAGCTTGGGGAAGCGCCGTGAAAAGCCAATTTTCGACCGAAGCAGCTTGTGTTCTGACATTGGATATTCTCGCGCTTGGACCACATCCCTGTATCAGCGTTCGTACCACAGTCCGGATGCGATGTCCGGAGAATGCACGGTAATCTCTTTACCTGATCGCGCCTGTTGCGATTGAATTGGACAAGATGGCGGAACGCAATCTGCCAGAGCAAGCAGGAAGGAAGTTAAGTTGAACAAGACTTTCCCACTCATGGCCGCGCTATTGATGGTGCTGTTGCCAGGCGCTGCGGTAACACAAATCGACCCCGCGACCATGTTGGCCGGTACTACGGAGTCGGAAATACTTATCGAACGACGTTGGTTACAGTTTCGGGGCAAACAGGAACTGTATTTCTTCACTCTCGACGTCATCGTAACTGTCATACTGACTGGACTGATCGTCTATCACCCCGTGAGGCGGAGAGCCCGCAGAAGTGTCAGTGATATCGTCATGCCGCGACTGTTCTTCCTATACGCGCTTGTTGGCATGGCGGTTGGGTTTCTGGTCGTACAGCACGGATCGATGATCGGGTTCGTGATTTTTGGAATAGGAGCTCTGTTAAGGTTCCGATCAAATATGGATGACCCGGTCGACACGGTGGAAATGATTATAGTCACCGTGCTTGGGCTGGCGGTAGGGCTGGGCTTACCCTTGATGGCCACACTGGTGGCGGTTGTATGTTGGTGTTTCATTTGGTTGGGTGGCCGAAACAAAGGTGTGGAAATCTTACTAAAGGGTTCTGACGAAGAGCACTCATTGAACGTCAGCGGCGCCATTGAAGCCATGGCCGCAGACGCTGGCTGGAAGCTGGTCAGAAAACACCACGTCCCCGGAAAGTCTCGCGTCTCTTTGCTTTTCATCACTTCGGGTGGACTTTCAGAAGCCCGAATCGAAGAGATGATAAACGATCTGGTCCCTGATAAAGTTGAGCTGAAACTCAACCTCTAATCATTTCACAAGGTCTAAGCGTTTCAACACCGCATTCGGGGATCTGATCTCTTTCGGGAGCGACTTGAAGTTTGCTGACCTTTCGAAATCAGGCCCTCGATATACTGCTATCCCAAACTCTCCGTTTGGTTGGAACGTAACATGAGTGAAGCTGTGAGGTGATTTGGCATTGTCACCAATAAGCCGTCGCGGGCCACCTCCCAAACAAGCTTGGGAAACATAAGCCACACCGTCTTTCCAGCCTGGGTAGAAGGCATGATGGTGGCCTGACAGATGCAGAACGACACCGCTTTCTAGGTAAATTTTTTCAAGTGTTGGGTCACCGATGATTTCGCGTTCGCGCTGGATCGCGAAGGGCCAAAGTGGGAGGTGACTGAAAGTGACAATCGGGTCTCCATCTGAACCCAGTTCCTTTAGCCGGTCCTGCTGGTCGCCGGATAGCGGCCCTAGGGTTGTTGCATCCAAAGACGCAAATGTTACACCCTGCATCTCAAATGCGTAGAAGAACGGGTAGTCATCCGAAATCAGGAAATCGACGTCTGGCTTTCTCGGTGTCCATTGCTCTGCATATATTTTTCTTTCACGCTCGAACCCTCGGTAAGCAGAGGCATCATGGTTCCCAGGCGTGACCGCAAATGGAATTCCGGCGGCCTCTAAAGGATCTGATACGGCTTCGTGAAAGGCATTCCACATCTCCCTGACTTGTTTGTCTGACAAGTTGGGAATGCGCTGTCCCGCAACCATATCTCCGGTCGAAATAACCAGATCTGGATCAATCTCGATTATGCGCTCAATCGCCCTGTCGACGCGGGCATCGTATCTTACCGAACCATAGCTTCCATTCAGATCCGATATGACGATGACGTCCAATGCCGCCGCTTTGCAGGCGATTAGAGCGGTCCAAATGAACGCCGCAAAAAGCGTAGAAAGCCTACGGGTCATTACAATCCACTGTCTCTACCTCGGTGTTGTTTCTCAAAAAGAATGCGACAGGATCCAAGTCGAACATCAAATCACCATTAGAACAATTGTCCTGGAGAATGGACGTTGCCAACTCGGTGTTTTTTACAACCTGTGCAATCTGCCTATCTGACAACCCAAGGCTTCGCGACAACCAGCCGTAGACGGGACCTTGAGATTGAAGATCATTATTCAAAGCGACCAAGCGCCGGTACGTGCTTGGAGAGAAGTGCCGCATTTTCTCCAGCATTTGAGTGGATTTCGCGAAGTTGGCATACTCGACCCGCCCACCAGCATCGTTGTCGTTTAGATTGCTGCGACGGATCAATAATGCGTCGGCGCGAATATCTCCATCGTTTGGCTCATGGTGTTTGGCTTTCTTGTGCTTCAGCTTTCCGTCTTCGACCCAATACCAATAGGGTGTGAAGTCTATGTTTCCTACGCGGTCCTGCTGGCTAAAGATAAAGTCGAGGAGAACAATCTCGGTCAGTTCTTGCATCCAAAATGCCATCTGTTGGTCACTGACATCGGGACCGAGATCCTTGTTGATCATCCGGTCTTTTCGGCCTTCTTTCACGCCCTCTGCAATGGCCTCTAGCAAGGGTTTTGAAGATCGCAAAGCCAGGAAAGCGGGGGTTTCCTGAAAATCGCGGTTCTGACCTTTCCCCCAACCAGATTTGCGGGTGCCGTTGATTTCCGAGCCGTATCGATGCCCGGGACTGTCAAGCAGTACACCGTAAATTTGCGTTCGATCCGAGGTGAACAGATCATCGGTGGGTTGGTATGAATTTGGGTCGGAATCCGCAGCTGCGAAGACCCGCCAGCCTTCATGGTTCATGCGCCCGCCATGAGAGCCACCAGAAATCGCAAGGCCAGGTTCGGCAACCTCGGAAAAATGCGCCTGGGCGTCCATGCTGCGCCAAACAGCGACTGGAACTTTTACAGTCGTGTCGAAATATCTGGAGAAATGATAGTAAAGCAGCGACGAGGTGGAAAAGGTTCCGCTGGTGCCCTTTTGGTTCATGGTGGATTTGAATTTGGCCACCCTGTCCTTGGCCAGATCTTTCGCCGCCTTCCCCTCTTTGCAAGCGTTTCTCTCGAACTCAGAACGGTTCCCCGCGTAGGGCCCTTCCGAAATATCGTAGACGGCCATTCCTGGGCTGGTGCTCCAGGTTTTTGGGCAAATAGCGATACCGGGTGCATAGAAATCGATCTCGCAATAGGCTGTTTCTTCCTCAAGATCGCTTTTCTTATACTCGCCCGTAGGAGTTTTTTCGATCCGAATACAGCGTTCAGTAACGCCGTTGGGACTCTCAAATGTCGTGGCTTCACCAAGAACATCGTCGTTCGCCCACAAGACGGTGGGTGCAATGAAAGCAAGTGACCTCAGAAGATTGAACTTCATTTGGATAGTCCTCCCAATATCATTTGGGGCAAATCGCTGCCTGTTGCTCGTTGGAGATCTTCAATTTTGGGTCGACACTGAAGTTGGAAAATTTTGAGTCAATCCACTGGTCGCACCCGCCTGAACAAGGGGCTCCGTTTCGGGCATCATTCCAATATTCCTTGGCCCTTTCTTCTGTCCAACCGCAAAACTGAACGAGCGCCATCGCCGACAATGCACCTGAGGAATGAACGCCCCACATGCAGTGCACCAGAACAGGGCCCTTTCCAGGGTTTTTAATCACCTCGTGTATGGACGCCATGACAGCATCGGGTCGAGAGGATCTGGCGCTCTGATAGTCAAAGGATCCGTTTCCGCAGCTGGTGCGACCGTATTCAGTGTTTTTGCCGAAGTCGGCATAAAACCCGGTTGAAAACCCTTCGCCGCACAGAGTTTCGCGTTGACCTTCACTTAGGCCAGTTCGATCCTTGTCGCCGCCCTTGAAACCGGATCGATACAGCACTCCGCTTAAGACTGGGCGAAAGAAAGCGACACCATCAATGCCTCCGTCACCACCCTTTGAAAGCATTTGACTGTTGCTTGGACCGCCATTTCGACTGGTCACGTCAGAATTCGCAGCGGTTGCGAGAACACCAATGAATATGAGGGACGCCAAAAACCGCATGCCAAATCCTTTCTATTCTTGAACCTTTAATGCTCAAACTCTTGCGACCTGATAGTCTCTCGGAAAGGCTAGTTCATGACAACCATATCAAGTCGGCAAATAGCTTTCCGCTGTGAAACTTTAAATAGGCCACACGAGATTGATGATAACGACGACTACGAAGTAGGCTAGAACAACTTTCCAGTTCCATTGGTGCTTGTTTTCTTCGTTGATCACGCCAGCCGATTTCAATGCCAGGTTAGTGATGATTAAGGCGACAACGATGACCGCGGCGTGTGCCAAGTCGAATTGCAAGTTTGGGCTCCTTCTCTTGGATTTGGGATTGATGGAAATTTGTCAGCAGTCACCTGATGGCAGCATAGCTACATCTGAGTACCTTCCCTCAGACGTCGTGATCTGAGCACATGCACCTGTATCCTTGTTAAACCAGTACGAGGTCAGCCCTTCGCTTCGGATGAGTTCAAATCCGAGACTTTGGATGCCCATTTCAGCTTGGCCCGCTCTTGCCCCTTCAAATGGCGAAAGATCGCTAGAACTGCCCACAGTTGGTGCACTTGCATCCACCGATCCGCCACTCTCATCGCATGCTGCCAGTGCAGAAATACATACCGCGCCGATCACCATTAGGACATTGGTTCTCATGTGTTTTTTCCTGGCTGTTTTGGGAACGTGTTCAAGGGCTTCTGGTCGATCACCTATTCAATTCCGAAAATTACGTTGTAGCCGACGGAAGAGTTGCTGCGATTGATAACCTCCACAACATGATCACCAGATTGCCAAAGCTGCCCTCGATAATCCTTGTCCGCCGACATTAATCCCAACAGTTCAGAACCATCGGGGTTACGAATAACGTAGTCTAAGGAGCCATTTCGCGGAGCAACGCGGACGTAAAGAAACTGTTCGTTTTTTGCCCCGAGAACATATTGCTGTGACGCTCCGGGCGCGAGTTCACCAACGAGTTCGGCGCCGGTGGAACCAGCATCGAATTTGACACGTTGGCTACCAGTAGACCCGTCGGCGCCTGCCATGGCTCCACCGCCATCATCCATCGCTTCGACAACCGACATCTCGCCGATGCTACCATCCTTGTACGCGATGCAGCGCCAAAGTGTTCCGCCTGCGTCTCGTAGCATGACGAGCGTGCCCGCTTCTGAGAACTCTGAGCTTTCAATCGTACCGGATTGACCGTCTGGTCCTCCAACCTGTCGCAAATGATCGATACACGCGTCGTCTGCTTCAGACATTGCAAAAGAAGCCGTGCCTGCGATTGCGAACATCGGTGCGAGGAATTTGAGTACAGCGAATTTCATCAGATGGTCCCTTGCTGGCTGATCCTTAGAGTTTTGTTCCGTACAAAGCGGAACCTCACTTCGCGTCTCGTAACTTTGACAGAAATTCATCGCATGCCTGCGCGCTGCCGACGATCTCGTCCGTCGTTTCAATTCCTTGCAGTGACGCCATTTCGGAATTTACGCGGTTGAGGATCTGATCCGCTTGCTCGGCGGTGATAAGGTTCTCAGCTTGTGCTCCTTTCAATGTGGTGCAGACACCGGCGGACAAGCCTGTCGCAACGCCGACACCCACCGCGGCCCCGCCACCCAAGGTCATCGCCCCAACCACGCCGAGGACGAGCCCGATCACAATTCCCAAGATTACTTTTCCCATGTTTTCCTCCCTTTTGGTGAGAAAGAGTTCAGCCACCACTACTGGCGCAATCTGCGTGCCCATCTGCAAATCAAAACCAGCGCTAACAGGTTGAGCGCCGGAGCAATCGCCGCGAACCACGGCTTGGCGGAATCCGAAAATAAGTCCGCCACAAGTACCCAAGGTAGTCCCAACGGCAGCAGGAACACTCCGGACAAAGGGTCTCGTTCCTGCCCCAACCAGCCAAATGTGCCCGTCAAGAATGCAACCAACGCCAACAGGTACATGACCGCGAATACGATGATGGTGGTTCTACAAACCAAGTCGAGCCTCAGCAGATCAAGCCAGTGCTGCGCAGCCGTTTTCAGCTACGCAGCAGATAGGTCACAATGCACCTTCGTCGCCCAGGAATTCGATACCAGCTGTCGCGCCATCACTGTAAGCAATGCAATTCCAAGGAGCACGATCCTCGCCAACGCCGACTGTAACCTGTGTTCCCGCCTCGCTAAACGCGGATGAGAGCACCACGACTTGCGAATTGTTCGTCGTGTTGGCTACATCTCGCAAACACGCCTGCTGAGCCGGCGTGAGCTCGGCGGACGCGCTTGATGTACTCGTATCGTCGCAGGCCGCAAGCAGTGCGAAACATGTCGTGCCTGCAATCATCACCATCTTGTTAGACATTTTCTTCTCCCTCTGGTTCCCTTGAAATTAGTGAAATTGGATGCGCTTGTTTGAAGCTCTCGCGTCTGTGCAGCCAATTGAACATACCTTGATCCTGTGACAACCTTTCCCAAAACTTGCTGCGGTGTGCTTGGTCGGCGGGACGATATTTCGTTAACTATCGGGGCCGACATTAACGTGTGAAGGCCGAATGAAGTCACTAGCAAATGCTAGAGCAAACTCTGGAAAGAGGGCGAGTACGTTAAGTCTGAGCATCGCGTCCTCCCAGCGCTCAATCATTGTAAAGTGCCTTCCGACCGCCAGCACTCGCTCCAGCAGTCGGAAGGGCTCGGCACAGCGAGCAGCAACGACAACAACGGAGGTAAAATAAAGTTGTGTCGAATTCGCATGTTTGAATCTATTTATTCATAAATCAATATTTTTTCCGCGCGTAAATTTCTCTACGCTCTCGTACGATAGGCCTCTGCGTTCAAACAAAAAAGTAAGTGGGAGCTACGAGTGTGTTCCCCTGAGCGGCGAAGCGATTTGAGGCCGCACAAAAACAATGAAGGGATTAAAAGATGGGATTTGGTGAAGCCGTTAAAACGTGTTTCTCGAAATACTTCCAGTTCTCCGGTCGGGCTATACGCTCAGAATACTGGTGGTTCTTCTTGTTTGTGGTTCTCGTGAGTGCTGCCTTAGCTGTGCTGGATACGATCATATTCGGGACCAACCCCGAAACAGGCCAGGGATCTCGGGTCCTGTCCTCTGTTTTCCAGTTGGCTGTTCTCATACCTATGCTGGCCGCCGGTTGGCGACGGCTGCATGATACAGGACGACCTGGCTGGTACTTGCTGCTGCCGATGGCGCTCAGCATTACAACGCTTTTTGTTATGCTGGGTGGGGTGGCGTTCTTCTCGGTATTGGAGCAAGGGACCGAAAACCCCGATGCCTTGCGAGGACCTGCGGCCGTCCTGGGCGTAACCGGTATTGTTGTTGTCTCAATTCTTCAATTGGTTCTGTCCATCCTGATGATCTGGTGGCTTACGCGACCTTCCCAAGAAGGCGCAAACGAATACGGCGAACCTGTTTCTTGACCTGGCTGCCCGGGCAATTGGCTGGAATCTCTGCTGAACGACAGCGCGAACCGTAACTCCATGGAGAGAAAAAATGAGTTTCAAAACGATTTCCACTGGGACGCTGATGGTGGTTATGGCGACTACAGCATCAGCGGAGTGGTCGTTTAGTTCCGGGCCCAATCCCAATGCATTTATTCAATCTGGAAACATGACGCTGGAACTTCAGTGTAACCAAATCCGCTTTGCACCGGCTGGATATGAGGACAGCCAGGACATTGTGGAGAAGCAGGGGCTTTCCATTCGATTTTTGAAGAACGGCACCACCGAAGTTGGGGCATTTCAAGTTGGCGCAGAAAACGCGGCTTTGCAGATCGTCGACAATTTTCCTGTCGAGGTCAGTTTCAATAGTCAGCAAGACTATGGTATTGTGCTGGACCAGCTTGCGGCCAATGCATCGGTTAATTTGTCGATGATTGATCAAGATGTCAGCTACGGAATCTTTGACTTGAAGGGTTCCAGCGCGGCAATCCGGTCCCTTCGTTCCGCCTGCGAGTCAGATATTAACCAGGGGGCCTCCTACGAAGCGCCCGAAGGCATCGTCTATTGTGGTGGCGGGGCGATAGAGCGCGTGATCGAACCCGTAACTTTGGACAATCCAGAGGAGGAGTGGGACGCGAGAGTAACGGTCAACGGCGAGTCGATCAGAGCCATGACAGCCTACAGCTACTTCGGAAACTCTGAGCCACCGGCCGGATTTGTCGTCGCCCTGCTTGGGGAAGACAGGTCCGAATTTCTGATTTTTAAAGAAGGCTCGGCAAACTGGCTGGAATACGGGGACTACAGGTATGAACAATGCAACTGAAGCCACCTTCCAACCGGCTTCCCAATTGGCAAGCTACTTGAAACGTTTGGTATCTGCGATCCTGCTTGGTTCGGGCCTGGTTTGGACCTCACCAGTTGTCGCGGCTGACGTTTCGCAACTTCCAACCGGTTTGCGAGCAAAGGTTGATCTGGCGGCGCAGGCATGCGCGGAGTTCAACAACGGTCAGTTTGACATAGCCTGGGGCGCGGTTGAAAGGGTCGATCTCGACGGAGATCTTCAACACGACTGGGTTCTGAATGAGTCTGGTTTCGCGTGTTCAAGCGCCGCATCTCTTTTTTGCGGAACTGGCGGATGCATGTCGCACTTTTGGGTTAGTGAAGAGGTGCACTCCTTGCTTAACCAAGGCTGGACGGTCGTTGATTTTGGGCGTCAACGCGTTGTCGTCGCAGGTATTCATGGATCCAATTGCGACGGAATAAACCCAACGCCTTGCGTCACGGCCAGTGTTTGGGATGCGGAAGCTAAGACGTGGCGCTCGTCTGCTGGCGATTGGGAGTGATCTGCATTTAGTCAGCATAGCGGTTGCTCCCGCCAAGTTCAGCGAATGACCGCGTTGAGTTGAACGCAGTCATTGTTCCTAAACGGACAATCGCTTCGCATTGTTCGGATTAGTTTTCGCTGATGACCCTCGACGCAGTCGCTTCGTTGATAGCCAGAACAGTGTTGTACAGCGTAGCCAGCCGAAGAAGCGATTTTACGTCGACGTCGTGTGGCAACGCCGACAGTGGATCAATGAAAAAGATCAGTGTGTTGAGCTTCCCTTCGGCAATCATAGCGCCGATTTGGGCGTCGCCTCCCAACGGACCACTTTTGAGACGCGTGATTGAAAGGCTGACTTCATCCGCAATTCGCCCGCCGGTCGTGCCAGTCCCAAAAAGCTCCATTTTGCTCAGTGCGGTTTTGTGGGATTTTGCCCACTCGACCATTGTGTCTTTCATCTGATCATGCGCCACAAGCGCGACTCGTTTGCGGCCGTTTGGACCGTCGCCCCCATTGCTCATGGTGCTTTCCTCGGTGTTGAAGTGTCCGTGGCCCAACTCCATGCCAGCGGAGACTTACGCTTAAGTGCGCCACTCAAATGCTGTCGCATTCTGTAGGAGGCATCCACGGTATTGCCGGATTCCAGGAGTGTAAGGATCTCAAGATGCTCAGTACATTGCTCTATCAATCGTTGATGGTTCACCTCGGCTCGGTACTCCATGAGGCGTCGCATTCTATTCACGCGTTGGAGTGCCATGAGAAAGAACGGGTTTCCGGACAACTTGATGAGCTCCTCATGGAACAAAGCCCCGCTTTCTAGCAGCGCTTCTCCATTAACAGCGTCCATATCCATATCAAGCATTCCCTGCTGAATGCGCCGCTGTTCATCCAGGACTTTGTGATCGAGTTCAAACGAGGGCTCCAGCATAGCGGCTGGTTCTATCGCCATTCTGAACCTGTAAATCTCATCAAATGCCTCGGGTGTTTTTGCAACCGGAAGAAACCGCCAGCCGTAGCCTTCTTTGCGTTCAGCCCAACCTTCTCGAGAAGCGCGGATCAACAGTTCTCCGACCTTAGCTTTAGTCCAGCCGTACTTCTGCTTTAAGAACTGCTCAGTAACTTCTTCTGGAATTTCATTTGTTAGCCAATCGTTTGCAAGCAGTTGGTATTCGTCCAGCTCGCGTGGGTCGACAGTATCCAGGTTTTCTTTGATGGCTGGAGGCAACTTGTCGGCCACAAAGTACCCGCGGTTTTCCAGGCGGATGAGAACATTTTTTTCCTCTAAGGATATCAGCGCCTCGCGCACTGGGGTTCTGGATACGCCATACCTGTCGGCGACTTGCTGAGCGCTAATATGCTGGCCACCTTCAAGTGTACCCGCAACGATATCATGCAAAAGACGGTTCGATATCTTCTTTGACAATTCGCTGGCTCGCATGGGTACGCCTGACTCCTTTTGCCGCTCTCACCTACGTAGATTGCATCTGGCAGCTAACATACAGCCAAATTTTAGGTTTTCTATACGTAAAAAGCCAAAGACAGGCGAGTTTTACACTGCTGAGACGATGATGTTTGCGTAAATTGGATTGGTTTTATGACTATTTGAGCGAAGTTCTTTTCTTTCAGGTGAGTGTCAATCCTTCGAAAACACATAATAAAACATATACTTGAAAGGTGTCGGAAAATAGCTCGTTCGATCATTTTGGTTTTTTCGATTAAAAAAAGCAAAATAAGATTGGCTTTTTACGCGTCAATATGCAATCAAAATAGCCAGTGCGGGATTCGCGCTGAAAAACACTTGGAAAAATGGGGAGGATTACCCGTGTTCATGAAACTTACTCGCATCGGCGCCATTGCTGCTGCGGCAGCCGTTGCCGGCGTGACTGGCGCGTCCGCCGAATTCAAAGCTGAAAGCCCGCAATGCATTGCGCCCTCAAATCCCGGTGGCGGATGGGACTTCATCTGTCGGACAACAGCAAAGTATCTTTTCGATCTCGGGATCATCGAGGATTCGATGCAGGTTACCAATATGAGCGGTGGGGGCGGTGGAGTTGCGTTCGCGCATGTCACGAAAGAGCGCAACGAAGACAACAACCTTATCGTTGCGGCTTCTATGAGTACCAGCGCTCGAATTGCGCAGGGCATTTACGAAGGCGCCCAACAGGATGACGTGCACTTTCTTGCCACTTTCGGAGCTGAATATGGAGCCATCGCTGTTCCCGCAGACTCCAAGTACACCTCTCTGTCTCAGATGATGGAGGACATTGTCGCTGATCCAAAATCAGTTGGGATCGCGGGTGGTTCGTCTGTGGGCAGTTTTGACCACATCAAGCCTATGTTGGTCGCCCGCGAAGCTGGCCTCGAAGATGTTACCCAGATGAAATATGTATCGTTCGATGGTGGCGGTGAAGCCATGACCGGCCTGCTTTCTGGTTCGGTCGAGGCGCTGTCTGGAGATTTCTCCGAGATGCTGGGCTTCCTGGAGTCGGGTGATATCCGGGTAATCTCGATCCTGGCTCCTGAGCGTCTGAAGAATTATCCGGATATTCCTACTGCAAAGGAGGAAGGCTTCGACGTCGTTGGCGCGAACTGGCGCGGCCTTTACATGCCGGCTGGTGCAACTGACGAAGCTAAAGAGTTCTGGAAGAACGCGATCATTACGCTGACCGAGGATCCTGGCTTTCAGGCAGAGCTCGAAGCAGCTGCTATTGAGCCGTTCAACAACTTTGGCGACGACATGTACACCTTTGTTGAGGGCAGTATTGCGGACGTGACCAAGCTCTCGAAAGAGATCGGTATCATCCAATAAATGTCATGCGTGCCCAACCGGTCGCATCTGGTTGGGCACCTAAAATAAATTCCGGAAATCTGGGAGGAAACTATGAGTGACCGCATCTTCGGCGGTTTCGGGCTGGCCCTTGCGATATTCTATATTTGGGCCGCATCGATCATCAAAGACAGTTTCATGGTCGATGTCGTAGGTCCGCGCGCCTTTCCTTACATCGTGGGCACCGTTTTAGGCCTAACGTCGCTCTACTTCATTATCCGCCCGGATGAAGAGCCTAAGTGGCCAGGGTTGCGCGACTTTGCCGAGATATTGTTCGCCACTGCTGTGATGTTTCTGTACGCATGGTCTCTTTCCGAGATTGGGTTTGTTATCGCGACAACCTTTGCAACTGCCTACCTAACCTGGCGACTGGGAACCACTCCGCTTTGGTCGCTCGTCGTAGGCCTGCTGACAGCCATCGGTATCTACGTCGTTTTTCACCTAATCCTAGGCCTTGCTTTGGCCGAGGGACCATTGGGGTTCTGAGGGGTAGCCATGGAAACGCTTGCACTTCTTGTTGATGGATTCTCGGTTGCGTTGTCACCGCAAAATCTGTTCCTGGCTGTCGTTGGATGCTTCCTCGGCACTCTGATGGGAGCATTGCCTGGCTTGGGCCCGGCAAATGGGGTTGCTATCCTCATTCCGATTGCCTTCTCGCTCGGGCTTGGGCCCATCCCATCTCTCATCCTTCTTACAAGTGTCTACTACGGCGCCATGTACGGAGGTCGAATTAGTTCGATCTTGCTAAACATCCCGGGCGATGAACCCGCGATGATGACGTGCCTCGATGGATATCCGATGGCAAAGAACGGTCAGGCCGGCGAAGCCTTGTCTTTAGGTGGCATCGCATCTTTCTTTGGGGCATTTGTCGCAACAATTGGCCTGGTGATTTTGGCGCCACAGTTGGTCAAAATCGCGCTGCTTTTCGGACCAGCTGAGTACTTTGTCCTCTTTACAGTCGCATTTGCGACACTGGGTGGTGTGTCCTCTACGAACCAAGCCAAATCTGCTTTCGCAGCTGCACTAGGGCTGGGTATCGCGATGATTGGCAGTGATAGCCAAACAGGGTCGCAGCGCTTCACCTTTGGTGAAATACACCTCTTCGATGGCATCGACTTCTTGATCGCTATCGTTGGCTTGTTCGCCTTGAGTGAAGTGTTGATTTTTCTCGAACATCACCGTGGCGGTGCCGTTGGATCAGCTGGCGCGACGAAAGTTGGGCGCATCTTGCCAGACTTTGGCATGATCAAGCGTTGCTTGCCTTCAATCGCTCGCGGCACTGGTCTTGGTTTCTTCTCAGGCGTCTTGCCAGGTGCCGGAGCATCGTTGGGGTCATTCCTTGCGTACTCACTGGAGAAACAAAGCGTCGACCGGGATGGGAAATCCTTTGGAAAGGGCGATCCACGCGGTGTTGCAGCTCCGGAGGCAGGCAATAATGCGGCCGCTGGAGGCGCGTTGGTGCCGATGCTTTCGTTGGGCGTACCGGGCTCGGGGACGACCGCCGTTCTGCTGGCTGTTTTGCTGCAACTTAACATTACCCCGGGACCACTGCTCTTCACAAAGAATCCGGACGTGGTTTGGGGGCTGATCGCGGCCTTGTTCATCGGCAACATCATTCTGC
The DNA here is from genome assembly GCF_056536985.1 of Ruegeria sp. CH8. Lineage (NCBI taxonomy): Bacteria > Pseudomonadati > Pseudomonadota > Alphaproteobacteria > Rhodobacterales > Roseobacteraceae > Ruegeria > Ruegeria sp. CH8. Next base: position 26,194 of record NZ_JBQFQR010000024.1, on the reverse strand, counting down.
TTTTGATGAACGTTCCGTTGGTCGGGTTGTTCACGCGCGTGTTGCTGGTGCCGACGCGCATTCTGATGCCTGTCGTCGCCATGATCTCGTTCGTTGGGATTTACTCGATAACGGGCTCCACCTTCGATGTAATGCTCATGGTTGGTTTCGGCTTTGCAGGCTGGCTTCTACGCAAGCTCGACGTGCCGCTGGTGCCAGTCATCCTGGGCATCCTTCTTGGCAACCAGATGGAAGTGAACCTTCGCCGCGCAATGACGATTTCGGACGGGGATTGGTTGGCGCTCGTGGGAAGTCCCCTCGCAATAGTCCTCTGGCTTATCGCAATCGCCGGTTTCGTCTTGCCCATGTTTGTTGGCCGTCGGGTTAAGGACCGCATGGATGCGCAGCGCCATGACGAAGAGGCATCGGTGGGGGATTAAACCCACCGGATTTCAAGAATGACTGGCTTCGGCCAACAAGGAGACAAAAGATGCGTATCATGACATTGCCCTGCGATGGCATCGGACCTGAGATCATGGCGGCGACTTTGGAAGTCGTTGAGGCCGCCAACAAGAAGTACGATCTGGGATTAACGTTTGAAGAAGAAGAGTCCGGTTTTACCAGCCTCAGGAACCACGGTATCACTCTGCGTGACGACGTGTTGGAACGTGCACGAACTGAGTTCGATGGAGTCATTTTAGGGACGCAGTCCCATATGGACTACCCGCCAGTCGTTGAAGGTGGTCGCAACGTTTCGGCCGGGTTCCGTATCGGCCTCGATCTTTATGCGAATGTGCGGCCGGCCCGGAGCCGTGACTTTTTACCGAACAAAGCGCCTGGGATGGATCTTGTGATCATGCGTGAGGCGACAGAGGGATTCTATCCTGACCGCAACATGTACAAGGGCGTCGGAGAAATGATGCCCGATCCGGACATGGCGTTGTCGGTTCGCAAAATTACGCGACACGGATCAATGCGGATTTGCAGAGAGGCTTTCAAACTGGCCATGCAACGGAAGAAGAAAGTCGCCGCGATACACAAGGCCAACTCATTTCTCATGACCGACGGCCTGTTTCTGGAATGTTTCCGCGAGGTGGCGAAGGACTACCCTGAGGTCGAAACCGAAGAGTTGATTGTCGACGCATTTGCAGCGCTGCTGGTTCGAAAACCGCACGAATATGATGTTATCGTCGCGACTAACTTCTACGGCGATATTCTCTCGGACCTTGCCTCTGAACTGTCAGGGTCTTTGGGGCTCGCTGGGTCGATCAATGCAAACGCTGAAACGGGCTTATGCTGCGCACAAGCACAGCATGGTTCTGCCCCGGACATCCAGGGGCAAAACGTTGCGAACCCGACATCACTTATTCTCTCCGCCGCTATGATGCTCATCTGGCTCGGCGAGCAGAAGGGTAGTCCGAAGCTTATGGAGGCTGGGCAAGCCATTGCGGACGCAGTTGATGCCGTCATTGATGATCCTGCAAAGCGCACCCGTGACCTTGGTGGCACCGTAAACACCGACACCTTCGGGACGCTTGTGGCCGAAATGGTCTCCAAGGAAACGATCCCGGCGTGATTGGATCTCCCGGTGGGCAAGCGTGCCCACATCAACTGGTGGCGTCGCTCCTTGCGGCGTCACCCGTCTTGAGCTGGAGCAATTATGAGACGACCAAGATTAGCGTTGATCCATGCAACCCGCGTTGCGATTGATCCAATCGAAGTTGCGGCACGCGAGCACTGGCCGGAAGCAGAAACCATTTCGATCCTAGAAGAGGGGTTGTCTTTAGACAGGTCTAAGCAAGTCGAATTGTCCGCCGATCTTTTCCGGCGCATCGTAGACCTTTGCCGGTATGCGGAAGGTGCTGACGCAGATGGTGTACTGTTCACGTGCTCAGCATTCGGAGCCGCAATCGAAAGAGCAGATTTCGAGGCGCTCATCCCAGTCATGAAGCCGAATGAAGCGATGTTCGATGCGGCTTTCTCATACGGTGATCGCATCGCAATGATTTATACTTTTCCTCCAGCTGCGGAAGGTATGGAAGAGGAATTTCTGGATGCTGCTAGGGCGCGCGGCAGCAATGCGGAGATTACGTCATACTATTGCTCTGGTGCGTTGGCTGCAAAGAAAGCGGGTGATGATGAAAAACACAATCGCCTGATTGCGGAAACCGCATCAAGTATCGACGACGCTGACGTTATTCTTCTAGCCCAGTTTTCGATGTCTGACGCCGTTGAGGATGTCCGTAAGACAGTACAGATTCCAGTCTTGACCAGTCCACAGGCGGCGATTCACGAAATCCGACGGCGCGTCGAAGGCAATCAGTGAGGGCGGTTCAATGTTAATCGGTGTCATAGCGGACGATTTTACCGGTGCGAGTGATATTGCGAACACCTTGGCTAAGGGCGTTGAGCCGGAAGGTGGGTTACGAACGGCTCAGTTTCCGGGTATTCCAACTACCCCAGCCGACGAGGAGATCGAAGCGGGTGTGATCTCACTCAAGAGCCGCACCGCACCTGTCAAAGAAGCTGTTGCAGAAAGCCTGCGGGCCCTGCTGTGGCTTAAAGATCAAGGATGCCAGCAGTTCATCTTCAAGTACTGCTCGACCTTTGACTCCACGATGGAGGGAAATATCGGTCCCGTTGCGGAAGCACTGGCCCAAGAACTGGGCGCGCAAAAGGTGATTTTCTGCCCGGCCTTTCCAACCACGGGTCGCACCGTCTATCACGGCCATCTTTTTGTGCTCGGCAAGCCGTTGAACGAGTCCGGGATGGAAAACCACCCACTTACACCGATGATGGATGCGAACATCAGGCGGTGGTTGCAGCATCAGACCGAAGAAGCGGTTGGGTCGGTGCTAGTTGACACCGTGAAGCAAGGGCCAGAGGCGATTGCTGAAGCGTTGCAGAACGCAAACGAACGCTTTGTAATCGGTGATGCGATCTCGGACGAGGATTTACTGGCTTGGGGCGAGGCTCTGAAGGATGCCCAGCTCATTACTGGGGGGTCTGGGATAGCGCTGGGGCTACCCAGAAACTTCGTCAGAAGAGCTTCGTCCCAAAAAGGTGGCAGTGTGTTTGCAGGTATCACTGGGCCCGCTGCTATCCTTGCAGGGTCATGTTCAGGTGCAACCCGTGGGCAGATCGATGTTCATGCGGAATCCAATCCGACGTTAGCCATCGATGTTCCGGGTGTCATGTCCGGGGAAGTGACCACGCAAACGCTTCTGGATTTCTTTGAAACGCATTCAGGTGAGGCCCCTCTAGCGTACTCATCAGGAAGCCCGGAAAAGGTGCGCGCGATCCAACACAAATTCGGTCAGGAGGCTGTGGCGGAAAAGCTGGACAATCTCTTTGCAGATACAGCACGAGAACTTGTCGATGCTGGGTACAAGCGCCTTGCGGTGGCAGGAGGAGAGACGTCGGGAGCTGTTGCCAAGGTCATCTCTGAGGCACTGGGATCTCCGGCCATGTCAATTGGGCCAGAGATCGACCCGGGCGTGCCAGTCCTGAGCGTTGGAAAAACTGAACCTATTGCGCTGGCCCTAAAATCTGGAAACTTTGGCGCTCCGGACTTTTTTGCTAAAGCCCTCAGAATGATGGAGGTCGGCAAATGAGATCTGAAGAATTGGCTTTACGGCAGCAGATGTCGGGACTGTGTGCTTCGCTGTTTGCGCGTGGCTTTTCCGTCGGCACAGCGGGCAATGTCTCCGCACGCCTTGATGACGGAATCCTCATGACGCCAACCAATTCCACCTTGGGTGATATCGACCCAGAGCGTATTGCCAAGATTGATTTGGATGGAAACCACGTTTCAGGAGACAAGCCGACCAAGGAAGTTTTTCTGCATCAAGCCTTCTATGAGACGAGGCCACAAGCTGGTGCAGTGGTGCATCTACATTCGACTTGGGCCACCGCACTGTCGTGTTTGGAAGACACCGATCCCAATGACTGTATTCCACCGCTTACGCCATACGTGGTGATGCGCGTCGGCAAGGTCAAACTGGTTCAATACGTCAAGCCAGGTGATCCGAAATCCGGTGATTTGATCCGCGAACTGGGCGGTAAATATGGTGCGGTTTTGTTGGCCAATCACGGCCCCGTCGTATCAGGAAAGGATCTCTTCTCAGCGGTCTGTGCAGCAGAGGAGCTGGAAGAGACTGCCAAGCTGCTAGTGGCTTTGCGCGGCCTGCCAACCCGCCTACTGGATGCTGAAAGAGTCGCAGAACTCAAAGAGACTTTCGGAAGGATTTAAGCCATCATGAAAACCGCTGACCTTATCGATCACCATGCGTCAGAGCTTACACTCGTCCACCTGCCGTTTCGGCAGTTCGGGATAAAACCGTTCTTTGCGGCGCAAATACAGACAGTGAAGTGCTTCGAAGATAACACGGAACTTAGGGCGCAACTGGAATCACCCGGTGAGGGGCGCGTTTTGGTTGTCGACGGCGGAGCATCAACGCGAATTGCAATTCTTGGCGATATGTTGGCTGATCTTGCAATCCAAAATGGATGGGCTGGTCTTGTCCTGAATGCCGCAATTCGAGACAGTGCCGAAATCAATCAAATGGACACTCTGGTATTCGCCTTAGCGACCAGCCCCGTCAAAAGCGCGAAACGTGGATGGGGCGCAATCGGGGAGCCGGTGACCTTCGGTGGGGTTAAATTCCATCCTGGTGATTGGGTTTACGGCGATGCGGACGGCGTGTTGCACAGCAAGAAGCGATTGGTCTGATTTCGAGTTTTGCCAAATTCTCACAGCATGGCGCTATCATAGTCACGGCAGCTATTGCTGGCTGGCTTGTATCGCTCACAGGCATTCCACTGGGGTGGATGATCGGGTCAATGTTGGTGACCATCGCCGGGTCGTTGAAGCAGTTTCCTGTCAAACTACCGGGCCCTATGTTGGACCTGGTAAGAGCAACTGTAGGTGTGATGTTAGGAGCATCCTTTACGTACGAGTTACTTTCCTCTTTCGGTGCTTGGTGGGTGTCACTGGCCTTTTTACTGTTAGCCCTTGGAATAATGTACGTCCTTAGTTTCTACCTTTTACGACGTATTTCGCGCTTTGATGCATTGACAGCTTCTCTATGCGCAATGCCGGGTGGCATTGCCGAAATGGTGTTGCTGTCCGAGCAAAAGGGTGCGGATCAGGCTCGTGTCGCTATCGTTCATGCGTTGCGCATTGCTTTAGCAATTTTGCTGATTCCACTACTAATCAACCTGATTGCAGATTTCGAAGTCATTCCCCCCGAAGCTCAAACACAGCTGGCTTCGATCACGTTCACCGATTGGGTTTGGATCATCGGATGTATTGTTGTGGGAATGCTAGCACGGGGCAGGGTGAAGCTGCCGGCACCAATTGTGGTAGTGCCGATGATATTCAGCGCGGCCGTTCACTTGCTGGGATGGACAGAATTCAAGATCCCGGTTTCTGTGACTGCGTTTGTGCAGGTCTTCATAGGCATTAATGTTGGTGCACGCTTTTCAGGAGTGCCCATCAAAGCTCTGATCGCAGCTCTAGGTGCAGCGGCCATGGTTGTCGCTCTCCAGATTTCTGTGGCCTTCTCAGGCGCATTGGCTGTTGCGAACGTGTTGGAGACAGACCCGGTCGCACTTGTCTTAGCCTATTCACCTGGAGGCTTGGCGGAGATGTCAATCATAGCGGTGAGCGTTGGTCGCGATGTTGCGTTCGTCGGCGTGCATCATATTTTTAGGGTCTTGGCGGCGCTTGTTTTGGCACCTGTCCTGGTAGCGGCTTTCACAAAGCCTTCCCGACTTAGCAATTAGAATTGGCTGAATATGAATGATGAGGACACGAAAATTAATGTGTTTGTACTCTAGCCATGGTGAAAGTTCATTTCGCATTGCGATGTTCAAGAGAGGCATATGAGTTTGTGATCAGCGTCTCTTGGGGTTGGAGAAATCCAGGTTTCAGCAGATACCACGCCCGAGAAAACGAGCCGCGTGAGTCGGCCTGATGGATTTTGGCCTTATCTGACGCGAAGAGTTGGTTCTTCGTATTTGCTGGTAGTCAGGTAACGTTAGGTTGGGAGTACAATATGGAATTACCAGCACTGACGTACGAAATGATAGCCGTATTGAGTCTATTGTCTTTTACGGTCTTACTTTTTGTTACCGAGATTATACGGATCGATGTCGCAGCAATTCTTGTAATGGTGCTGCTTGGCGCACTGAGCTATCTACCGGGGCTAGGTAATCTTGCCGATGTCTCCAGGCTCTTTGAGGGTTTTTCCTCGAACGCTGTGATGTCAATCATCGCAGTTATGGTAATTGGGGCTGGGCTTGATAAGACCGGACTTATGTCAAAGGTTGCGGCCTTGATCCTCAAGAATGGTGGCACGACAGAGGCCCGGATCATCCCAATCATATCAACAACGGTTGGTGTCATCAGCTCTTTCATGCAGAACGTTGGAGCTGCTGCGCTCTTTCTACCCGTTGTTAGCCGTATCTCAGCACGTACGGAAATCCCGATGAGTAGGTTGCTGATGCCCATGGGGTTTTGCGCGATTCTGGGTGGTACGATTACATTAGTCGGGTCGTCGCCCCTCATCCTGTTGAATGACCTGATTGTTTCAGCAAACTCATCCCTTCCGGCTGACCAACAAATGAAGACATTTGGGTTGTTTTCAGTTACGCCTATCGGTGTGATGCTGGTGCTGACAGGGGTGCTTTACTTTGTGCTCTTTGGTCGTTGGGTCCTCCCAGCGCAGCGAGAGCGCGGAGAAGACGCAAGCTCAGCTCGGTCCATGCAAACATACGTCGAAAATACCTATGGGCTTAGGGCCGATATGTTCGAGATACGTGTTCCTGAAGGCTCAATAATCATCGGGCAAACGCTCGCGGATCTAATGGTCGCCCATAACATGTACATTCTTGGTACATCCTATCGCGGCCACAAGGTCATCGCGCCGATGGCGGATACCAAGATCGAAGCCCCTGCGCGGCTCGCAGTGCTTGGCCTGCGTCGGGTGGTTGAGCATCAGTTTGCTGAGCCTTACGGATTAGAGATCCTACCCCAACTAGATGTCTTTGCGGATGATTTCGCCGCGACCCAATCGGGGGTGGCCGAGGTTGTTATTCCTCCCGGTTCTTCAGTGATCGGCCAGACTCCGATTGATTTGCGTCTCCGTCAGACACATGGTTTGTCTCTTTTGGCCATTCAGCGCGGAGAAGAAACACTGAGCCACGTTGAAACCGAGGATCATTCAGCCACGCATATCGGGCAAGTCCCTTTGCAGGCCGGTGATACGTGTGTGGTTCACGTGCAGTGGGACCGTCTAACACGACTTAAGTCGGACAGGGATTTTGTCGTCGTAACTTCGGATTTTCCCCAGGAAGAGTTACGGCCACACAAGGTCGGATGGGCGCTCGCCTTCTTCCTAATAGCGTTGAGCTTAATTCTATTCTCTGATCTGCGCTTGTCATTGTGCCTGTTGATCGGCGCTATTGGGATGGTGTTGAGCCGTGTGCTCTCGATTGACGAAGCCTACGAGTCGATAAGTTGGAGTACTGTTTTTCTACTCGCTTCACTGATCCCGCTAGGTCAGGCGGTTCAGAACACCGGCACTGCGGATTGGATTGCAGCGCATGTGTTGGCCCTTCTGAAGGGGTGGCCGATCTGGTCTTTGCAAGCAGGGATCGCCGTTTTGGCAACGGCGTTCACGCTGGTCATGTCCAATGTAGGCGCAACTGTCCTGCTGGTGCCACTAGCAGTTTCTATTGCCGTATCCGCGGGTGGCAATCCGGCTGTGTTTGCTCTCACGGTGGCAATATCAACGTCCAACTCATTTTTGATCCCAACACACCAAGTGAACGCGTTGATCATGGGCCCGGCAGGCTACCGGGTGGTCGATTTCGTTCGCTCAGGTGGAATCATGACTCTACTTTTCTTGGTTGTCTCAATGACCGGACTTGCGCTCTTCTTCTGATGCGCTTCTTGGCGATCCGTATTGATGAACTCTGCTTCAGCTCAGAAGAACTGGCAAGATGAGGTCTTTGAGACCAATCCTTTTGTTGGAGCAGAAAATCCGAGATCTATACAAATGGACCTTCGCTGCGAGCAAGTGAAGAAGGGCGGCGAACAAATGCAAACCTGACGTCGACATACGCTGGTACTGGACCGTCTTTGTTTTATCGATCACTGTTGCTTGGCCAATACCGTCGGCATATTGGAGAGTTCACAATGAAGTTCCTTAGAACACCTGACCATCGGTTTGACGGGTTGCCAGATTTCGACTTTGGCCCGAACTATCTTGATGTGGATGATACCGAGGGCGGTCTTCTCCGACTGCACTATTTGGACGAGGGACCGGCGCAGGCACCGCCAGTATTGTTGATGCATGGAGAGCCAACCTGGTGCTTCCTGTATCGGCACATGATTCCGTTATTCAAAGATGCGGGTCATCGAGTTCTGGCTCCTGATTTGATTGGGTTTGGCCGGTCGGACAAGCCCACTGAGCGATCCGACTACACCTACCAACGCCATGTAGACTGGATGTCCGAGTGGTTGCGGAAAGTTGACTTGACCGGCATCACATTGGTTTGTCAGGACTGGGGCGGACTCATTGGCTTGCGGCTGGTTGCGAGTATGCCCGAGCGGTTCTCTCGTGTGGTTGTGGCGAACACGGCCCTACCTACTGGTGACGTGCCCTTGGGCAACGCATTTCTTTCATGGCGGGAATATTCACAGTCTGTGCCTGAATTTAATTCGGGACGCATCGTATTCGGCGGCACAACATCTAAGATTTCCGATGAAGAGGTCGCAGCCTACAACGCACCGTTCCCGGATGCGCGCTATCTGGCAGGCGCTCGACAGTTTCCAATGTTGGTGCCCGACAAACCCGACAACCCAGCTTCAGAAGCCAACCGAGCCGCATGGAAAACCCTAAAGACTCTCAACACTCCGTTTCTGACCGTTTTTGGAGAAGATGACAGGGTCATGGCGGGAGTAGAAAAAGTGTTCCAAAAGTCGATCCCAGGAGCCGCCGGTCGAAACCATACCGTGCTACCAAAAGCCGGGCATTTCATCCAAGAAGATGCTGGCACAGAGCTAGCACACGCGACTTTGAAATTCATTGAGCAAACTTAGCGGCTCTTTGTTTGTGCTACCTCTTGAAAAGTTCGCCTTAAAAAGTGTTCGACTATTCAAAAGCCCGGTCGGAAAAGGCGTTACTGAAGGTTCTGCTGCACTAAAGCTTAGGTGATCGTGTTTGACCAATTGCTTCACAATTAGCCAGGCCAGTCTTGTACGGCACAGCCAATAGCAGGGGCGATTTAGTGTCTTCCTGCAAGACCTCAACTCACACCAAATTTGCGACGCAAATGCTCAGCTAAGGCCGTTATGCGACGTGGTTGGGCTCGGCTAGGCGGAAACATCATTTGCAAAGGTTTCGGTGGTGGGAGGAAGTCGCGCAAGACAGAAATAAGTCTGCCAGATCGAACATCGTCGCCGACATCCAGCTCGGACTTCAGTACGACCCCATGGCCTGCAATCGCCCAATCGCGGATGAGTGAACCATCATTGACTATTCGGTTTCCTTTTACCGATACCCGCTGGGCATTTGGTCCTGATCCAAACTCCCAAACGTTGTCGATCATGTCGCCAAACCTCATGACCAAGCAGTTGTGGTTTAACAGATCTTCTGGTTTTTCGGGCGTTCCGAATGAGGCCAGGTAACTTGGGGATGCACATACCAAGCGCAAGTAGCTTCCTAGATTTCGCAACCTGAGCGAGCTGTCCGTGATGTTGCCGAAGCGAACGGCGAGGTCAAAACCCTGGCCTACGAGGTCGACATAACCGTCCGAGAGGGACAGTTCGATTGAGACGGCTGGGTTCTCTTCGGTGAATTCGGCAATAACCTCGGAAACAAAACTCCGTCCCAAGTCAATGGGCGCACTTATGCGAATTGGACCAGATAGAGTTTCGGCACCATGCCGAACAAGTGTGTCCAAGTCCGCAACCTCACCGAGTACGCTTTTTGCACCGTCGGCTAGTACCCGACCTTCTTCAGTCAGGCTGATGGAACGGGTGGTTCGGTTAAATAAAACTACTCCGTAGTGTGCTTCTAGGGCCGCGAGGCGCTCGGATACTGTCGTGCTCGACATCCCTGTCTCCCGCGCCGCGGCCACAAGACTGCCTTTCTCGGCTATAGTCAGAAACAAGCGAAGATTGTCTAATAACATTAAACGGAATTTCCGGATTATATGTTCGATCTTGTCCTGTTTATCCCGAAAGAACTGCGGCGTAAATCTAGCGCATCTCTCAAGAACACAAGGGACCTATTCCAATGGCCAAGCTGACAATCGTCGCCAACATCAAAGCCAACCCCGACAAGATTGACCTCGTGAAGGCCGAGCTCATCAAACTCATCGACATAACTCGTGCCGAAAAGGGTTGCATCAACTACGACCTGCATCAGGACAACGATAACCCGGCTCATTTCGTGTTCTACGAAAACTGGGAAAGCCGAGAGCTTTGGCAAACCCACATGGGTGCTCAGCATCTTGCGGCTTACCTTGAAGCAACAGAGGGCGCCGTTGCAGAATTCACGTTGAATGAGATGACAGTCATCGGTTGATAGAGAACCGGACAAAGGAGCACGTTATGAAAGCCGTGGGATACCGTGAGACAGGGTCGATTGATCGGGCGGACGCCTTAATCGACTTCGAGGCCGACAAACCGACGCCGAAAGGGCACGACTTGTTGGTGAAGGTGCAGGCCGTGTCAGTGAACCCAGTCGATACGAAAATTCGTCAAAAACGTGCTCCTGTAGGTCCAGCACCTGATATTCTGGGATGGGACGCAGTAGGGATCGTCGAAGCAGTTGGCGAAACGGTTGAGACTTTCAGTCCGGGAGATACAGTTTGGTACGCCGGGGCAATAAACAGATCGGGGACCAATGCTGAGTTTCATCTGGTAGATGAACGTATCGTCGGGTCAGCGCCAAAATCCATACCTGCAAAAGCAGCTGCGGCGATGCCGCTAACGACACTTACTGCCTTTGAGATGCTGTTCGACCGCTTGCGAGTTCAAGATGCCGTTTCCGGCGGGACCAACACGTTGCTGGTTATTGGTGGCGCAGGCGGTGTCGGGTCAATCACCATTCAATTGGCACGGGCTCTCACTGAATTGACAGTGATAGCGACGGCGTCCCGACCCGAGACACAAGACTGGGTTCGAGAGCTAGGCGCACACCATGTCATCAACCATGCGGAACCTTTTGGCACACAACTCGGCGCTCTCGGTATCGACAGCGTGGATTTCATTTATTCGACAAACCATTCCCAGCTTTATGCTTCCCAAGCTGGAGAGGTGATGACACCCCAAGGTCGCTTTGGGTTGATCGATGATCCTGAAACCTTCGACATCGCGCCGTTCAAACCCAAATCGATCTCATTGCATTGGGAGTTCATGTACACTCGGTCGCTTTTTGGGACTGGAGATATGAACCGTCAAAGCGAAATCCTGAATCAGGTCGCCGGGTTGATAGATGACGGAAAGATCAGATCCACAGCGACCGATACACTTGGTAGGATCAATGCTACAAACTTAAAGAAAGCGCATGCTATCCTTGAAAGCGGCAAGGCCAAAGGCAAGCTGGTACTTGAGGGTTTTTAGATGAGAATTGAGCGGCTGGATCATGTGAATATCGTGACGACTAGGTTGCCTGAGATGGTTACTTGGTATGAAGAGGTCTTGGGTTTAAAACTTGGGACCCGCCCTGATTTTCCGTTTCCCGGAGCTTGGTTGTATGCGGGTGATTACGCCGTGGTTCACCTTGTGGGTCACGAAGGAACGCCTAATGTCGGCTCCGAAGTGAAGCTCAAGCTCGAGCATTTTGCGCTCTCAGCCACAGGGTTGAGAGCATTCGAAGAAAAACTGATCTCGTGTCAGATCCAGTATCGCAAAACTGATGTCCCGGGGGCTGGAATGGTGCAAATCCATGTGGCCGATCCTGATGGAAATCATATTCATATTGACTTCGAAGAAACCGAATAAGTAGCTAACCCGCGAAATAGTCGCAACGCAAAATCAAGCTCGTTACTTCTTGCCGATTAGTGGTCGAGATCTTTGCCAGGTTGCTTCCAAGAATTACGCGGACCAACATTTTTTGGGCGGCGCAAACGTCAATTTGGAGATCAGTATGCCGGACCTCAAAACAAACAAGAAAAACGTCATCGCTTTCTATGAAATGATGTTCAACGAGTGTCGACCTGCCGAGGCCATCGCAACCTTTGTTGGGGAAACCTATACGCAGCACAACCCGCATGTTGGCGACGGCAAGCAAGCCTTTGTCGAGTACTTCGAGCGCATGGCCGCCGAATACCCGGGTAAGCGTGTGGATATCAAACGTGCCTTTGCTGAAGACGACCACGTTATTCTGCATTGCCATCAAATCTGGCCCGATGGTCTCGCGTACGCAGGGATAGATATTTTTCGCCTGGATGCTGATGGCAAAGTTGTCGAACACTGGGACGTCCTTCAGGAAGTTCCAGCAAACAGCGAGAATGACAATGGCATGTTTTGACTTAACCGTTTTGACAGCGGTGCATGGAACTTCGAAAGGCCCTGTCGGCTAAACCACGATGGCCAAAGGGTATAAGTCTGATCCATGAAACCCGTCGAAGCGTATCTATCAAGAACCCTTTAGTTAGGAGATAAATATGCTCCCTAAGAGTATTCTTGCGGCGACCCTTGGACTTTTCACAGCCACCTCGCTTCAAGCTGGTGTACAAATTCGCTTTATAGAAGGCGCACCCAAAGACCGTTTTGTTCTGACAAATGTCGGAGCTTGCGAAGTAGAAGCCTCGACCGTCAAAATTGACTTGTCGCAATCTGCCGGACGTTTGATTTTCGACGTTACCGAAAAGGGTGCGGGGGTAGAGGTCTTCCAACCGCTTGAATTCGTTGAGGGTGCGGATGCTCTGCGGCAAATTCCAGCGGTCGTGGACGGACAAGATACCATAGAGCTTGAGATCGCCTCCCTCGCAGCCGGGGGCAAACTCGCCTTTACCATCGATGTAGATGACACTATCGGGCAACGCGAAATCACCGTAACGGGGGCGGAGATCGAAGGCGCCACGGTGTCGTATACTGATGCGGATAAGACCAGCACGGCGACCTTCTCTTCCGAAGCACTTGTCAACGTGACGACCAAGGACTGCTGAGAGCTTTCCCACAATGTCGAATTGGTTGGTCCGCATAACATTCCTTGCGCTCATGTTGGGAGGCGGCATTCTGATCGGTACACTGACCGCACCCGGCGAATGGTATGCGCAGCTCTCCAAACCGGCTTTCAATCCACCAAATTGGATTTTTGGGCCGGTTTGGACGGTGCTTTATGTCTTGATCGCCATGGCGGGTTGGCGCCAGTTCGAAACAGACCGAAGCTCGACCGCCATGAAGCTGTGGTGGGCGCAGATGGGTCTGAACTTTTTATGGTCCCCAACCTTTTTCGTACTGCAACTGCCGTGGTTTGCCCTTGTGGTCATTGTCGCGTTGTTGGCTGTCATCGTCATGTTCATCACTCAGGTTAGGAATTCAGATCGGGTCTCCGCACTGTCTTTCCTGCTGTACTTTGCATGGGTTGCATTTGCCACGGCGCTGAACCTTTCCATTGCGATACTGAACTGAGAAGGAACAATATGCGTGCCAACTTCATTGGACTTGTTTCAGGTCTTGTTATCATCGGATGCACAATGGCTCAGGCTGATGGAAAACTGACTGAAGACTTCTCCAAGTCTCCGGAGACGCGTTGGGACTACGTTGCCGACACCGTCATGGGAGGGGTTTCTTCAGGGCAGGTGCAGTTTCGTTCGGAAGGTGATGTCGCATTCGCGCGGCTGACCGGAACCGTGAGTACAGAAAACAACGGGGGCTTCATCCAGTTCCGACGCAAGTTGTCTGATCGACCAGATGAGGGTGTATCAGGCGTCAGGTTATTGGTACGGGGGAACGGCGAGCAATACTTCGTTCACCTCAGAACACGTGGTACGGTGCTTCCGTGGCAATACTATCAGGCCGAGTTTGCAACTTCTAACGAATGGACAGAAGTTTATTTGCCTCTGTCAGGCTTCAAGGCTTCAGGTGCCATGTTGCGCGCTGCTCCTGTTGCGGACGCAATCACCTCACTTGGAGTTGTAGCCTACGGGCGCGATCACGAGGCCCGCGTAGACGTCAGCGAGATTGGATTCTACTGAAGTTCGCCCAAGCGAGGGGCTGCAATCTTCTGTTGAACCAATCAGATCAGGCGGCTCAAAAAATGTAAGCGACAATGCAATTCCAATAGTCTTTGCTCATCCTTTGCAAGCGACTAACTTGGGTACATGGAAGAAGTCACTCGACTAACCGAATGGATGATTACAGAAGGTCGTCGCTCCGGCGATCCCGTAAAGGTGGTGTCACAGTTTTGTTCTTCCTTGCTCGAAGCCGGAGTTCCGCTGTGGCGAGCAAACATTGGCCAGCGCTTTGCCAATCCACTGCTTATTGCTTGGGGCGTGGTTTGGACGCCCAACGGCACCGACAGCTACGATGTCACACATGAGACGACGTTGACGGATGGTTATGTTGGGAGCTCATTCGAGTATATTCTGGCGAATAGAAAGCCGCTTCACAAAAGTCTCCTGCAACTGGACTCAGAAACAGAGCATTCATCCTATTTGGAATTTGCAGAGCAAGGCGGCACCGACTACTACGCTACTTTGCTTTATTACGGTGATGGATCGCTGCATGGTTGTACGTTCGTTACACAGGCGCTGGATGGATTCTCGCCGGAACATCTAAGGCTGATTGAAGCGGTCTTACCTGCCCTTTCTTCCGCTCTGGAACCTGTGACGATGCGAAAATCGTCTAAAGGTCTACTTCGAACCTATTTAGGAGATGGGCCTTCCGAGGCAGTCTGGAGCGGCAACATCAAGCGCGGTGAGCGAACAACTCTGGATGCCGTGGTTATGTTCTCTGATCTGCGAGGCTTTACGGCACTTTCCGAAACCTCTTCGGAAGAAGAAGTCTTCGACACGCTCAGCGACTATTTTGATCTGGTGGTCAAAGCCGTAGAAGACAACGGTGGAGACGTCCTCAAGTTCATGGGTGATGGCATCCTGTCGATCTTCACTATTGAAGCTCAAAAAAACCATGCCGACCGTTGCAGAATGGCGGCTCTTGCAGCGCAGAGTGTGCTGAGTGGTTTGAAAGCTCTCAACACTAGACGAGACGAGTTCCAAAAACCGCCCTTGGACATTGGAATTGGGATCAACGTTGGGCAGGTCAGCTACGGTAACATCGGCAGCCCCGGCAGGCTTGATTTTACAGTTTTGGGCGGTGCGGTGAACGTCGCAAGCCGAATTGAAAACTTAACAAAATCAATTGGTCGGAGAGTGTTGGCGACGTCAGCCGTTGCAAGTGCTGCACCGAACATGTTCGTTAGCTGTGGGGATCACGAAATACGTGGCCTTGCTCAGCCCATTGAACTGTTCTTTCTCACCGAAGGGGCGCAATAGTCAGGTATATGTATTCAAAACAACATACCTTTCCGGGAGCATCCTGAGTGTTTGCAAGAACCATAGCCTTACTGATCTGCGCTGGGGCTTCTCCGGCCACGGCATTGGAGCTTCGCGAAACTGGGCGCTACGAGCTCAACCAACCCGCAAGCCTTGACTACGATCCAACGTTTTGTGGCTTGTGGATTGCCAACGAGGGGTCCGAAGCAATTCTCGTTACATTGCAAGGGGATGAGTTGCGCCGAATATCCAGCGATCTTTTTCGGATCAAAGCAATTGCTGTTGAAGGGGATCACTTGTTGCTGGGTGATGGTCTCGGCAGTCTTCAACGTGTCACCAAGGATGGATCACCCCTGGGAGCGCCTTTCGAATTGGAAGGTGGGTTTGCGGATACGGAAGGAATTGCAGTCAACGCCGCGGGACAGATCGTGACTGTCGAGGATGACCCTGAACGGTTGTCCTGGTTCACCACCGAGGGCACTCTGGCGGCGAGATTGGATACCATGAAGCTCTCTCCGCCCTTGAGCGAGGCGCAGGGTATCGCGATTGATCCGCGTACCGGCCACATGCTGATAGTTGACGACTGGGAAGGGTCAAATAGCCTGTATGAGTTCACGGCAGATGGCCAGCTTCTCGCCCAGCAAAGCTTGTTGGAGTTCGGAACCGACCCAGAAGGCATCGCCATTAGGCCGGGATCCAACCAACTGTTCGTGGCATTCGATGGCGGCGCGAAGATTGTGACATTTGACTACACGCCCACCTTGCCAGAAGGATCACCGCCGCTGCCGCCGGGCGCGGATTGCATGATGTTCTGAGAGCTTTTCTGTTTGCTTGGGTCGACGCAGGTTTCCGCTAGTCGCGCTCACTGTCCAAAGTTTCGCGAATGAGTGCCAGATTAGGCAAAGACTCATGAAACGGTTCGGGCCCGAGTTCGGACAACATCGGACCAAGAGCTGTCGACATCCGATCCATACAAGTTTTCAGAAACTCTGCGCCATGCGGCGTCGACCGGGCAATTTTCGAACGCTTGTCCTTTGGGTTGGTCTCAAGAGTGATCAAGTTATGATTTTCAAGGCTGGCGAGCATATGCGTCATCGAAGTCTTGGGCACCTGAAACGCGTTTGAGAGTTGCAGTGGAGTTTCTCCCTCGGGACGCCGCACCAGATGGCCCAAAATTCCAAATTGAGTCGCTGTCATTCGACCAGGTAAGAACGCTTCAAGCTTGGTCGAGATCAACTGATTGATGATCCCGACCTCGGTGAAGAACCGGTAGACTTCGTTGGTCTCATCTTCAGGCTTCATTCAGAATTCGTGTCTCCAGCGGCCAGCGGGGTGTGGCGATTGGCTCGGGTCCATACCCCAAACGCAGCAACATTTGCACCGTGTGGCCCGGTGACGCAAGAAGCTCATGCGCGAGAGCGTATTCATCGGCCATCTCAGGATATTCCTGAAGTGCCTGACTGACCGGATGAACGCCCAGGCCCATTTCGGTTGTCTTCAGGTAAAAACGCATCAATTGACGCCCGGCATCGAGTTGATCGCTTCGCGTATTTGTGGCTGTCGTGAGGACTGCGTATTGCGGCGTCGCGTCTAGCATGGCGAAGTAGCCTCGCATGTGTGACTGAGTACCGGGGTGGTCAACGTTCATCAGAGTCTCATTGTCCAATAGGCCAGTAAGTCGCAGCGTTTCCAGAAACGGATCGCGTAACTCAATCCCGTCCGGGTTGGAGTTGATTTCTGTTTTCCCGATCCGCATCAGGTCGACGGATTCTTTCAAGGTCTGCGGTGTTCGCATTTCGATTTCGAAAGCGCGTTTCGTAAGTTCTCGAATACGGGCCACCAAATCTTCGTCGGTTATCAAAGTGGCATAGTTGCCAAGCGTAGACACTTGATCGGCAGAGAGGCGCTGTTCAGTGTACGGTTCCTTGTTTGAATGTCGGTTAAGGATTTGATCTGAGAGTGGATCGTGCGCTCCGCCAGGAACAAACACTGCTTCTGCGATAGGTCCGTCATCTCCATTTGGTAGTAACTTGACCTCGGTTTCAAATCCCTGTGCACCTGCCGCCAGAACCATCGTCTCAACAAATGCACCGAGGCCAATATAGAGTTGGCGGTGGTATGGATCGGTTTCCGGAAGCTCGCGATCTGTATCACGGTGGATGCGCACCTTGTCTTGCCCAACCAATTCGACCAGCCAAGGTTGCAAGTTGTGTGGATTGGGGGCGAGAATCGCGTAGGACAAGGCGGCTTTGCGTGGGTCGTCATAAGATTTCGGCGTCCACGGAGCCAGCGCGTCATGCGGCGTGCGTGTAGCGAGGAACGCAACCGCGCCCGTTGCCGCCAGTATCGTGCCTCCGCCTAGAATCTTGAGAAAACGTCTTCGGTTTGGCATCTTGACTCTCAAATAGTACGATATCGAACTAAATTAATACGAAATCGCACTATCGCAACCCCAATCGATGCATTGATTGTTTGAGCGACTAGAAAAAAGAAAATCAGAGCAGCCGGAGGCAACTGCGGGTTGCCGTGGTAGACAAGCACTCGGAGCGCCTTCAATGCCGAAAACAGGCAGTTACTTTAGTTGACTAACGACCGGATACGAGAAGATCAGAGGCTGTTGAGCCGATGCTTTTCGAGTATCCCGCAAAGCATAGCCTGTGCTTGCAGCCTGTGTTCTCGATGGCGTTCACGGGCAACATCCGGTCGACCTTCACTAATCGCTTGGAAAACGACTCGGTGATCTTCATTGGATTTGACGGGTAGGGGCCTGATGAACAACGTCGTTGCGCGCGCGCGGCGCACCTGGTCGCTCATCATGGCAACAATCGCTTCGACCCGTTTGTTGCCGCCCAACCGAACGAGCTGCTGACGAAACAACTCGTCGGCCTCGGCCCAGGCTTCAAGGTCTTCGGCTTCGATGGCTTGGTCCATCTTTGCAATTGATCCAGCAAGTACCGCCAGTTCATCTTCGGAATAGCCCGCTTCGGCAGCGCGCTGCGCTGCGAGACTCTCGAGTTCCGTCAGTATGTTGTAAATTTCACGCATATCATCTGATGAAACAGGCAGTATCCGCACACCCTTGCGGGGCCGCATTTCTAACAACCGCTTACTTTCCAACATCAGTGCAGCTTCCCGTATCGGGGTGCGCGACATGCCAAGGGTCTCGGCGAGCTCCGATTCCAAATGGTCAGTTCCGGCTGCAAGTTCGCCGGACAGGATCATCTGTCGCAAATCCCTAACAGCGCGTTGCGTATTGGAAAGAGTTTTTGCGTCCTGATCCTTCACGGCGTCTCCAGGTTGATCTTTCGTCCCTCCGCGGCCGAGAGATAGAAGCTCTCTTCGATGCGGATCACGTCCAAATAGTCTCGAGCCGTGTTTTCCAGCGGCGTGCCCTTTACAAGCCCTGAAACGACGTGACTTTGCAAGGCGTGTACGCAGTCTCCTCCAAACCCATCATGATTGCTCGGAGGTAAAACCTGCTGTCGCTCCTGTTTTCCAAAAGCGCGGAAGTTAACTGAAACGTCGCCGTTAAAAACCAGTGATCCTTCGGTTCCTTCGATGAGAGCCTCGCCCATGGTCTGACGCAGGTTTTCTGCACTGTGGTCAAGGCACCTGTTGCCATCGAACAGAGCTTTCAAACCGTTGGGGTGGTCAAACAGGATGAAACCTGCATCCTCCCCCGCGATAACGGGGTTAACTTGGCGCAAGTCCGCATAAACTGCGTTGGGCGCACCAAACAAAAATCGGAATGTGTCTACCCAGTGGACCGCTGTTTCATGAACCAGGAACCGCGGCATTTCCTGAAAGTACGGCTGCCGGTCAAGGTAGGCGCGTGGACCCTGTCCGTCACCGGGCCGAAGCCGGAAAGTCGCTTGTAGAGGGGTTCCAATTCGACCCTCGGTCATCGCCTCTTTGATTGCGCGATACCAAGGCTGGAAGCGAAAGTTCTCGTGTACAACTATAGTTGCCCCAACTGCTTCAGCCTCGGAGACGATCTTCTCAGCTTCATTCAGAGACAAGCAAAATGGCTTTTGGCAGATCAACCACTTTATTCCAGAGCGCAGTGCCGTTCGGATGGCGTCGGCCTGCGCCACAGGTGGAAGGATAATGTCCACGAGATCTGGTTTTTGCGCCTTCAGCATTTTTGACAGATCATCGTAAGCGGCCAGTCCCGTTTCTTTCGCCTTGTTGATATCACGGTTGCAGGATGCAATCGGGACCGCTCCGGGCATTCGGGACCAGCTTTCGTAGTGGAACCTGCTGAAATACCCCGCGCCCAGGCGTCGGAAAGGCGGCGCTCTATCGACGGAGCAAATCCAAGTTTGAACTGGTGACCGAAGCGGTGAAATCAGCGGCCACGAATATCACTCCAATTCCGGACACAGGATCTTTTGAGAAGGACGTTGCCAGGTTTATGCGCAGAATGGCTGCAACTCTGCGTCATCCGCTTGTGAGGCGGATTCTGCCGGATCTGCATGCTGAGCACGCTCGCTCTAATGAGTTGGCAGAATTGCTGGAGAGTGTGACGAGGGACCGCCGGGCCCAGGCAATGGTTATGCTGGACAGAGCTATTGAGCGTGGCGAACTGAAAAAAGACACAGATCGGCAAATGATCCTGGATATGTTTATCGCACCGCTCTACTGGCACGTCATTGTTCAGCATCGACCTGTCAGATCAGCAGACATTCAACGATTTACCAATCTGGTACTAAGTGTATAAAAATAAGCAGTAATCATAAAGCAAGTTGAATAACTGAGACGAAAGTCGCTTCGGTTTTCGGCACGGCCTAACAGCCTAGGGAACCCAATTCTGATGGGTAATCGCATAGTTTAACGCCTCGAGATCTTCAGTCAGCTGGCTGTATGAGATTGGCCCTCCCAGGCACACCCTGACCGCTTCGTCGGGTGCACCTGTTACGGTAAAGGCATTGCTGGGCATAACCCCGACTTGACGATTGGCCATGTGGCTCATCACGTCAGCTCGGCTCGATCCTTCGGGCAGCTTGAGCCAGATATTGAATGCTTCGTTGCTGCCGACGAAGTCTTGGTCCTGCATAATCTTGGCCGCCAAGCCCTGTCTGCGGTTCGCCTCCTTGCGGACGAACTTCTGCACCGCCGCGGCTGTGCCATCCTCAATCCATCGCGCCATCAAAGCTGTTGTGATTGGTGACGCCATGACATTCGATGCCTGCAAGGCCCGCGTGAAGTGGGTTTTCGACAGCCCGGACGGAACCACCGTAAGCGCAAGCCTCAAACCAGCGCCCAGACATTTCGAAAGACCCGCGATGTACCACCCCAATTCGGGGATCTGCTGTGAGATAGGCGGTGGCGCATCCGACGACACGAAACGACAAGCTTCATCTTCAATCAAAGGCAAACCGTACTTGTCCAAAACGGACGCGATCTGCTGGCGTCTCTCCATCGGAATTGTAAGCGTCAGTGGATTTTGCAGCGTCGGGTTCAGATAAAGAGCAGAAGGTGCGTGCTCTTGGATAGCGGCATCCAATTCATCAGGGAGAATACCGCTGTCGTCTGATCTCACGCCAATTAGCCGAATACCGAGTTGGGCCGCGATGGCACGAATACCGGGATAGGTCACGCGCTCACAGATCACGGTGTCTCCGGGCTTGGTGAGCAATGTCAGGATCGACAGCAAACTGGCATGTGCGCCAGGCGTGATTGCCAATTGGTCTGCGGTAACGTCGATACCGTTGATGTTCATCCAGCGTGCTGCGGTCTCCCGATCCTGCCGGCTGCCGATAATAGATTGGTAGCGAAGCAGAGGAACGAGGTTCGCAGCAACATGTGTGAGGCCTTGTTCCATACGGGCCACCAGAACCGGATCATCTGGCTCTGGGGGCATGTTCATGTTCGGGTCTTCTTCCAGCGCGCGGCGTGGGTCTGCTTTTTCTGAAGTTTCTTCTGGTTTCCGGACAAACGAGCCGCGGCCGACAAAAGTGTCGATATACCCTCGCTTCGCAGCCTCAGAATATCCGCGAGAGACAGTTGTGAAATCCAAGCCAACAAGCTTGGCGACGCTGCGTTGAGGCGGAAGCCTGTCACCTGCATCAAGCACTCCTGTCTCTATATCATGTCTGAGCGCTTCCGCGATCTGGACATAGAGTGGTTTCCCGTTGTCGCGCAGATTCGGCGTCCATGACTTCAAGGCATCATCCCATTCAATATATAAGATTGTGCCTGTCACCTTTATCATTATTACAGGCGAATTTCAACATATTGTCGCATGTGCCATCATATTGATTGGCTATTGATTGCATTGCGTCTGAAGATGAACTATCTGAGGCGCAACCGAAGGAGATCAAAGATGTCCGAACTTGCAATTGACGCCCACGACGACAGCGAAGAGCGCCCCATCAAACCCGCGATCATGAATGGGATGCGCCTCAAGTGCCCCAAGTGCGGGGAAGGAAAACTGCTGCATAGCTACATCAAAGTGAACGATGAGTGCTCGAGTTGCGGTTTGGATCTGAGCCACCAGCGGGCTGATGATGGTCCGGCTTATCTTACGATCCTGATCGTAGGCCACCTTATGGGGTTCGCATTGCACATCGCATGGGTGACATGGAGGCCAGAACCTTGGGTCTTGGCATTGAGCATGTCGGTCATCGCAGTAGTCGGTGCCTTGGCACTGCTGCCGGTCATGAAGGGCCTGATTGTTGGATACCAATGGGCCAAACGAATGCACGGGTTCTAGCCAACCGCCCTCCCAATGAATTCTCAGCCCTTTCAAAGGATGGTTTCCTTGATGGATTTGAATTTCTATTCACTTGAGGCGACAGGAAAGACGATTGCGGATCTCACAACAACCGCACCCCTTATTCCTGCGAGAACCCCTGTGAATGTGGCCTGGCTGAACGATGAGGATGATTACGACAGGCTGCGAACGGTGCGCCGGATCGACGATGCCGGACTGTTGCCGGTGCCGATATTTGCAGCTCGCCGCCTTAAGTCAAAGAAACACTTGTTTGACCTGACCGAAAAACTCCAGTTTGCGGGCGCACAAGGACAAGTCATGGTCGTTGGTGGTGACCCATCAAGTGCGTCGGGGCCATTCAACAACACGATGGATCTCCTTCGAACCGAGTGGATTGAAAAGTACGCGATCAAGAGGGTCACCTTGCCAGGGTTTCCAGAGGGAAACGCAGCCATAGGTTATCGTTCGGATGTGGCCTTACTACGAGAAAAGGTAAAGCTTCTGGAGTCCTGCGGGTGCAGCGTGAGCATAACCACTCAACTTGCCTTTGATCCCAACAGAATTCTCAACTGGATAAGCCAGCTTCGAAACGTGGGTATTGGCCAACCGATCCAAATTGGAATACCTGGGCCGACCAAAAGGGATCTCCTGCTCAGGTTTGCACGCTCATTTGGGGTTTCGGGTGGCGGACTTAACAACGTGAGTGACACCGTGGACGGGATCGTTGATTTCTCCCGTTTGGTCTGCTTGATCGAACTAGAGCTGCAACGACGCAATCTAGCTGATGTTGCGGTTCACCTTTATCCCTTTGGTGGCACGAAGGTTGCCATTGAGTGGCTTACTGCGGTTAAGGCGCGGCAAACGCAGGACCCTTCGAGTAAAATGCTGACGTGAGGCAACACTGGATGCAAAAGGTCGACCCATTGAGGTCGGCCATGCTAGTTTTTCGAGAGGGTTTCATCTGATTGTTGAGGGTATCACGCCGCCAGAGCGACCGAGACCTTTCCAGCAGGGAGCCTTTGCCAATGCTGCGGTTGCTGTGGCAACAGAAGCAGTCGAGGCACCGCCGGAGGCGGTCTGGGTGGTGTTGATGGACACTGAAAGTTACCCCATCTGGAACCCGGTTTTTGTCGCAGTGGATAGGCAATATCGCGAAGGCTCTACTGGCGCTAATTCCGTACAATTCCCAGACGGGTCAGTCGTAGACATGAAAGCCAAAATCCTAACCCTGACCGACAACCGCAAGCTTCACCAAAGCGGCGGCGTACCGGGCTTCATGACCTTCGATCACCAGTGGCTTCTTTAGCCTGTCGAAGGCGGAACGCGTGTCACTCAGCACGAAGTCGACCGGGACATTTGGCTCTGGTTCTGGGACTCGAACTGGATCCAACCGGCATATCATAGAGTTTTGGACGCACTTCTTGAGCGTGCAGTTGATCAGTAGGAATCACTTGTATCAAGTTCGTATTGCGGACACTGGAGCATTCGCAGCGAAATAACACTTTGTCCGCTTCTCGGGATTTGCAAAGTCTAGTTTTGTATGTCTGCTTCGGGCTGTGAGCGGTCCTCCGGTGAAAGCGGTCCAATGGTGGCAAATTCCGCAGAGCCGACCTTCTGTCGATTTAGTTGAGCGTCCGTTTCGAGCCCGAAGCGGATGTAATTTTGTGCCCCTAAAAAGGTTATTTCGGAGCGAAAGGACTAACTGTCTAAGTTGCAATACGGTATGGATCGAAATTGAAGCCTGAGCTCGGTTATAAGCTTAATCGCTACTCAGGATTCGCACAGCTACAAACAAAGCCGCCCACAAAGTGAACGGCCTTGAAGTATTGAGACAAATCAGTTGGCCAGAGAAGCATTGCACTCACGCGCCGCTTCAATCGCCTTCTTAGTACCAGCAAGGCTTATTTCGAAGGCAAAATTAGACTCCGGCATTACAATCATCGTTTCGCGTTCCATCACGTCTGTGACGAAGTCAGGATTGTTGGCAAGAAGGTAGCCGCCCTTATACCCGTCAGCCAAATTTGGCGGTGCTGCTGTTGTATCGCCATAGTATAATTTGTTGTCCATGAGCAGCTCAACTTTATCATCCTTAAATTCGATGTCCGCCTTGGTGAAAACACCCATGTAGCCGAAATCTTTGTCTGGGGTCAGACCCATTTGAACAACGTTGGTATTCTCATCTACCCGTTCGATCAGGCAAGTATTTCGGCTCTTATCCACAAAGATGTTCCAGCCGGATTCTTCACCATAGTTTACGAACTCTGCGTTGTCCTTTGGCAGAATGTTTTTGTCTTTGGCATGTCCGACGGTCGCTCCGCATGCAAGAACAGCAGCAGCAATAAGGGTCTTAGTTGTCGTTTTCATAGAAACACTCCCATAATAATATTGCAGAATGAAGATATGATGATAGACGGTAAACGCGAGTCTTCAAACCAAAATGAATGGCTGCGTCTTTTCGAATGGCTTGAAAAGCAGGTGGAAGAGCGACCAGCTAATGCAACACGACCGAACCAGATCGAGAAGGTCCGGTTATCCCTGGTTCCGATTCCCAGGCTTTTCAGGGCTTGACGATTTTGGCGGGTATTATGGTTTCGCTCGGTTCAAACACCGTTGTTTCAAACATGATGGCCGGCCTTTTTGTCATATACAGGCGCAGTACCAACGTCGGTGATCGCATTCAGGTTGGCGACAAAATTGGCGATGTAACCGAGATCAACTTAATGGAAACACTAATCAAGTCGATAAAGAACGAGATGATAAGCATTCCAAATGCACAGCTGCTCAACTCCGAGGTCGTAAACTATTCGCGCAAAGTGGATGGCCGAGGGCTGTTGGTCCACACGACAGTAGGGATCGGATAAGAGGAACCACCAAAGAAGATTAAAGCGATGCTGATAGAAGCTGCTCAGCGAACCCAAGGGTTAAGAAAGAGCCCCGAACCTTTTGTCCTTTGGACGCAGCTTGCTGATTACGCAATCAATTATGAGATTAACGCATATACTTCGCGCGGATCGAGCTTACCTAAGATTTTGTCCGATTTGCGCGAAAACATTGTCGATGTGTTTAATGAAAACGGAACACAGATAATGACACCGTCTTACATTGCAGACCCGCCGGAACCCAAAGTTTCAACAGAAGAATGGGACGGAAAGCTTGCTCATCACGTTGAATAAACCGCACTCAGAAATTGGCTATCATTGTCGGTGCTTGAGCTTCGCATTGTTTAAACACGTCATTGAGTAAAACAAGGCGAAAGATGTCTGCCTCGTCATGTCTGAAGCCTGCCAACGCAAAGATCTCATCTTCTTCCCAGGTTGTTCCACTCATCGGGCTACCAACCTTTCGCCACACAGGCGGGGCATCGGTGGCCCGAAGCGCCCCAGGCAATTTGGCCGATATAGCCGCAGCTTCGGCACTGAAGCGCATCTCGCTTGGCGCGAGTATTCAAACGCACCTTGGGAAAGTTCTCCATCCGCTCAGTGGCCGCCTCATGCGCATGCCAACAGCACAAATTGACATGCCAGGCAGCGATGACCTGAGCTGTGGAGGCGTTATCCGATGCCGTGGGCTATGGACGCCTCGATCAGTTATCTCGCTACCCCGAAAGAAATGGCCAGCTTTCTGTAAGATGCGGGTTTTAAGGTATTGGATGAAGAAGACTTGACGACTGAAAGCTTTGAATGGCTTAACGCGAGAATTTCGAAGCCCAAAACTAAGAGCCTCATGCCGGTTACGACACAGATTCTATTTGGGGAAATCGCCAGCGATATGATTCAGAACCAACTTCTGGCTCTGGATGAACGTCGTTTATTGACTTACCGTTTCATTTGCACGGCCTGACAAGAAGACTGTACAGGTGCCTGACTAGGCGCTACTCAGCCGCCAGCGCTTTCTGCCTGCAATAACACGATGCCTTGATCGGCACCTCGGCGCGGGCAGTGGCCTTGTCCAGTTGTAGCTTGATGTGGGCGGCTTCGACCG
>NZ_JBQFQR010000023.1:0-61789 GCF_056536985.1 Ruegeria sp. CH8 | reverse complement strand
TTCCAAACAACGTCCCTCGCCAATTCGCCGCCAAATCCTTCAATCAACCCCTCTGACAAACCCAAAATCAATACACTCATAATAATCAGGGAGGAAGTGTCTCGTTTTGCAACCAGGAGAAGATTACATTGCACCACGCGATCAGGGTTGACGCAAGAACGCGCCATAAGGATGTATAAGGCAGGGATTTGCCTGTTTAGCCCACCTGAACTGCCGCAATAGCGAGACCAGCATCGGTCAAGAACCATTGAGCCCAGGGGTTAGACCCGGTTTGATGCCAATTCAAGCCCCACCTCGACGTAGCATAATCGACAGGGTCCGCCACACGATCCGAACCTCCATCGCTAATCCAGTATTGGCGATATAATACAGGTCTGCTTTAACTTTCTGACGGGTCGCATCCGTACCTTCGATGTATCCTAGTTCGACTTGCGCCCAACCGCTGATTCCTGGCCGTACGTAGTGTCGCGCCTGATATCCGGGCACGTGCGACAGGTAATTTCGGGCGTGCTCGATGTAGTCCGGTCGTGGACCGATTAGACTCATTTCACCCTTAAAAACATTGATAATTTGCGGAAGCTCATCAATGCGGGACTTGCGTAGGAAACGGCCAAGCGGAGTGATCCTGTCTTCTTCCAACGGGCAGTTCGCACTTCGTGTGATCCTTTCGACCGGGCGCATTGTCCGAAACTTGTACGCCGTGAAGGGTACGCATTTCCGTCCCATTCGCTCCTGTGAGAAGATCAATGGCCCTTTGTTCCAAAATGGGTTCAAGATGAGCAGGACAATTCCGCACAGCATCGTGAGTGGTAAAAGGACCAGCGCGATGACCACGAGATCAAACACACGTTTTGCAAAAGTGAAGAAGACTCCAGGGCCTGGTGTTGCGGAACGCGGGAAAGCGTCAGTTTCTGGGACTTCTTGGTTAGGTGAGTCGAAATCAAACATAACGGTTGAAGGTCCTATGCTTCGTCGCCATAAACACTCATAAGTAGAAAAAAATTTAGCTAAATCTTTATTAATTTTCTCTTTATATGGTTAGCATCGCTGAGTTATTTTTTGGAGAAATTTAATATAATTTACACTTCTAACAAACGATTGATTAAAAAACAGCGTGTGATATGCCCGACTTGCTAGGGTCAGGACTTCGGTAACGGTGCCGTCTCAGTCAAGCTGTATTGCGCAGACTAATTGATCCGCCAAGGCGGTGTAGCTTTTCCTTGTTTGTGTCCGCCCTGCTTTCTGTCACGGCCTTCGATTGAGATCCTTCGGGTACATGGTTCGGTTCGTGGTCAGCGCGACGGGTGCCAACATAATACTGGCCCAATGTAATTTCCGATGTGCCCATCTCATAGGCGTGCTTGACGTAAGTCTGCGACGGTCCAGACCTCGGCATCAACCGAACCATGACTCTGCAGGACCTCGAAGGCCTGCTGTCCGGCGGACAACGGAAAGATCAACAGGCGGTGTTCGGTGCCGCGTCGGGCTGGAATACGATGCCATCGATCCACATTCGACGGAGAATGACTGCGATGCGCGAGGGCGGCCATTTTTGTTTTCCGGCCTCAGCGTTGGGCGAGCTGGGCTGCCCATGTTCGGCGCCATGTCGACCGGTCGCGACTTATCATGACCACAGCCGACCAGGCGATTTGCAAAGCAAATCTGCCGAGAGGGGTTGTAGCCTGACACAATGCTCACCTCGGATTGACATCCCCGGCCTTGGTCACGGTGCTCGTTTCTTAATCCCGCTGCTACGGCGCGATCTTGCGAATGTTGCAGGCCTCCTGCGCAGCCACGTGTTCCGTGTGATCTGCTCCGGGCACTTGGGGTCTTCGCAAAAGCCAAGCCAGCAAGGGCGTTTATATCTTAAATACCCAAGGGCTCGCGTTCTTTCAGGAAGAAAACACCGTTATTTTCCGTAGTACTCCCGGAACCAAGCAACAAATCGGGCGATACCGTCTTTGAAATCCGTTTGAGGGCGGTAGCCGGTCAGTTCCTGCAACAGCGTTGCATTTGCCCAAGTGGCTGGTACGTCACCCTTTTGCATTTCCATGTAGTTGCGAATGGCCTTTTGACCCAACGCCTCTTCGATTGCATCCACGAAGTCCAACAACCGCACCTTGTCCGAGTTTCCGATATTTACCACACGGTACGGTGCAACCGGTGAAAGGCTGTCCCATGCAGGAATGTCATCCCGGCTGTTAGGCCGCTCTGGCACCGCGTCGATCAGAAGGCGGATGCCGCGGACCAAGTCATCGACATAGGTGAAGTCTCGATACATTTCACCGTGGTTGTAGATGTCGATAGGACGGCCATCTAGAATAGCATCCACGAACTTGTACAGCGCCAGATCGGGCCGCCCCCATGTGCCGTAAACAGTAAAAAAGCGGAACATCGTTGTCGGCAGGTTCCACAAATGCGCATAGGAGTGGCCCATGCTTTCATTAGCTTTTTTTGTTGCGGCATAGATGGTGAGCTGAGCGTCGGCCTTTTCTGTTTCAACAAAAGGCATGTCTTCATTGGCGCCATAAACCGAACTGGTTGAGGCCATCAGCAAGTGTTTTACCTCAAGTCGACGTGCAGCCTCCATGATGTTGAATGTACCAACAACATTGCTGTCGATATACGAGCGCGGATTTTCGAGGCTGTAGCGCACGCCTGCCTGCCCAGCCAGGTGAACAATGACGTCTGGTTGAAAATCATCTGCCACGCGGTCGACAAGAGCGGCATCTTCCAACATCCCCTCGGTCGCGGCAAAGCTTGGATGCTGCAACAGTTGCCCGTGACGCCGCCGCTTGAGGGCGACATCGTAATAATCGGTCATACCGTCGAAGCCATGCACGCGGAAACCTTCTGCAAGCAAAAGCTTTGCCAGATGGAAACCGATGAAACCGGCTGTGCCAGTCACGAGAACCCGGCGCTGATTGCCATTGGGTACGTTAAATTCCTTGTCCGACATTCGTTTTCCGTTTTCTGGAGATATCAATTTGGTAAGAAACTCTTTTCAAGGCGTCAAAGTATTCAAAAACCACGAAAGGTGGGTCACATTCAGGCGTCATTTTGCGCGGGCTGCCTACACAATTTCCGCTTTCTGTGGATAAGGCACATACGGAAAACGTTTGCAAGACTGCGTCAAGCTGTTTTCGCTGCAGAGTTGTTGTTGAATCCTCAGCCACAACGATGCGGCAGTCTGGTATTTCTGCGGCGATCAGTGGGCCTGTTATAGGGTTCTGTTGTGAAGGATGCTCGCACCTTTGTAGACCGATTGGCAGCCAAGTGAATTGGGCGAACCTTCCATCATGATCTCTTGCGGATCTGGATCGTTCTAGCTGGCTTGCGCGGCAGCGTCTACAACCGTGTGGAAGAGCCGCCGTAGAACGGGATGAATGATCTAACACATTGAATTCAATACGCTATAAAGGCGTTGGAGTTATCAAAAAACCAGCGATAAGTCTCCGCGATTCCTTCTTGCTGGGTGATACTTGCCTTCCATCCCAAACGTTCTAGACGGCTGACATCCATCAACTTGCGTGGCGTGCCGTCAGGTTTGCAGGGGTTGATGTTGATTGAACCTTCATATCCAACAACCCGGGCAACCGTTTGGGCCAATTCCAGGATTGTCACGTCGGTACCAGTCCCGACATTGATGTGACTTAACATCGGTTCTGTTTCGCTGTCATAGACAGCCTTGGGCAGGTCCAGTACCAACAAGCTGGCGGCAGCCATGTCGTCGACATGCAAAAATTCGCGACGTGATGTTCCTGTGCCCCAGATGGTGACTTCGTCTAAGCGTGCTTCCTTGGCATCGTGGAAGCGGCGGATCAGATCGGGTAGGACATGGTAATTCTCTAGGTGAAAATTATCGCCTGGCCCAAAGAGATTTGTGGGCATGACCGAGCGATAAACCCGCCCGTATTGACGGTTATAGCTCTCGCATAGCTTGATGCCCGCGATTTTGGTGATGGCATAGGGCTCGTTGGTGGATTCAAGCGTCCCTGTCAGCAGTGCATCCTCGGCCATGGGCTGCGGCCAGGATCACCTGATCGGGGCGCTCCTTTGCCATGAAGGCCGCGACTTCCGCCTGATTGATCAGGTTCAACTTGGACGAGGTGCGCGTGACCAGCGTCACGCCTGCGCGGGTTTCAAGCGCCCGGCAGATCGCGCTGCCGACCATGCCGCGGTGGCCTGCGACGTAGATTTTCATCGCATCAGCCCTCGACGCTCACCGGGACATCCATGCCGTGTGTTTTAAGCATCGCATGGCGACGGGCTGCCTTGAGGTCCTCGGTCACCATCACCGCACACATTTCCTGGGCGGTTATCTCGGGTACCCAGCCAAGTTTCTATTTGGCTTTTGAGGGATCGGCCAAAAGCGCGTCCACCTCTGCAGGCCGGAAGTGGCACAGGTCGATGCGCATCACGACATCGCCAGGTTTTATGGCTGGGGCCATGTCCGAAGTAACGGCAGAAACGGTCGCGATCTCTTCTACACCTTCGCCGCTGAATTCCAGATCTATTCCCAACTCACGTGCGGACCGGGTGATGAACTCGCGTACGGAGTACTGTTTGCCAGTGCCGATAACAAAATCTTCGGGCATATCTTGTTGCAGCATCATCCATTGCACCCGAACATAGTCTTTCACGTGCCCCCAGTCGCGCAGGCTGTCGATATTGGCTATGTAAATAAAGTCTTCGAGCCCTTGGGCGATATTGGCCAAACCCCGTATAATCTTGCGGGTGACAAAGGTCTCACCGAGGCGCGGGCTTTCGTGATTAAACAGGATGCCATTGCAGGCATACATGCCATACGCGTCGCGATCTTTCACGGTGATCCAAAAGGAATAGAGCTTGGCCACCGCGTAGGGAGAGCGCGGATAAAACGGCGTCGTCTCGCGTTTCGGGGTTACAGTCAAATTCTTTTTTTCTGACCGTCACCCATGCTGGGAACCGCAAGTCAATCAGCCCTGACCTCATGTTATTCCATCTGATTGGTATCACGTATCCGATGAACTATCCGTCAGGCATCCACCCCCCTTTCTGGGGTACATATCTGCCGAACGCCGATTCGACGCAGGTGACGGTGGGCGTCACATGGCAGAGTCTTCAGCGGTTGGAAGCAAATGAACTAAAACCATGGCGGCACCAGCGCTGTTTGCTGAAGAATGCAGCCTTATGGGTCGGGAAGTCCTTCCATACCGACAGCCATTGCTTGTTTGGGCATAAATCATCCCGCTTGGATGAAACGCATACTTTTCCTTTGGAAGTGGCAGCGGGCAGACCCCCCTAGGTCCGCCCGTTAAGGACCGATTATTCGGGTAAATATTTTTCCGACCAACTTGTGCCTGCGGCCCCGGCAGCGATCAGTTTGTCAATCTGCGAGTTTTTAAAGCCCAGCCGCGCCAAAATGTTCCGTGTGTGCTGCCCGTATTTCGGCATGGGCCCTGGTATACTGATCTGCCCAGATTGCGGCCGCACCGCGTTTGGGGCAACCAGATCGCACCAGCGGCCCATAGGGTGTTGATCGTGCCGGATGACGCGGAAGGTCGCGTCTGAAAGATCGATGTCATCCGAGCTTTCAAGCTGCAGAGCTTTGTCGCGTGTTTCGTGCAGGGACGCGAGCGGAACAACCGTGCTCTGACCTGCCGAGAATGCCTTTTCCCAGTACGAGAGGGGCCGCGTTTTGAACCGCTCTGCCAAGGCTTCATGCAGATAGTCCAGCGGTACCTCTTCCAGGCCGGCCAGTTCTGGGACACGGGCAAGCGCAGTCCGCTGTTCTGTTGGTGCGGCGAAGAACAACCACTGGTCCGCCGCTTCGTAGCAGTGATAGAACGGCCCCCAACCTAGCGCCTCGCGGCCCGCGGGTTCGTCAAACGGCGCGCGGCCTTCATAGTCATACATGAACTGCGCCTGAATGAGGTTACCGGCCGCTGCCAGAGACGCGCGCGCAATGCCACCTTTCCCGGTCTCGCGTTGCCGCAGCAATGCACCACCCAGCGCCGCACAGGCGCAGAAACCAGTCAGAACGTCGATGGTTCCGAAATGAGCATGTTCTTCGGGTGTATCCATGCCGCCACCAAAGCGCACCATGACGCCGGTCGCCGCCTGCGCCAGGTCATCATAGCCCAGATGATCGGATTTCGGCCCCCGCATCGGCCCGCCAAACGCGTCCAGTTGAACAAGTATGAGACGCGGATTGATCTCGTTAAGACGTTCGAGGGAAAGCCCCAGCTTGTCGCGCTGCTCATCCGTGCCGTTCATCGTGATCACGTCGGCTTCGGCTATGAGCTTGGCCAGAATCTGCTGCCCTTCGTCACTGCGCAGGTTCAGCAGGATACTTTCCTTGCCGCGTTGTGCGTGGATGCCAAACACGACCGTGTTCCAGGGATCGACCGAGGGCTCAACCGGTTGTACCAGCGTCACTTCTGCCCCATAGCGCGCCAGAGTCGATCCGATGGTCGGGCCTGCAATGACATTGGTCAGATCCAGAACCTTGAGGCCGTCCAGCCAACCGCCGCTGCCGGTGGTGCCGCTGGGGCGCGGTGCCGCGGCCAGCAGCTCGTCCAAATCCGCAGCCGTCGGCCCGCTCTTGTCTGCCGCCGCGTCATCCCCTGACAGCCAAGCCACGTTGCCCATCTGGCGCATCTCGCCGTGGCGGGCATCTTCGACCCGCAGAACCAGACCCGAGGCCAGTGCGTGGGGATCGGCCAGCCATTCCTTGCTGAACCGCTGCGCCGTGGCCGGGGCTTTGGCTGTGCCGAACAGTTCTTCCCACTCGTTTGCGGGGCGGGTCAGAAATGCTTCTTTCATCGCCGAGGATACGCGTGCACGGTCAGAGGCCCCAACCGGGTAGTTTCGCATTGACCATTCAGCGGGCCAGTCCCTGGTGTCCAGATAAGCCGAGAAATCGGGCATCTCATCCGCCAGATCCTTGAGCCCCAGCGTCTCCAGAACGCGACGCGGGTGCGTGGAAACCGAGCCCGAGACCACATAGAACCCCCGCCCGTCGGCGCAGGTATATGTGCGATAGAACGGATCGAGGAATTCGGACAGTTCACCGAACTCGAGATTCATTGGCAAGCCTTCAGCCGCGCGCCGGTCCAGTTCGACCTCGCGCGGAGACTTGTAACGCTCTGGGTAGTCCTCGATCTGTTCGCAATTGTAGATAAGGCCTTCCAGCAATGCAGCGGCAAGCGGGACCTCGATATGATCCCCGCCGTTACGTTCACGCGCATTCAGGGCGAACAGAACCGACATGGCCCCAAAGCTGGCGCCATAGGCCGAGGCCAGCGTTAGCGGCGTGAAGGACGGGTTGATCCCCATCAGCCGCCGGTTCAGGCCCATATCGGTGAATTGCCCGGTATAGGCGGCGATCACGGCTTCCCACGCGGGCAGTTTGGCCAGTTCCGCATCGGTCGAGGCAAAGCCGGGCATGGAGAGATAAATCAGTTGATCATTGGCGGTCCGAAGCACATCTGGCCCCAGACCAAGACGATCCATCACCCCCGGTCGAAAGTTCTCGATCACCACGTCGGCACGTTTGGCCAATTCTATCGCGGTCTCTCGTCCCTGATCTGTTTTCAGATCCAATGTCAGGGTTTTCTTGCCGCGCGAAATCATCTGAAAGGCCGGGTCATCAAAGGCAGGGCCGTTTGGCGGGTCGATCCGAATGACCTCGGCCCCCATGTCGGCCAGCATCATGCCGACAAGAGGGGCGGCCAGATATTGCCCGAAATCAAGGACGCGAATGTGGGACAGGGGACGGTGGGTCATGAGAGCTTCACACAGACTTTTCGTTAGGGACTTACGAATCCGGCTCAGATGAACGGCAAACCCGCTGAAAGTACACTGGTCAAAACATGATGCAACGTATAACAAATTGTTATGGAAAGAGTGATTCGCCCAATCTCTGGCTCACTGAATGCCTTGCTGGTTCTTGAGGTCGCGGTGCGCCATGCCAGCTTGTCCCGCGCGGCCGAGGAACTTGGGCTAAGTCAACCTGCTGTTTCGAGGCACATTTCAACGCTCGAAAGCCGTCTGGGGCAGGCACTGTTCGAACGAAACAACAACCAGATTGTTCCCTCCGCCGCCGCCGCCCGGCTGGCCGACGCTGTGGCTCTGGGCTTTGGCCATCTGGATCAGGTCTGGACCGAGATTTCAGCGCCCCCCGACCGGCAGGAGGTGACGCTGGCCTGCTCTTTCGGCTTTGCCGACCAATGGTTGATGCCGCGATTCTCAGACCTTCGGGAGTATTTGGGTGGATCAAAAGTTCGGGTCGTCACAACCGACCAGTTGGGCGATATCGACCTGAGCCGATTGGACGCCGCCGTGGTCTGGGATACTGACGGATTGCCAGATCGGCCGTTCATTCCGCTGATCAAGTCCGAAGTGTTCCCCATCTGCAGCCCTGATTTTCTGGCCGCCCACCCGGAAGCAAAGGACAACATCTCACAGCTGCCGTCGTCGCTTTTCCTGCATTTTGATGTCAGGGAGTCAGGCTTTTTGACTTGGCAAGGGTGGTTTGAGCGTATGGGCCTGCAGGCACCGTTTTTCGACCGGAAATCCGAATTCGATGCCTATCCTTTCCTGTTGCAATCCGTCCGGCGCGGGGAGGGTGTCGGCTTGGGTTGGCATGGTCTTGTCGATCAAGCACTGGCTAAAGGTGAAATTCTACGGCTCGGGCCAGCCATTTCCGACCGGGACTATTCCTATTTTTTACAGCACCGACCTTTTCGCGATGAAAATGGCGCTTTGGCGCGTCTGACGGCTTGGTTCGAAGCGGAAGTATCCGACGGTTCCTAAATCGAAGCTTAAGGGGATTGCCGGTAAAAAGTCCCTTAAACATCTCTTGAATCCGCCCTTCGCAAGGGTTCCCCACCAATGTATTTGCACTGCCGTCCCAATCTGCAGTGGCCAGTCTACGAAACGTCGCAGGTTTCGTTAACTGTCGAGACACTCACCCGTGGAACTCATCACAGGAAATACTCTGCTCGTTCAACGACCCAGACCATTGCGATCAAACAGGCACAGGCGGCGACTGCAGCGCGAGAGCTGACCCAGATGCGGCCCGGTTGCCTACGCAAAAACAGCACCAGCGGCCAGACCAAGAGTACAATCATCAGCTGCCCAAACTCTACACCAACATTGAACGCCAGAAGGCTGTGCCAAACGTTCGGTGCGTCAACGCGCAGAATCTGATGCAGCATGAAAGAAAAGCCGAACCCGTGCAGCAATCCGATCCCGGAAGTGATGGCAAAGGCCCGCAGGTCTCCGTGGCCACGCTCTGGTGGTCGGACGGCCATCACCGCAGCGTAGATTATCGACAGCGCAATAGCCAATTCGACAGTGGGGATAAACCATGCACCACTTGGTGCGAAACCAAAGAAGCCAAGGATTAGTGTCACCGTGTGGCCAAGGGTAAATCCGGTGACGCGCGCCAGAAGACTGTGCAGGTTCAGAGCCCCGATGATCATGCAGAGTACAAACAGAACATGATCGGGGCCTTCCAGAATGTGGCGTATCCCCTCAACGAAAAACGTCGATGCAGCAGCGGTGACCGACCCGGATATATTTACCGGATCATGCATAAGGCCGGTGGCCCGAAATGTTCGGACGTCCTGTCCGTTGTAATCCAGGATCAGGTTGGCAGTATCCTCCTGTCCCTGCAGACCGGGGTTCGAGTTGTACGACACGCCGTATTCTTGGACTTGCCCCGTTACAAAATGCAGGTGCAGATCCACCATGACAGCACCGACATAGGTTTCTTCGGTCATGGAAAAAATGTCTCCGGCAGCCAATGCCGCGCGTGCTTCGTCCAACGACGCAAAGCCGGGTTCCTGACCCAAAGGATGCAGGCGGAGTGCAACAAGATTTGCGGCCTGTACCTGACCCTGAAACGTTAGTGAAAAGGCCTCGGTGGCAATGCGGGCCAGACCGCTCGGATCACTCCGTACCGCACTCTGATCTACATAATGCATCAGTACGCCGTCTTCGATCTGGTTGTATGTGTACGGCGCGGGCATGGGCAGCCCATCCGGACCTTCGGGGCCGACAAGTTCAGCCAGCAGATAAGGCATCGGCAACCGAAGATAGACGTCAAGACCATCGTCAGAATGAACCACGTGATGGATGCGTACGTTCTGATTCAGGTTGAAATGCGCCGCTGCCTTGTCAGGAGACACGAAGGTAAAGGCCACCAGTATAGCAAGAAGGAGAAACTTCAGGTTTCGCATGGGTTTATCCTTCTGCTTTGGCACTGATGATTGTGAGGCCATCGAGCTTCCACCGATCTCCAGACCTTGAGATGTCGAACATACCGCGGTAGAGCACCGCCCGCCTGTGCAGATGTCCCCAATGTCCTCCGCTAACCTCAGCTGTCCAATTGGCCAGGACTTGGTGCTGGTTATTGCCTGTGTCAGCAGAAAATCTCTCCACTTGCAGATCTGAAATATCGTCGACCCGTGCAAATGCGCCCGATGGGAGAGTGACCGACAGTCCGCGACGCATTTCTGTTCCGACATCGTTGCGATTGCTAACGTCAACAAAGGGCTCAAGCGCGTCTTTGAACTGCACATCCTGAGGTTCCAGCATCGCGGCGCTGATATTGGTCAGGAAACTATGCATCACTTGATGAGACGCGGCTTCGTCCGGGGTGGGTGCAGGTACGAATGGTAAGGGTTGTTTTTGAGGAAAGGTTACAATCGCAGCTGCGCTAGCAGCGCCGCACACGCCAATCAGAAACAGACGTTTTTTTGCCGTGCTCTGACTTGCAAGAGCGGCACAGATGAACGCTGCGATGCCCAATGCCATTGCGATTAGCGGCATCTCGGGTAAGCCTGCCGTTTTCACGATCACCGGACGCGTTTTTGGGTCTTCCCACTTCGTCAGGTGGTTTTGCCAAACCACTGTGGGATCCGAACGGTAAACCTGCGATGGTACGCCGCCTGCCGGGTCACTTAATGTTATTGGAATGACGTCCAAACCCTCGGGGAACAGCTGCCAAGTCATTTCAACGCGATTGGCCAGTGATCGGTTTGGATAGGATAAAACGACACCCAGTAGCATCGTCTTGCGCTTTGCTTCAGCCTCATCCGGTAGAATTCGCAAACCTTCCGCGCCGACTTTGATGCGTGACACTTTCACGGCCTCAGGCAGCACTAATCTCCCGTCGATGGTTACGGGGTTTTTGTTTTTGAAGAATGCAGCGGCTGCGGACTTGATGTTTGCCACATCTTCACGCGTCAATCGGTGCGTTCCACCAAAGTCAAGGCCGGACCACGCCTCAAAATCCTTGAGACGAAAGATGATCTCGTGCCGCACCTCTCTGGGTTCCATGGACAGAAATGACATTAGCGGGGACTTGTGGTGGCGGGTCAGGTTCGGGTTTTCAAATACGGTGAACCAGGGATCATCCCAATCAGGCAACATTGTTTCGGCTTGCGACAGATAACGGTAATCCGTCACCGGTACGCCGAGGTGCTCGGCGACTACGCCAATTGAAGCTAACGGAATCCCATCATTGTTGAGAGGCGGAGTAAATGTGATCCGTTCCGGAGGGCGCTCGAATGGAAACTCCATTTCCACAAAGACAACTTTTTCGCTGCGTGGTCGCGGGGCTACGAATGTGCTGGCCGCAGTTTGGCGCAGGAGCCGAGGGCGAACGTCTATTGTGTTGACTACACGCGGTAATTCAGAGCCATCCGCTTCAACATGGAAGTTTTGCGCTGTACGGTCGGCCAAAGACATGCCGGAACCATCATCGGCCACAACGAACAGAGGGTAGGAATTCAGATCAATTTCGAGGGCAACCCTGACATGGTCCGCTTCAACTGAAAGTTCAACAAAGTTCGGTGCTGTCTCACCACCGTATGGCGAAACAAGGTCAGCCAGGAGGGGCTTCGGGGTGAACGCCAAAAAGATCATGCTCGCGAGACCAAACAGCCCAGCTGAACTGCGCTTGGCAGCGTCAGAAATGAAACGCGACCGCAGCGTATAAACCGTTCTGATCAACATCATAGGCGAACTCCCCATCCGAGCGGTCAGTGGAATAGTCAATTCCATAAAACTGATAACCAAAACGCAGGGACGTGTTTTCCCAACCTTTCCAGTCGAAACCGGCCAGAACCAGGTATTGTAGGTCATCTCCGTTCACACCAAAGCCGCTCAGTTGGGCGCGGCTGGCAAAGCTCCATTTATCGTTGATTTCCACCGCATAACGCAGCGCGATCATTGGTTCGAACCAGTCTTCTGTTCCACCCAGCGTAACACCGGGGCCAGGACCAGTTATGTCGATCTCTTGTTTTAGACGGTTCCACTGAACACCGATTGCGGCGTCTGCTGCATAGCGCCGCCCAGACGCATTAGCCCCATGCGCGAACCGGTAAGCTCCCTGCACGTTGACAAAGGTTTGCCGGACATCAACATCGACGTCCGCCCTGCCGCCGGGCAGAGTTCCGTCATCACCAAGCCGAACATAGTACGCCTCGGAAATGATCCCGAAATCTCCGTTCCAACCCTCGTAACGGACCGAGGCTGCGCCTTGCAGCACGTCAAAAACTTCGCTCAGTTTCAGGTCCAGATCGACACTTGTTCCGGCTATTGTGGACGTGCCCCTAGTGCTGAGCGGCAGGAACAAATAAGGCGTAATCGAATGCCGCCAACTTCCTTCGTCTTCCTGTGAGCGTGCCAAAGACTGAGCACTTGCCATTGGGGCTGCAGTGATAGTCAGCCCAACAACAAACATCTGTAGTGACGCCAATTTCCTATTTGTTTGCATGGGTATATCTCAAACCAGAGTCCGATTGGCCGGCGCGCTTCAAAGTCGCGCGCCGGTTCTTAATCATCTTATTCGTCGCCCGGATACGGAAACTCTTGCCCTACTGCTTCAGAGGCTTCCTCGAAGATCGGGCGAAGGACATCGTCCACGTCATCATATCCTTGTTTCGTAAAGTCTGAAAATTGCATTGCTTCCAAAGAAATGCCTGAACGCTCTGCAAACTCCGCTTTGTCGTCCTGCGACGGTGTTTCTGCGGGGGCGGCCAACGGAGGTGACCAGGTACGCTCTTCAGTTACTGCCATACGAACCGTGATTTCGTCCTTGGTTACGTTCCAGACCATGAAATCGTCGGCCATGCTAAGGGGGCCATCATAGGTCGACCGAATGCGTTCATAGACGCCGGAAGATGTGTCGAAATCGTTGAAGAAGTGATAGGCAACCGCCATACGAGGTTGGATGTCGCTCATCACCTTGCCGAAAGCTTCGGGGGCTGTGTGCACCTGAGTCCCCACAAGCAAAGCGGACTCGGGCGTGAACTTCATCTTAGTAACCAGTTCGGGCACCGCTATAAAACACTCGTGAATCGCAAGGTCAGCGTTCTTCGCATATTCCTTGAACCACTTGTTGGGATAGGTGTCCGAACTGAAGACGAACTTCAAACCATTCCATTCCAGAGCATAGCTGACAGCACCGTCAATTGAGTGAATGGCCGGAAAGGTCCTGATCTGCACCCCATTTTCGTCGTAAATAACCTCGTTTTCCAGCTTGTAGTCAAACTCGGTCACGTCCATCGAATAGCCTCGGAAATCGACATTTCCTGCGCGGCCAGCAAGGTCCCAAGTCAACATTTTCTGCATGTGATCAAGCGCATATGCGGTACCTAGTTCTTCGGCTGGACCGCTCGGTCCCCAGACGCGAAGCGGTACGTTCCGGCCCATCAATGCACCGCCAATGAACAGATCGTGCAGCGCGCCGAAATGGTCGGTGTGCAGGTGACCAATAAAAACCTTGTCCAGATAATTATAGGGAATCTGTAGGGATGAGATCCGTTCGGCCGAACCGGAACCGATATCGAACAGGAACTTGTCTCCATTGCCCAGTTCAACAAGGAAACACGCCGCAGCCTGTGCCGCTCGTGTTGTGGGCATCCCGGTTCCGCATGCAATTACCCGCATCTCGTCTTCGGCGAGATCTTCTGTGTTCGGGTAATAGGCTTCACGCGGACGGTCGCGAACCTTGGTCGGAGAGACCTCTTCGGTCTCTTGTGCATAGGCCGCGCTTGGTGACAAAAGCTCAATAGCAGCCCCGGTGATGGATTGCGGGGCAACAGCCCAAGCGCCAAAAGCCATGCCAATCGCGAAATGTTTGCTGAATACCGGAAAGTGCGAAAGTCGTACCATAGTCTCTTTCCCCCTTTTGGACGAACAAGATGGCGGCATGAGCTTTTGTCGGAAATGTCACACCACCGGTGTAATCTCAGGCGATTGTGCGACTTACCCCGCACACACGTAAGTGACTCACGGTGAAAATTAAGGTGACTCACGCCAGTTTAATTGCAAAAATCAGAATGTGACAGTTTCTGTGAGCCAGTTTTCAGATCAACAAAAACGCGAAGCCCTCGCGCGCCTTTTGGATGATCCGCATTTGGAAGGTGCTGAGCGGCTGCGGGCGTTTTTGACATATATTGTCGAGGAAGAACTGGCCGGGAGAGGCACGGAAATTCGCGGCAAAACCATTGCACAGGATGTATATGGTCGGGACACTGCAGAAGGGGTAGATCCTGAGAATGTTGTCCGCGTTGATGCGCGGCGCCTTCGGCAGCTGCTGGAATTGCACTACGAAGGTATCGGCAAGCACGACCCCGTTCGTCTGCACATAGACACCGGCGGGTATCGTCCCCGGTTTGAAATGGCTCCTGAAAACCGGGAAAAGCCTGAGAAGGCAAACGTCAGGAACCCTTTGCTGCCCTTTGCTGCATTCACTTTGGGTGGGGTCGTTGGCGCAATCTTGGCGGTTTACTTGGTTCAGGACGAGCCAGCCGTGGTTTAGGCGCCTGTGTCGGAATACTCCGCTTCTTCCGAACCGAGCTTGGTTCAAAGAGCGGCGATCTATGAAAAGTCACCCGCGGCGTTACAAGCTTTTAATCTCGCCAATCAGGCGAGGTCGATGATTTTCCCGATCTTTGACCGACCACGCCAGCAACTTGTATTGTCTGTATTCGAGCGCGTGATTGAATTGGACCCTGACTATTTCGGAGGTTACGCGGGCGCCGCGCAGGCGTCGGCGACGCTGGCAGTTTTGTCCGCGCCATCTAATGAAAAGGACACCTATTCAAAGGCCGCCATGGAGTTCGCCGATGAGGCCGTAAGGCTTTCGCCAGATCAAGCCTGGAGCCAATCCGCTAAAAGTTGGGCTTACTTTGCGAACCGTGATTACGAAGCTGCCATCACGCTGGGCAGACGTGCGTCTAAACTGGATGCAACGGACGGTGCCGTTCTGGACTTTCTTGGTGCAGTAGCCCTGTTTTCCGGCGAATTTGAAGAGGCAGTTGAAATCGCGGATCGGCAGTCTTTGCTTGGGTCGAGCAATCAGAGGTTTGCAAACCGAAATCTATCCGGAGCAGCACATTTCCATCTTGGCGACTACCATCAAACAATTGAGAGCTTCGAAGCTGCAAAACAATTCGGAGATCCTTTGAGTGCCCCATCGCTCGCGTACGCTACCGCCGCAATGTCAGCACTTGGTCTAGAAAAGGAGGCCCGCGCAAAGCTTGCCGAACTCGAACGAGCCTGGCCTGGCGCGCCAGTAGACATGATGCTTAAGAACATTCATCGCGAAGAAGCAAACGCCGAAGCTGTCGTCCAACAGTTGATGCAATTGGGTTGGGAGAAATCCTCGGATCCGCGAAGCGACAATCAATAGTTCAGATTTCGCTGCTTGCCATGCATCTGATCAAACAATGACTGATCTCGAATTTGAGCGTTGAGGTAAACGCTCGTGCGACTGTATGAGGACCATTTCCTGTTTCAATATCCTGCTGCATGTGCCTTCTTTGGAGGGTAACTTTAACCGGGCGCAGCGTGGTTTTCGCAGGTTGCATTTCCTCTGACCCGGCTTGGATGACGTATTGCGATGAATAACATAACATCAGAGCACACGAGCTTGCGGGCGAAACTCTACTGGTGGTTAGAACGCCCTGATCGCAGTGCTACCGGTCCATGGCTGCTAGAGCTTGCCTTGATCCTTCTGATTTCGCTCAATGTAACGGCGGTCATTCTTGAGACAGTCGCATCCATATACACGCGCTGGCACACGGCCCTTGACTTGTTTGAAACGGTTTCGCTGGTTGTTTTCGTGTCAGAATATGCAGCGCGCCTCTGGGTTGCGCCGGAAGATCCGAATTACAAATCCCGTCTGGTCTGGATCAGATCTCCACTGGCCGTGATCGACTTGCTGGCGATTTTACCGGCGCTGCTCTACCTGATTTTCCCGATGGACCTTCGCATCCTGCGAACGTTCCGCATGCTGCGGCTGCTCAAGCTGACCCGGTATTCGCCAGCGCTTGGGATGTTGTTTGCGGTATTCGAGGAAGAGGCGGGGTCTTTCTTTGCTGGCTTCTTCATTCTGATGGTCATGCTGATTTTTGCGGCCAGCGGGGCATGGATTGCAGAACATGACGCGCAACCCGAAGCCTTCGGCTCGATCCCTGCAGCCATGTGGTGGGCCATGGCGACCTTGACCACCGTGGGCTATGGCGACGTAACGCCGGTCACAGTGGCGGGCAAAGTGTTCGGGGCTGCTATTACAGTGATCGGTATCGGGATGGCTGCATTACCTGCAGGGATCATCGCCAGCGGTCTCAACGATCAATTGCACCGGCGGCGGGCAAGGCTGGAACGTGAATTTCGAGCAGCCCTTGAAGACGGCGGTATCTGCGAGGATGAAGAAAAGGAAATCGAGACGCTGAGAAAGCAACTGGGTCTTTCGCACCGCGCCGCAAATCACATTCGCGAACATATCCATTCCGAGACGCAATCAGAAACTGGCCGATGCAAAACCTGCGGGCAATCCCTACCGATACCAGAAGAGAGGTAGGAATAATAATCCGGCATCACTTAGTGTCGATATCAACTCAAACGGGCATACCGTCTGATTAATCAAGATGC
The DNA here is from genome assembly GCF_056536985.1 of Ruegeria sp. CH8. Classification (NCBI taxonomy): domain Bacteria; kingdom Pseudomonadati; phylum Pseudomonadota; class Alphaproteobacteria; order Rhodobacterales; family Roseobacteraceae; genus Ruegeria; species Ruegeria sp. CH8. The sequence continues at coordinate 44,851 of NZ_JBQFQR010000023.1, read as the reverse complement.
CCGAGGCGATACTGCGCGAGTGTGGACTGTTCGGATACGCGTGGATCAGAAAGACAAAATCCGCTCCACGAACCAAAAGGTTGCAACCGATCCGATCCCATAGCTGACGACGGTAGCCGTGATATCTCCGGGGCTGCGCCAGTGCGCGGCAAGGCGTGGCAGGGCAAAGCGCAGTGCCGTGGCGGCTGCCAGAACAACACCAACAAAGGCAAGTTGACCGGCCTCGACACCCAGATTGAAGGCAAGAAGGGCGGTGGCAATGTCCTGTTCCGGCAAGCCGATCTCGCGCAGGGCGCCGGCAAAGCCCAGCCCGTGCAACAGGCCGAAGGCAAACGCAATCAGCCATGGGTAGCGTTCGGACAGGCGGATATCACCGGCATTGGATTTGAGCGCCTCGACCGCCAGAAACACGATGGACAGCGCAATGATCGCTTCGACCGGAGGGCCGGGCACAGAAAGATGCCCCAGTGCGGCCAGCGCCAGAGTGATGGAATGCGCGACGGTAAAGGCCGTGATCGCGCCGACCAGACGCCAGAAATCCCGGATCAATACCAGCAGGGCAAACACAAACAGAAGGTGATCCCACCCCTCAAGAATATGTTCAAAACCCAGCGCCAGATAGCTGCCGAAAATTCCCCAACCTCCTGCTTGCTCAGGGATCCGGTGGCCAGGTTGGTCAGGCGTCAAACGGATTGTGTCCGTCGCTCCGCTTTGCATCTGAAGACGCAAAAGAACATCCGTGCGCTGGCTGGAGAGGCCTTCGATAAACACCCTGCTGCCAGCCAACCCCTCGGGACAGTCCGCAACCCAAACTGAAATCCAGGCAGACCCGTCAAATAGGGGCTCGGGACCGGTTTGCGGTGTGCAATTGTCGGGAAGCTGCAGTGCAATGGCCATAGGCTGGCCCGCAACGTCTGGTTTGCGCCAGAAGACCTGCCAGGTTTGAGAGGTCAGCTGACGGATATCCGCAAATCCAGGCTCCAACGCGTGACCAAAGGCCTGAATGGCAGGCAGCAGAACCAGCAATAGGGCCAGCAGCAGGCGTTTCGTCACTGGTTCAGCCTCCGAGTGATGTCTTCCGGCGACGGCGTGATCAGGTCATATTTCTCCTTCAGCGTGTCGAACTGGGCCTCTGATAGATCGGATTTCAGATTACTTCGCCAATCGAACAGAACCTCTTCGCGGATGTCGTCAAAAGCAGGGAGATGGGCCGGTTCACGGCTTTCGATCCACACCAGGTGATAGCCAAAACCGGACGGGACTGGGCCGACCCATTGGCCCTCGGGCATTTCAATCAGCGCGGCATGGAACCCGCGCCCCATTGTTGCATCAACCTTCTGCGGTGAGCTGAGCGGTAATGCGTTCGGTAGCATGCTCGGCCCAGCAAACAGTGCCGGGTCTGCGCCCCCGTTCAAAGCATCCAACACCTCGTTGATCCGTTCGGCATCGGGTGACGGACCCATCGCAACTTGTTGAAACGCCACCCTCTCGGGACGCAGGAAACGTGCGCTGTTTTCCGCCAGATGTGCCTGTAGGGTGGCGTCATCCGGTTCCGAGGCCTGAGCCAGTGAAAGGGACAGAAACTCCATCTTTTGAGCTAGCCGGCTGCGGATTATGCTGTCGCCCCAATCAAGACCAAGTGCGCGCGCTTCGCGGACCAGAACCTCTTGCCGCAGAAACGCCTCTTGTAGTTCCTCCAGTTCTTGCGGCGTGGGCGGGCGTTGCCACGTGGACTGAAACTGGTCGATAAGGCGGTTGATGTCTTGCATATCGACAACAATCTGATCTCCGCTGGCGGGTTCGGATTGCGATGGATTGAGGTAACTGAACCAGCCGAAGATCGCGACTCCCAGCAGGAAAAAGTGGAATAGTGGCTCTTTGAGAATGGACATGCGGAACCGTGTTTTGAGTTGAGGCTTGGGCAGATGAAACTCATCCACCCGCACGGGTTAACTTTGAGTGTACGAGATGGGCGACGTGTAGGCGCGGTCCTGCACCGAAGTCGGAATGTCGTCCGGAACCGAGACTCCAAAAACCTTGGCATCATAAGTTGTCCAGCGCGGCGTCGGAATCTCGGTTACCCGTACGTAATAAAAGGCGTGTTGGTCCGGGTCGAAGTCAGTATCCGACCAAAAGACCTCGAGCATCGGTGCGCCAATCGCATTGGCGTAGGTGGCATTTTCTGGATCGACTGTGTTGCCGACGGGAGCATCGCAGCGATGATCCGCAGCCGGGCCGCGATTGCCTGCGCCGGTGATCGCCTCTTTCATGCGGATGGGGTCGTTGGTGGGCTCCAGAGCGGAAACCTTGCCAAAGAAATTGTCCTCGGTCGATGTCGCAAGACCGGTGTGACTGTCGCTTGACCCAAGCATCCCGAATTTGAACGGGTTCTCGCCCAGATCGTTCTGATAGGCCAGCCCCCGTTTCAGCGCTTTGCGCGCATATTCGCGCGGTAGCATCTCGGGGGTTTTGAGCTGGGTTCCAAAGCTGCCCTTGTCCCAGGTTTCGAAATCCGCGAAGGCATCGTCGGGGGACAGGGTGGCCAGAGCAAGACCGGCATCGGCCGAATAAGCCGTTTGCAGGTGCGTGTCGCCGAACAATACCTGATTGGGAAAATCGTGATCCAAATAGGGCGAATACCCGGCGCTTTCCGGCGGAACCTGGATAAATTCCTGAGCAGTAACCGGCGAAAGCGCAAGAACAAAGGGGACGGTCTTCAGTATAAGTTTTCGACACATTTTGGCCTCCGCTGTCTAGATGTAAGCGCGCTGCACAAGAACACCGCGCTTAACATCCGGGTTCTTTATTATTCGCATGTTAGAATGAACTTAGCACTCTAATACAATGCGCCATTTCCAGCGGCGGGCGAGATTTGTGGCAAAGCCTTGGTCGTTTTATTCCTGCAAACGGTACTGCAGATCGATCAGGCACTGCTCTTCAACGTCTGAGGATGAAGGCCCCTTGCGCCTCCACTAATGGAAGAGTGTATCCCCAGCATCCATTGAGATGGTGGTGCCCTTTTCCCCTCGAACCGCTGCGGGGACATCGGCAAGAGCGCAGATAATAGACCGGCCACCCGTTGCTCGTACGAAATCCTGCGCGGCTTGCACTTTCGGACCCATGGAACCGGCTGGGAAATCGTATGCGTCCAAGGCGTCCGGCGTAATTGACCGGATGCCTTTCTGATCGGGCGACCCCCAGTTCAGGAACACGGCCTCGGCATCTGTTGCGATGACAAAGAAATCGGCGCCAAGGTTCCGGGCCAGCAGACAGGACGCGAAGTCTTTATCGATGACCGCTTCGACGCCCACAAGTTTCCGATCGGCTTCCTTGTCATACATCGTCGGAATGCCACCGCCGCCGGCGGCAATCACCGTGGCGCCTTTTTCCAGAATCCAGCGGATCGGCTCGACCTGAAAGATGCGTTTTGGCCGGGGCGAGGGCACGACACGGCGCCAGTAGTCACCGTCCGGTTTCACCGTCCAGCCTTTCTCGGCGGCTTCCTTTTTGGCATCGGCCTCGGAATAGACCTGACCGATGAACTTGGTTGGATCGTCGAAGGCGGGATCGTTGGGATCGACCTCGATCATCGTCAGCAGGGTGGCGATGTGATGTTCGAAGGGCAGGATGTTTCCCAGCTCCTGCTCGATCATATAGCCGATCATGCCCATGGTTTCACCGACCAGAACGTCCAGCGGGTATTCCTCGACATCTGTGTACATGATTTCCTGCAGGGCTAGCATCCCGACCTGCGGGCCATTGCCATGGGTGATGACGGTCTCATGCGCTTCGCACAGCGGGGCGAGGGCTTTGGCGGCAATCTTTGCGTTCTTGCGTTGATTGTCCGCCGTCATCTCCTCACCCCGTTTGAGAAGCGCGTTGCCGCCTAGGGCTACAACAACGCGTCCCATGGATCAGGCCCCCAGCGTGGCGACGAGGATCGCCTTGATGGTGTGCATCCGGTTTTCAGCCTGCTCGAACGCGATGTTCATATCGCTCTCGAAGACCTCCTCGGTCACCTCCATTTCTGTGATGCCGAACTGTTGGTGAATGTCCTGACCCACCTTGGTTTCCAGATTGTGAAAGGCTGGCAGGCAGTGCATGAATTTGACGCCAGGGTTTCCGGTGTTCTTCATCATGTCCATGTTGACCTGATAGGGGCTTAGCAGCTTGATCCGCTCGGCCCAGACTTCTTTGGGTTCACCCATCGAAACCCAGACATCGGTATGGATGAAATCCGCACCTTCCACGGCCGAGGTGTCGTCGGTGATCGTTACCCGCGCGCCCGATTTCGCCGCGCGTTCCATGGCCAGTTCCCGCACATCGTCATGGGGTTGTGTTTCTTTGGGTGAAATCATGCGGACGTCACAGCCCATGATCGCGCCCAGCATCAGCAGCGAGTTGCCCATGTTCGACCGGCAATCGCCTGAGTAGGCATAGACGATGTCCTTGCGGGGCTTGTCGGCGTGCTCGATCATGGTTTGCATGTCGGCCAGCATTTGGGTCGGGTGCCAGTCATCGGTCAGACCGTTATAGACCGGAACACCGGCGTAGTCCGACAGGGTTTCAACCATGTCCTGGCCGGCGCCGCGGAACTCGATCCCGTCGAACATGCGGCCCAGCACGCGGGCGGTATCCTTCATGGATTCCTTGTGGCCAATCTGCGACCCCGACGGATCCAGATAGGTGATATTTGCGCCCTGATCATAGGCCGCCACCTCAAACGCACAGCGAGTACGGGTCGAGGTTTTCTCGAAGATCAGACAGATGTTCTTGCCCTTCAGCGATTGCTGCTCGGCTCGAGCGTATTTTGCGCGCTTCAGGTCGCGGGCCAGATCCAGCAGGTACAGCATTTCACGCTGACTGAAGTCGGCGATTTTCAGGTAGCTGCGGCCTTTGAGGTTGAATGCCATTTTGTTTCTCCCTAACAAAAAGTCTTTGGACGCAGGGGGTTGCGCCCTTTGTAAATTCAATATGCGGGGTCACGGTCGATCGGGCAGGTCATACAGTGCCCGCCACCGCGTCCGCGCCCAAGCTCCTGACCCGAGATTTCGATGACTTCGATCCCAGCCGCGCGCATCTTGCCGTTTGTGAACGTGTTGCGCGCATAGCCCACCACCACACCGGGTGAGAGGGCCACGACGTTGTTGCCATCGTCCCATTGCTCTCGTTCGGCCTGGAATTCATTACCGCCGGTCGAGATGACATCCAGCGAGTTCAATCCTAAGGTTTCTTGGTAGACATCGAACAGATGTCCTTTTTCCACTCGGATATCCAAATCCCCGCGGTCGCCGGGGCGGATCGAGATGCAGGTGATCTGATCGGCGACCTCTTTGAACGCGGTTACCTTGTCGTGGTCGAGGCAGGTAAAGACGGTATCCAGATGCATGGCTGCGCGGCTTTTGGGCATCGCACAGGCCACCACACGCTCGGCCCCGCCTTTGCGGAACAAGGCTTCAGCAACTTGGGCCACCGCTTGCCGCGTAGTGCGCTCACCCATGCCGATGAATACAGTGCCGTTGCCGACCGGCTGCACGTCGCCACCTTCGACCGAAGCAAGCCCGAAATCCCCGTCACTGTCGCCCCACCAGAACTCGAACTCGGCGTCCTTGAACATCTTGTGGTGCCGGTAGACGGTCCGCATGATAAGGGTTTCCGGCTTGCGCGCGGGCCAATACATCGGGTTCGTTGTAACGCCGTTGAAAATCCAGCAGGATGGGTCGCGCTGAAACTGCGCGTTCGGAATGGCGGGCAGGATGAAATCACCAAGCGTCACCAGATCGCCAAACTGCTCATCGATCATGCCTTTCGGCAGGTCGGCGAAGATGATCCCGCCCAGCATGTGTCGTGCCAGCAATTTGGCGTCCATTTCATCCAGCCACGCGCGCATCTCGACTGAAAAGCCAAGTCCGACCATGTTCGGGGTGATCAGGCGGTCCAGCAGGAAGGCGCGCGCTGCCGGGTCCGTTGCAATCGCATCGGCCAGCAGATCCTGAATGTCATACACCTCAACCCCGCGTTCGCGCATCAGCGAACAGAACTCGGCGTGATCCTTGCAGGCCTGTTCAACCCAGATGACGTCGTCGAACAAAAGCTCTTCGCAATTGCGCGGCGTCAGGCGGTCATGGGCCAGCGACGGGCGCGAAACGATCACCTTGTTCAGCTTTCCAATCTCGGAATGAACGCCAAATTTCATGGCAAATCTCCTTTCGAGGCATCATTTTTCTGAAAGTCTTCTGCTTCTCTGGCTTGGTTCCATCGGACCCAGACATGGATCGGCACACCGGCCAGCAACAGAACCGTGCCGATCAGGACCGTTTCAGCGCCTGACCCGATGAAGGCCCAGACCGAATAGATGAACCCCAGCGCGCCAAGCACGACCACTTTTACCAGTTCAGGGCCGCGCAGCAACTCACCGCCTTTCAGACGGATCATGATCTCGGCAACGGAACATATAGCGTAGGGAAGAAGGCTTGCCACCACCGCCAGCAGAATGACGAAATTGAACGCCGCGACTAGGCCTTGGGCGTAGTTCAGAATGATCAGAACCGAGGCCAGCACGTTTGATAAGATCAGCGCTTTCGCAGGCGTTCCGAACTTTGACTTCTGCGCAAACGTGGCGGGGAAGACCCGATCCAGCGCCGCGCCATACGGGACCTGGCCGCTGAGCAATGTGAACCCATTGAGGGTGCCGAATGTCGAGATCACCGCACCGCAAGCAATGAGAATTGCCCCGAACGGGCCAAACATGACCTCTGCGACCGCCGCCAGAGGGGCCGCCGATTCCGCGAGGAGATGTGGAGGAAGAACCCCCATCGAAACGGCGGTGACCGAGATATAGACCGCCGCGGCGATGATCACGCCGATGACGGTGGCGCGGGGGATAGTCTTTTCCGGCTCGACTACATCGCCCGAGGGCACGGTTGCGGATTCCAGCCCCAGATAAGCCCAGAGTGTCAAAGCCGCCGCCGCCGAGATTGCCGAAAAAGCCGTTGTTCCGCTGTGATTGATCGGAGTGTAGTTCGCGGGCTCGATCCAGAAAACGCCCAGAATGCCGATCAGAAGTAGCGGTGCGAGCTTCAGAACTGTGGTCACGACCTGCACCGCTCCAGCACCTTCGACGCCGCGAATGTTGATTAGCGTCAGCGACCAGATCGCGACCAACGCGGTGGCCAGCCCATACATTGGCACTTCGACGATGATCGGGAACAGGAACCCCAGATACCCCACGAGTGCGACGGCGACGGCCGCATTCCCGGTCCAAAGCGCGATCCAGTACCCCCAGGCAATAATGAATCCGGCGAAATCCCCGAAGGCTTCTTGCGAATAAGCATAGGGACCGCCGGGTTTCGAGACGACGCGGGACAATCGCCCGAAAATGATCGCCAGCACAAGCGCGCCCGCTGAAGTCAGAACCCACCCGCCAATGGCAATCGGTCCAAGCGGCGCCAGTGAGGCTGGCAGCAAAAACACTCCGGACCCGATCATGTTCCCAACGACCAAGGCGATACATGCGGTCAGCCCGAGGGCGCCAGATGTCGTCTTGGCTGAGGTTTGATCGGTCATGGCGAAACCTCAGTTCGCCGTGCTTTCCGAGGTTTCGGTCGCGGGCCCGTCTATGCCCGGGTCGACCATCGCGCCGACCGTCAATGCTGCGCAGATGATCACGGCCAGAATGAGCAGCAGCGGGAACACGAAACGCAGCCAACGGTCATAGGACACGCGCCCGATGGCCAAGCCGCCCATGACGACTGCAAAGGTTGGGTTGAACAGGTTCACCCATCCGTTTGCCGATTGATATGCCGTTACGACCAAATCACGCCCGACACCCGCAAAGTCGGCCAGCGGCGCCATGATCGGCATCGACAACGTCGCCAGCCCCGAGGACGAGGGGACTAGGAACGACATCAGGATCTGAATGCCAAACATGGCATTGATAAAGGCGAACTCGCTGAGCCCAGCAACAAACCCCTCGGCGCTGGCCAGGATCGTGTCCGTGATCTTGCCCGCATCCATGATGACGACCACACCGCGGGCCACACCGATAATCAGCGCAACGGCCAGTAAATCGCGGGCGCCATCGACGAAGGTGTCGACAAAGGTCGCCTCATCCATCCGCGACCCTTCGTCCAGCTTGCCGACCCACCAGACGATGATCGCCATGACGAGAAACAGGCCCGACATCTCAGCCATCCACCACCCCAGCGCGACCACGCCATAGATCATGATAGCAAAGGTCAGACCGAACAGCATCAAGATGACCGACCGGATGCGGGTCATTTCAGGGAAGGCATCGTCGCCTTGAGACCCTTTGAGGAAATGCGCCCGGTTCTCGTCAGCCTGATCCGCCACCACGGACTGCGAAGGATCGGCCTTGACCCGAGACGCATAGCGCATGACGAACGCGATCCCGGCCAGAAGGCACAAGGCAAGGATGATGAACCGCAGCACGATCCCGTTGGTGAAGGGAATTCCCGCACCTTGCGAGGCCACGACGGTCGCAAACGCGTTGAAGGTCGAACCCAGAGTGCCAATGCCCGCGCCCAGCATGATCACGGCGACTCCGGTCAGTGAATCGTATCCCGCCCGGATGAACACCGGAATGATCAGCGCGTAGAAAGCCAGAGACTCTTCGGCCATGCCATAGCTGGTTCCACCAAAGGCAAAGGCTGTCATCAGGATCGGGATCATCAGGATCTCTCGCCCCGCAAGCCGGTGCAGCAACCAACCTATCCCCGCATCGATCGCGCCCGTTTTGGTTACAACCATGAGGAACCCGCCGATAATCAAAACGAAGAACGCAACATCGATCGCCGCGCTGGACGAACTGCCCAGAAGGCCCGGGTCATACATCCCGGCGATGGGGGCCAAAATGACCGAGGTGATGCCCTGCGGGTTAGGGTCAACTTCATGGTATGTGCCCGGAACCGGCGCCTCGCTGCCAAGTGCTTCGTTCATCTGGCGTTCGTATTCACCCGCAGGGATAACCCAGGTCAGGGCTGCGACGACAGCAATCAGGATGAACAGGATCGTGAAAGCAGTAGGGAATTTGAACTTCGACATAGGAAACTCTCGCTGCTTGGGCGTTATGCGATCATTTTTCAAACATTCGAATTTTATGTTCTCAATTTAGTACTAAAATGACAGTTTTCTATTCACGTCAACTGTTTGTAAGGCTGACGTGGGAGTAGTTTGACGGCGGTGACCTCGGCCGTGTGCTCGACCAGTAGGACGGCGCGTTACGACCGAAAGGTGCTGATCGGCTTGCCGAACACTTTGGTGAATGAACGGCCCAGTGCTGACGCGCAGGAAAAACCGCATCTCAGGGCAATTTGCTCGGTGCTCAACCGTGTTTCTTGCGCCAGATATCGCGCGTGTTGCAGGCGATAGAGCTTGTAGTATTTCCCGGTCGTCATCCCCAGCTCTTGCGCGAACGCCCGGTTCAGCGTCCGTTCAGACAATGAAACACGCTTGGCCAGTTCAAACGTGGTCAGCGGGTGTTCGACATTCTCGGCGATAATGTTCAGAGCATTCAACAGTTTAGGCGATCCCCGATCACGCAGCCAGGCCGCGCCGCGCTGTTGGTCTTTTTGGCGGGCCGGATCAAAGAGGAACATGCTCGACGCATCAAATGCCGCGGCCGGACCAAACGTGTCCTGTATGAGTTCCAGAACCATCTCCAATGCGGTACTGGCCCCGCCGCATGTCAAGAACGGTCCGGACCTTACGAATCTCGCTTTGGACACATCCACCTTCGGAAAGGCCTCTTCGAACGCATCCAACTCCTGCCAGTGAATGGTTGCGCTGTGGCCATCCAGAACTCCGGCTTCGGCCAGCAGCCAGGACGCCGTATCCAGCGCCAGCACGCGCCGCGCATTGCGGGACGCCAGCCGGATCAGCGAAACCAGTTCCTTAGTGATCTGTTCGCGCACGCTGTAACCGGCCACGATTACCAACGTGCCTCGCGTTCGTTCCGGATCAAATCGCCTGTCCGGTGAGAACTTCAGCCTGCTGGAACTGGTGACGGTCCGGCCATTCAGGGTTGTCACTTCCCAATCCAGACTGGCGAACATCGCGCGCATTTTGACGTCGCGCAGGGGTTCCAGCGCACTGGCCAGAACCATGTTCGAAAACCCGTCCAACAACAGGAATTCGAATTTTTCATGTGAATCTGACGACAAAAGTATTCCTCCTGACGAAAACTGTATCGTTTTGGCCGGAGAGTTGAAAGTAACTTCGCGTCACTTCGTCACCTGACGACTCACCCCTTTCGCCGAGTGGAGGCCGTTTCACCATGCTGGATGCTGACCTTCTCTGGACACCCAGTGCCGAACACATTTCGCAGACCCGGCTTGCCGCGTTCCACGACCTTGCAAGCCAGCGGGCAGGGGAATCGCTCGACACCCATGTCGATCTGCACCGGTGGTCGGTGGATCAAACCGATGCATTCTGGCGTCTGGCATGGGAGTTCTGTGGTCTGGTCGGTGAGGCCGGGGACACCACACTGATCCCTGATGCCGATCCTCTGAGTATCCGGTTCTTCCCCAAGGCGCGCCTGAACATTGTAGAGACCTTCCTGAAGAACCCCGACGACCGGGACGCTATCATTTTTTACGGCGAAGATGGCCGCCGCCTACGGTGGAGCCGCGCTCAGCTGAAGGACGAGGTTGAGCGTTTGGCCGCCGCCTTGCAAGACGCAGGCATCGTCGCGGGCGACCACGTTGTGGGTTACGTTCCGAACATGCCGCAGACTGTGGCGGCCATGCTGGCGACGGCGTCACTGGGGGCTGTGTGGTCTTCTTGTGCGCCGGAAAGCGGGCCGGATGTGGTTGTGGACCGGTTTGGTCAGATCGCACCCAAGCTGATGTTCGCGGCGGACGGCTATTTTTACAATGGCAAGGTCTTTGATACCCGTGAGGCCATCGCCACAGTTGCATCGCGCGTGCCGACGATCGAACAGGTCATCGTCTGGCCCTATGCACAGGACGGTGCCGACCTGCCCGAGGGCATGACTGTCTATGACAGCTTCATACCGGCTGAGGCCCCGGCACTGGAGTGCCGCCCGTTGGGGTTCCGCGATCCGCTTTACGTGATGTTCTCGTCAGGCACGACTGGCAAACCAAAATGCATCGAACATTCGGGCGGTGGCACCTTGCTGCGTATGCTGGTCGAGCAACAGCTGCACTGCGACCTGCGCGCGGGCGACCGGATGTTCTATTACACCACCTGCAACTGGATGATGTGGAACTGGCAAGTTGCCGCGCTGGCCTCCGAGGCCGCGATCATCCTGTTTGACGGCAACCCTGCCTATCCGGGCATCACCCGACTGTTCGATCTGGTCGAGGCAGAGCAGGTCACCCATTTCGGAATCTCGGCGAAATTCATTGATGCCGCGTTCAAACGCGGTGTTCGGCCGGTCGACAGCCACTCTCTTCCCTTCCTTCGTGTTGTGCTGTCGACCGGCTCTCCCTTATCACCGGACGGGTTTGAATATGTGTATCGGGACTGGAAAGCGGATGTGCAGCTGTCCTCGATCTGCGGGGGCACGGATATTCTGGGCTGCTTCATCGGCGGCTGTCCGACATTGCCGGTGCATAAGGGTGAGATTCAGGCCCCGATGTTGGGGCTGGACGTGGCCACTCTGGACAGTGACGGCAACCCGGTGGCAGGCGTGGCAGGTGAGCTGGTATGCCGCAATGCGCATCCGTCGATGCCGACCCGTTTCCTGAACGATCCGGGGCAGGCGCGTTATCGCTCCAGCTATTTCGAGACCTACCCGAATATCTGGCGTCAGGGCGATTTTACCATCCAGACGGGCCAAGGCGGCTATGTCGTTCTGGGCCGGTCGGATGCGACGCTGAACCCCGGTGGCATCCGGATCGGCACGGCCGAGATTTACCGGCAGTTGGACAAGATCGAACAGGTCGAGGATTCGGTCGTTGTCGGCCAGAACATCAATAACGATGTGCGTGTCGTTCTGTTCGTGACCACACCCGAGGATGTGCCGCTGGATGGCGATCTGATCGCGCGGATCAAGTCCGATATCCGCACCAATGCCTCACCGCGGCACGTTCCGGCGAAAATTATCAAAGTCGCGGATATCCCGCGTACGAAATCCGGCAAAACCGCCGAACTGGCCGTTCGGGATGCCGTCAACAATCAACCCATCCGTGACCTGACCGGCCTGATCAATCCCGGCGCGCTGGCCCAGTTCACCGACCACCCTGAACTTAAATGCTGATCGAAGGATACTTATCATGCCTCTCGCAATGAATCGTGAAGTTTTCATCACCTGTGCCGTCACCGGTTCGGGTGGTACGCAAGACAAATCTCCGCACGTGCCGCGCTCGCCCGAGCAGATCGCCAACTCGGCCATTGACGCGGCCAAGGCGGGTGCTGCCGTTGTGCACTGCCACGTGCGTGACCCTGAAACCGGCGCGCCCTCGCGTGATCTGGGCCTGTATCGTGAGTTGACCGAGCGTGTTCGCGACGCCGAGGTCGACGTGGTTCTGAACCTGACCGCAGGTATGGGCGGTGACATCGTGTTCGGCTCGACCGAGAGCCCGTTCCCGGTCAACGAAGCTGCGACCGACATGATCGGCGCGACCGAGCGGATGGCGCATATCGCGGAATGTCTGCCCGAGATCTGCACCCTGGACTGCGGCACTATGAATTTTGCCGAGGCCGATTATGTGATGACCAACACTCCCGGCATGCTGCGGGCGATGGGTCAGATGATGACCGATCTGGGTGTGAAGCCTGAAATCGAAGCCTTCGACACCGGCCACCTGTGGTTTGCCAAGCAACTGGTGAAAGAAGGCATCCTGGAGCCCAACGCGCTGGTTCAGCTGTGCATGGGTGTTCCTTGGGGTGCCCCGAACGACATCAACACCCTGATGGCGATGGTCAACGCGGTACCGTCCGACTGGACCTGGTCGGCCTTCTCGCTGGGCCGTGACCAGATGCCGTACGCGGCACAAGCGGTTCTGGCAGGCGGCAACGTCCGCGTCGGTCTGGAGGACAACCTGTTCTTGGACAAAGGCGTTCTGGCCACCAACGCACAACTGGTCGAGCGCGCCGTGACCGTGATCGAGAACATGGGCGCCAAGATCATCGGCCCCGATGCGGTACGTGAAAAGTTGGGCCTAACCAAGCGCGCACCCGTTGCAAAAGGCGCCGCAGCATGAGCGCGCTGCAAAAAGCAACCATCGTCGGCGGTGGCGTAATTGGCGGGGGCTGGGTTGCCCGGTTCCTGCTGAATGGCTGGAACGTATCGGTTTTTGATCCCGATCCCGAAGCGGAACGCAAGATCGGTGAAGTGCTGGCAAACGCCCGCCGCGCCCTGCCTGCGCTCTATGACAAGGCGATGCCCGCCGAGGGGACGCTGACCTTTCATGATGATATCGCCGAGGCTCTGGCCGGTGCTGCATGGGTTCAGGAAAGCGTACCCGAACGTCTGGACCTCAAGCACAAGATCCACGCGCAGATCGACGAACTGTCGCCTGCGGATGCGGTGATCGGGTCCTCGACCTCGGGGTTCAAGCCGTCCGAACTGAACGAACACGGCGGTCGTGTTGTCGTGGCGCACCCGTTCAACCCAGTCTACCTGCTGCCGCTGGCGGAATTGGTGGGCGACGCGGACACCTGCGCCAAGGCGTCGGACATTTTGCGCTCGATCGGGATGTACCCGCTGACCGTCCGCAAAGAGATCGACGCCCATATTGGCGACCGTCTGCTGGAAGCCGTCTGGCGCGAAGGTCTGTGGCTGATCAAGGACGGCATCTGCACCACCGAAGAGCTGGACGAAGTCATCCGCATGGGCTTTGGCCTGCGTTGGGCGCAGATGGGCCTGTTCGAGACCTACCGGATCGCCGGTGGTGAAGCGGGTATGAAGCACTTTATGGCTCAGTTCGGCCCGGCCTTGCAGTGGCCCTGGACCAAGCTGATGGACGTGCCCGAATTCACCGACGAGCTGGTTGACCTGATCGCCGGTCAATCGGATGCGCAATCCGGCCACATGTCGATCCGCGAACTGGAACGGCTGCGTGATGACAACCTGATCGGCATGATGCGCGCGCTGAAGAAAACCGGCAGCGGCGCCGGCGGCGTGCTGAACACGCACGAAGCCACCATGCCCGAACCGGCGGTTGATGATCTGCCTGTTACCGTGGATCGCACCATCCCACAAAGCTGGACCGACTATAACGGCCACATGAACGAGGCCCACTACCTTGAGGCTTCGGCTCAGGCGACCGACCGGTTCATGGAGATGATCGGCGCGGATGCGGACTATGTCGCGGCAGGCAACAGCTATTTCACCGTCGAAAATCACATGCAGTTCCTGGACGAACTGCACGCGGGCGACCGGCTGAAAATCACCACGCATGTGCTGCAGGGTGAGGGCAAGAAGATGCAGCTGTTCCATTGCCTCTATGGCGAGAACGACCAACTGGCCGCCACTGTCGAAACCCTGTTGATCCACATGGACCTGAACGCGCGCAAAACGTCGCTGCCGTCCGAGGCTGTGGCTGCAAATCTCGCAACCTACGCACAGGAACACGCGAAAATGCCTGCGCCTCAGGGCGTCGGCCGTCACGTGGGCCTGAAGGGCTAAGAAACGCATGTGCCGCCTCTTCCTCTCCCCGAATTAGAGGCGGCATTCACTGGCGGATCGGGTCAACAGAACCCGATCCGTTTTTTAGGAGAACCTGTTCACCACGGCATAGCTTGGTCAGAAAGGGAGGGCTCGATGGACGAGCAACATCAAAACTCACATCTTGTGGCGAAGGAGGGGTTCTTCACCGGCCTTCACCCGGGAATGGGCATCGCGGCGAAAGGCATGATCGCAGCCTTTGTCATTTTCACGGTCATGAACGTGGAATTTGCAGGCGGTCTGTATAAATCAATCCGCAGCTGGATCGAAAACGGCCTGAGCTTTTACTACATCACCCTGTTTGCCATCGCGTTCTTCTTCTGCCTCTGGCTGATGTTCTCGAAATTCGGAACCCTGCGTCTGGGTGACGATGACTCACGCCCCGAGTTTGGCAACTTCAGCTGGGTCGCCATGCTGTTCTCGGCCGGTATCGGTATCGGTATCCTGTTCTTCGGGGTGGCGGAACCGATCTTCTATTTCGACAACTCTCAGGTCTGGGGTTATCCGAACAACCCCCACGCCGATCTGGCGGGCCACTCGGAAATGGATATGCAGCGCGCCATTGACGCGATGCGTGTCACCTATTTCCACTGGGGTCTGCATGGCTGGGCGTTGTATGTTCTGGTTGGCCTGAGCCTCGCCTATTTCGGCTTTCGAAAGAAGCTGCCACTGACCATGCGCTCGGCTCTGTACCCGCTTATCGGTGAACGCATTTACGGCCCCTGGGGTCACGCTGTGGACCTGCTGGCGGTGTTCGGTTCGGTCTTCGGGATTGCCACCTCGCTTGGCCTAGGGTCAAGCCAGATGGTGACGGGCCTCAACGTTCTGTTCGGTATCGAAGGATCGACGGCGCTGCAAATCGGTCTGATCGTTCTGGTCAGCATCATCGCCATCGTCTCGACCGTATCGGGCGTGGGCAAGGGCATCCGTATCATCTCGGAATGGAACATCTGGCTGTCGATCCTGCTGCTGGCGATGTTTGTCATCATTGGTCCCTTCCAGTGGCTGATGGGCTTTTTCGTGACGTCCATGGGGGATTACCTGTGGAATTTCGTCCCGATGGGTTTTTGGGCGGCGTCCTCTGACGAACATATCGCCTGGCAGGGTGGCTGGACCATTTTCTACTGGGGCTGGTGGATCGCATGGGCACCGATGGTAGGCATGTTCATCGCGCGTATCTCGCGCGGTCGCACCATTCGCGAATTCATGGTGGGCGTGCTGTTTGTACCGACCGTTATGGTGTTCTTCTGGCTGTGCATGTTCGGCGGCAATGCCATTTGGCAAGAGCTGCACATGGGCGCGGGTCCGGCTTCGGAAAACGGTGCAGGTGTGATCGAAACCGTGCGGAACTGGGATCTGCCAGCTGCGCTCTATGGCACCATCGGAAATCTGGGTGCCACCTCGTGGATGGGTGCTCTGGACTGGATGGCGTGGCCGATGTCGGCTCTGGCAACCATCCTGCTGTTCTCGTGGTTCGTGACTTCGGCGGATTCGGGCACTCTGGTCATCACCACCATGCTTTCGATGGGTGACGATAACCCACCGAAAAAGTTCCGCATCATCTGGGGTGTCGGGATCGGTGCCACCGCGATTGCCTTGCTGTTGGCAGGCGGTCTGAGCGCATTGCAGACAGCCTCGATCGCTGCGGCCTTCCCGATCTCATTCGTGCTGATCGCAATGGTCTGGGGCCTGATGAAGTCGCTGAACGACGATCCGTCGGCCGCTCCGATCCAGACACAGAGTGTTGCGCCTGACGGAACAAGGCTGAAACAAGACCTTCACGCGTAAAAGCCTGAAGAATTATGCAACTCCACTGGGCGGTTTCGCCCAGTGGCCCAAAGCAAGGAACTGACCCATCGGGATGCCCACAATCACCGATCGGTCCGTTCTTTGCTCATTATGAATTCTAAACAAGTTAGATCGCATCTCCGGCCTTTGTGGCTCGATCTGTCACGGATTAGGGGCGAAACCGATTGGTTTACAGCCCTCTATGGTAAGTCGGGATTTTTTGCCTGAGGTCCGGTTTTCCGTCAGTGCGTTTATCTTTCTTCGCCTGCAACGTAGTGCGAAAGAAACATGTCCACACAGTCTTCCATGATGCCGACTGTATCCTGACGTTCGCCAAGCAAATACACTGGCCAAAAGAAAAAGGTCTTGACCAACGCCAGAAGTTGGCTGGCCGCATACGAAGGATCAGCTTTGCGAATGGTCCCCGCTTCCATGGCATCGGCGATGAGCTGAGTTATGGGGTAATCATGACACATCAGCTCGGCGTAGAACGCCTTTGATCGATCAAGATCACGAAGAAGTTCCGCATTGACCATGCGGTTCAATCCCAAGGTTTCGTTGTCTGTAATAACCACAACGTACTTCTCAAGCGCGTCTACAAGTTGTTCTTTCAGGTCGCGATCAGGATCATAGGGAACTGGCGCCATGACTCTGTTTCTGTCGATCATGATTTGGGCAATCGCCTCAAACAACGCATCCTTGCTTTCGAAGTGGTTATACAGCGTTCGGCTCGACACACCGGCGCGTTTTGCAATTCTTGTCGTATTGGCACCATGAAACCCATGCTCGCGGAATTCTTTGACCGCGGCTTCAATGATGTTTTGTCTTTTTATTTCTGTCAGCTTCATTTGGCGGCCTGGAGGATGCGCTTGTATTTGCTGTCACCATGCGCCGATTACGTGAAGTGCGCAACTCCCTGATACACTGTATGGAAACGACTAACCGTAAAGTCTCTTGTTGACTGACGTACGGGTCAAAACTGCGTAAATGCTTTTGGCAGTGGGGTAAGTCGCATCAATGCGGCATACGTATCCTTGCAGCTACCTGACAGTCGACAATCACCTCACAGCAGTGCGCGTGGTGCCTGTTGCTGCACTTTGACTGTCGCGCGTGCTGGAAGCGCGAATGGCCCCCAGCACTTTCGATTTGAGCGTGGCTGCTGCAACCTACCAGAGGTTACAGAAATTCAACGCCGCTGTTGATCATCGGCAAGGCGTTGACGCGTGGGCCGTTTGCGGCGATGGCATTGGCCAGAGCGGGTGCGGACGGGGGTGTACCCGGCTCACCGACCCCCGAAGGCGCCTCGGCCGACGGCACGATATGAACGTCGATCGCTGCAATGTCGCCAATCCGAAGGGGTTCGTAGTCGGGGAAATTGGATTGATCCACGACTCCATCCGTCAGAGTAATTTCGTTGCGCATGGCGTGGCCCATACCGTACCCGATACCGCCTTCCATCTGAGCTTTGACGACGTCCGGGTTGACGGCGAGGCCGCAATCAACGGCACAGGTCACGCGCTCGACCTGAATGCCGTTTTCAGCCGTGCCTGAGACTTCGACAACTTCAGCCACATAGGAGCCAAAGCTTTTGTGAACGGCCAGTCCCTGGCTGCGGCCCTCAGCTACCTGCCCCCAATTTGCTTTTTCGGCAGCCAGTTTCAGAACCCCGGCAAGACGCGCCTGATCCTTGTCGCCACCCTCCAGCAGCTCCAGACGGAATTCCAGCGGATCACGCCCTGCTGCTTTGGCAACAACGTCGATCATGCTCTCCATGACATAAGCTGTGTGTGTATGCCCAACCGAACGCCACCACAGAACGGTTGTGGTTTTGGGCGCGTCGCTTAGACCGACATACAGGTTGGGAACCATGTAGTGTGTGTCGTTCACACCTTCGACCGAGGTGGCATCAATCCCGTCCTTGATGACGAAGTCCTCAAAAACGGTGCCTTTGATCAACGATTGCGCCGCAATACGGTGATCCCAACCCAGGACGTTGCCTTCGGCATCAAGTCCGACCTTGACGCGGTGCGCGACGGCGGGGCGATAGAAGCCACCCGTGATGTCGTCTTCACGCGACCAGACCAGCTTGACCGGACGGGTACGATCAGTTGCAGCAAAGGCTAGCGCGGCTTCTACTTGATAGTCACTGTCTGATGTGGTGCGGCGACCGAAAGAGCCACCTGCCAGTGTGACGTTGATCTTGATTTTCTCCCACGGCAGTCCCAGCGCCTGAGACAGCGAATTGTGGACGATTGTGGTGCCTTGGGCCGCATCGTGTAGAATAACGCCGCCATCTTCGCCGGGCTCGATGATGCAGTTCAGCGGCTCCATTGGCGCATGGGCTAGCAGCGGGAAGTAGAAGGTTTCTTCAACTACCGTCGTCGCCTCGTCGATTTTGGAAGTCGCACTGCCGGCATCGCCGGTAACATCATATGTTGGTTTAGCATCCAAAAGCGCCATCATTTCGGATTGAATTTGGTCCGAGCTGCGAGTTTCGGCTTCGGAATCGTCCCAAGTGACTTCAATCGCGTCGCGGGCCTGGAAAGCGGCCCATGTGTTTTCGGCGTAGATAGCCACCGAATTGATCGCAGGCAGTGCTTCGGTACCGATGAAACCGCGAATGCCTTCCGCTCCGCTTGCATCAAAATCGACAAGTTTTCCACCCATGCGCGGGCTGCGCAGAACCGTTGCAAAAATCTGGTTGTCCAGATGCAGGTCCATCGCGAATTTCGCGCTGCCGTTGGTTTTGGCTGCGCCATCCTTTCGGCGCAGGTCAGAGCGACCGATCAGTTTGAATTCGGACGGATCTTTGAGTTTCGGCTCGGCGGGCGCCTCGAGTTGAGACGCCGCGACCACATAGTCGCCCAACGGAGCAGCGTGGCCTGCTCCTGCAATGGTGCCGTTTTCGATGCTCAGGTCAGCGGCAGAAACACCCCAATCACTTGCGGCGGCATTGATCAGCATGTCACGGGCGGCAGCACCAGCGGTGCGATACTGAACATATGAGTTTGCTATCGCGGTCGAGCCACCAGTACCCTGAAGCGTGCCCAGATGCAGGTTGTTGTATAACTGCGGGTTGGATGGCGCGAATTCGAAATCGATCTGGTCCATCTGAACGCCCAATTCTTCGGCGATCAGTGTTGTCAGGCCCGTGGCCGCACCCTGACCAATTTCTGCGTGCTTAACGATTGCCGTCACGCGCCCATCTGTGGCCAGTTTGAGGAACGGGTTCATGACAGCCGGTTCGGCACCTGCGGCTACTGCACCATTCGGACGAACGCCAACGGCCAGAACGGCACCTGCGGCAGCGGCTGACTTCAGAAAACCTCGGCGGGAAAGAGTCGTCATGATCAGGCCTCCAGAATTTCTGATGCGCGCTGGACGGCGGCGCGGATACGTTGGTAGGTGGCACAACGGCAGGCGTTGCCGTGCATATAGTCGTTGATCTCTTCGATGGTTGGCTTGGCGTTTTCGCTCAGCAGGCCAACGGCCGACATGATCTGTCCCGACTGGCAGTATCCGCATTGCGCTACGTCCAGCTCGACCCAGGCTTGCTGAACCGCGGCGCCAACCTTGTCTTCCGCCATGGCTTCGATTGTCGAGACCTCAGCGTCTTCAACGTCTTCGATGAAGGTCTGGCACGAGCGCACTGGCTCTCCGTTCAAATGCACGGTGCAGGCCCCGCACGAAGCTACACCACAGCCGAATTTAGTGCCGGTCATCTTCAGTTCGTCCCGGATTACCCACAACAAAGGTGTCCCGGCTTCGGCTTCAACCTCTCGGGTTGCGCCGTTGATTTTCAATGAATAGGCCATAAGCCACTCTCCCCTCTGCCAAAGGTGTCGCGTTTCTGGGAACCCTGCAGACGCATCATGCAAGGCCTGGATATCGAACTCCTGCCAAGCACCGAGCGAACGACCAATCCATCCTCACGAAGATTCGTCGAATTGTTCGGGAGATGTGCAAAAGAACATTTAAATGTTTACTATTGGGTTTCGCACATTTTGTAAACTTTTAGTTGTACTATTTTGCGCGCATGCTGTGATGCTCTGGGTCACTTTTGAGTGACTATGTCTGATACCAAGGTGTACGGGGCAGGGGCATTCTGGTCGCAATACTGGCCTGAAGCTGCGAAGCAGTTGTTTTTAGTGCCTCGATTACCAAGTCACGCCGATTATCAATGAGAGCACTGGCAAAATGTGGAATGGTCAGAGATGCGATCACGGATTGACCCATGCCATGCCGAATGGGGGCCGAAATCTCATTGATTGCGTTGCTCTCAGGGCTACTGAGCGAGATAAACCCCTGATCCGCACAAGTTTCAGCTTGGTCGGAGAATTCCTTCTGTCCATCCGCGCTTTGGTCCGGGGCAATGCGTTGCAGAAACGCTAAACGTTCTGCTTCCAATTCAATTTCCGACAAGAAACAGGCCCCGGCCGAAGTTGGAAAGATCGGGTTCGTATATCCGACCTGCACCGTGACTCCATAGTTTTGCGACGACGAAACGCTGTTGATCACAACCAGATCGCCCGTGCCGCTAGGTACCCAGAGATGGTTGGACAACTCGGTTTCCTCAGCCAAGCGCTCCATATATGGTTCCGCCAGTTCCGCCAGTTTGCTGTTGTCTGTGCGTTCGCCTCCCAGCAAGGCGAGCTTCCCGGTCAGTTTGAAAAGATCACCTTCCTGCCGCTCAATATAGCCTCGCTCTTCCAGCACGATCATCATACGGAAGATTTCGTTCTTCGACCGACCGATGCCATTGGCGAGTTGCGAAAGGGTGGGGGCCACGTCCGAAAGCGACAAAAACTCGAGAATATCCAGACCCTTTTCCAATGCGGGCGCTGAATATTTCTGAAGCTTTGTCTTTGGCTCGGTCATGCAATTCACCTCGTTTCATCTGCTTTCTCAAAAAAGAGGGCAGGGGCGCAAGCCCCTGCCTGCCCGGCCGACCATCCCGACAGGGAGGAGAAAGATCGTCGGCCTTGCCTGATTATTTCAGACCATTCTTTTTCAGGACGTCATCAGCGTTTTCCGAAGTGATTGCCTCGGTGCCCATGACAACCTCCTTCGGAACTTCCTCACCCTTCAGATGCTTAAGCGCCTGACGCAGGCCTTCGGCGCCAGGAGTAGGGTACAGGAAGGTGGCCGACAGTTCGCCATTGGCAACCCAAGTCACACCTTCGCCCGGAAGCGCGTCAACACCGATGAAAATGATGTCATCCGCCCGGCCTGCATCCTTGGCTGCCAGATATGCCCCATAGGCCATCGGATCGTTGTGGCCATAGACCATGGTGATGTCTTCAAAGTTACGCAGAGCGGTCGACATGATGTCGTAAGCCTGATCCTGCTTCCAGTCGCCGGATTGCTGGTCCAAGAGGAAGCTTACACCGTCTTCACCTTCGAATGCTTCATGGAAACCATTGGCCCTGTCATGTGCGGCTTGGGTGCCCAAACCGCCCCAGATTTCGACGATAGTGCCTTTCGCGGCTCCCGTTCCGCCTAGCTGATCGAGCGCGAACTTGCCAGCTTCCCGACCGATCAGTTCATTGTCGCCACCGACCCATTGGACGAACTTGTCGGTGTCCACGTTGCGGTCCAGAACGAAGACGGGGATGCCCGCGTCGGTCGCTTGCTCGACCACACCGGTCAGACCAGCGGATTCCTTCGGCGAGATCAGGATCGCGTCGACTTCCTGACGAATGAAGTTCTCAACATCGGCCACCTGTTTTTCAGTGCGGTCATTCGCGTCGGCGATGATCAGTTCGACATTTGCATGTTCGTCCGCCTCGGCACGCAGGTCCTTGTTGAACTGAACACGCCATGGCTCAACCGTGGTGACTTGCGAAAAACCGATTACATAATTGTCAGCCGCCAGCACCATCGAGGCCGAAAACGAGGTTGAGAGCGCGGTGGCAGCCATCAGGCTCTTGCCAAATGTTCTTCTTTTCATAGTTTACTCCTTAGTCATGATGCGGGTTTCTCCAAATTCCCGCGTACTGATTGCTCTGACCTTGGTCCGCCAAGATCTGAGGTCAGAGCCTCCTCCCTCTGCCCAGGCGCTCTTTCGCCATGACAAAGATCTCTTCAAATCGCCCTTCCTGAAGCAGGACGGCGACCACGATGATGATGCCCTTCAGCACCAGCTGCGTGTTGCTGTCGATGTTGTTGAGTTGCAGGATGTTGCTGAGGAACCCGAAAATCAGCACACCCACGAACGTCCCCATGATCGCGCCGCGCCCGCCCATCAGGCTGGTTCCACCAATCACAACAGCCGCAATTGCCTCCAGTTCCAGGCCCAGACCAGCATCCGGTTTGCCTTGCCGAAACTGCGCGACATAGAGAACACCTGCCAACGCGGACAGCGAGCCTGCGATGGCATAGGTGACAATCTTGTTGCGGCCTACATTGATGCCCGCCAAACGTGCGGCTTCTTCATTGCCGCCGATAGCCATCAGGTAGCTACCGAAAGTCGTGAACCGGGTGATCAGAAAAAACACCAGCAAAACACCCAGAAAGAACAGGCCGGGCACTGGCACCACGCCCCATAGCAATTCGCGAAGAACTTCGAAGTTCTCGGTGGCATTGCTACCCGTATAGACCGGATACACAGCCGTATCCTGTCCGGCGATGACACGGGCCAGACCCAAGGCCCCGACCATCATTGCCAGCGTCACAATAAAGGGCTGCAACCGGCCATAAACGATCAAGGCACCGTTCACCGTACCCATAACGGCCCCGATACAGGGCACCACGATCAGGACGGCCAGAACGCCGAATTTTGGCATGACCTGACCTGCCAGCCAGATCATGACGCCAATCGCTATTGCTGCTGCCACAACCCGGCTGAGCATCCGCGAGGGCGCGCTTGTCATTGCCGCCGTCTCAGATTCACGGTTCAGGTTGTTTTGGACAAAGTGGATCAGCGCGCCGATGACGACGAACAGAACGATGCCGGTGGCTGGAACACCGAAATAGCTGGCGGCCGTCCAGCCCTCCTGCGTCAGCAACATGGCGCAGATCACCGTCCCCAGTGCCATGACCGACCCAACCGAAAGATCGATTCCAGCAATGAAGATCACCATCGTCATGCCGACGGCTACAATCCCGGTGACCGAGACCTGTCGAAGAACATCCGTCAGGTTACCCAGCGACAGGAAGATATTGTTGCCTTTCGACGACAGCGGAGAGGTCAACGCTCCGAACAGGATCAGGGCAAACAAACCCCAGTAGAGTTTCGTCTTGTTCAGCAAGTGTATCAACACCGAACTGGTCTGGTGTTCTTTCTTTACTGTATGGCTGTTGGGTTCCATAACGGTCATGTCTTTTCTCATATCCGGATCGGTCAGCGAAATTGCATCGCCAGGGCTTTGATTGCATCCACACTCATCTCGTCACGCGACAACTCTCCGGCCAATTGTCCCTCGCACAGGACAATCATCCGGTCGCACACGGCCATGAATTCGGAGAGTTCGAAACTGGCAAACAGCACCGAGATGCCTTGATCCGCCAGCCGTCCGACGAGATCGTAAATTTCATCCTTTGCGCCGATATCGATGCCGCGTGTCGGTTCATCCAAAAGCAAGACGCGAGGCTGCGTCGCCAGCCATTTGCCCAGCACAACCTTTTGCTGGTTACCGCCGCTGAGCTTTCCGACCGGATGCTCGGGGCCGGTGGCCGCAACCTTGAGCGTTTCGATTGCCATGAGAGCCTGTTTGCGCTGTTCGGCCTCGGAAAATCGTCCAAAACGGGACTGCAAAGGCATCAGCGGCAACGCCACGTTTGCTGAGATTGAGCGATCAAGGATCAGACCGTTCCCTTTGCGGTCCTCGGTGATCAAAGCCAATCCGTTTCGTACCCCATCCTGAGGTTTAACAGGTCGTAGCTGACTACCTGCCAGCGTTATCTCACCCTGATAACTGGCACCTCTTGCGCCGAATAATGTTTCCAGCAACTCAGTCCGGCCGGCCCCCAAAAGACCGCCGATACCCAGAATTTCTCCGCGCTTCAGATCAAACGAAACGTCGTCCAGCACTCTACGCTTGCCGTCCCACGCCGACAGGTTCGCAACCTGCAATACGGTTTCATCCGTTGCCGGGTTCTGCCGTTTGACCGCATTGATCTCGACCGTGCGTCCCACCATCATTCGGATCAGTTCGGCCGAGGTCGTCTCGGTTGCAAGTCGAGTGCCGATCAGGTCGCCATCACGCAAAACCGTAACCCGATCCGAGATTTCAAACACCTCATCCATGCGGTGAGAGATATAGACAACGGCAACACCCTGCAGGGCCAGGTCACGCACGACTTCCATCAGAATGTCAGCCTCGGCCTGTGACAAGGCGGACGTGGGCTCATCCATGATCAGCAGCCGCGCGTTCATCAGCAAGGCGCGAGCGATCTCAACCAGTTGCTGCTCGCCGACACGCAAGTCTTTGACAGGTGTATCGATGTCCAGCGTGAACCCAAAGCGGGCCAGAGCCTTACTGGCCTTGTCCCGCAGCGCTCTGCGGTCGATGAAAGCGCCAAACTTCTTAGGCTCATGACCTAACAGCACGTTCTCGGCCACGGTCATCTCGGGGATCAGGCTCAATTCCTGATGCATGATGACGATGCCATGTTTCTCGGCATCCCGGGGCGCATCGAATTCAACGGTTTCTCCGTCAATCTGAAACGTTCCGAAGGTCGGTTTCTGCACGCCGCTGATGATTTTCACCAGCGTGCTTTTACCAGCCCCATTCTCGCCCATCAGCGTGTGAATTTCACCGCCTTCGAATTCTAGCGTCACATCACGGAGGACGGAAACACCTGAAAAGGACATTCTGATCCCATCCAGGGATAACGTAATCTGGCTTTCTGTACCCTGCCTCGCCCGCAAGGCAGATTGGTGTGTCGTCATCACGGCGCCTCCCCACG
The DNA here is from genome assembly GCF_056536985.1 of Ruegeria sp. CH8. Classification (NCBI taxonomy): domain Bacteria; kingdom Pseudomonadati; phylum Pseudomonadota; class Alphaproteobacteria; order Rhodobacterales; family Roseobacteraceae; genus Ruegeria; species Ruegeria sp. CH8. The sequence goes on along the minus strand of NZ_JBQFQR010000023.1, from coordinate 19,500 downwards.
CTGTGCAAACGAGTCCCTCAGGATCGTTTCATATACGAAACCACGTGTACCAGTGAAGCGTCAAGTGTTTTTTGGACTGGTTATTGGACAGTGGAAACAGCTGCAATTTACTAGCCTGCAAAGTCGATAGGTATCGCAGGCTTTAACTAGGCGGCTATGTCTGCGGGGAACTGATGTGGATGGTTGAGGAGCGTGCAATTTGAGTGGCTTAACCAGAAACTCATAAGTCACGAGATTGAGAAACGCCGTGTCTTCTAAAACGCCGGGCATAACGTAGCAGGCCATATCCTAGAAAAACACCAGACGTTTTTTTGCGCGGGACAGCAACATGTCGCGAAGGTTCGCATACCGCGTGGCGCAGTCCATGTCACGGTGCTTCCACACAATCCGTTCACGGCCAGAAGCTCAACATCCGACAGTTCAATTTTGGCCGAGCGCATGAAAGAGAAATCCTCGGTCGCCAGTGACGCGTTGGTCAGGCTTTGCAGAATCTCACGCGAATTCGCAAATTTTTGTTTTGCGTGTTTTCGTGTCGTTGGGTTTCTTTCACGAACCGGGCACTGTCGACAATGTCCACATTATTCCTGGTGAGGTGAGGGGAACTAAACCCTGGGGTTGACGGAAGCAAAACGGGTGCATTGCATCAGAGCGCAGTTTTTAAGCTGCTGCGGGCTCAAAACTCCAAACGATGCGCGCGGCCGCGTTCAAAGAGTTTTTGGTTCAATTCATCCACTTCGGGTGCGCCGTATTCCAGCGCAAAGACAAAAGCATGGGTCAGGTAGAAACAGGCGGCGTCATGATCCTGACGCTGCTCTGCCTGATTTGCCGCCTCGTGATAGAGGCGGATCAAGGCAGGCAAATCATGGTCCGCATGTGCTTGCAACAATTGTTTATCCAGCGCGTCCTGATCCACGGTCAGCCTTTCAGCGAGATCGAAATGTTCTTGATGAGGACGTAGTTAAAAAGCGCCTCAAGCCCTTGCCCCCTTCAAACCACGATCCGGCCAGAAAGCTCCTGGCCAGACCGTCGTTCAGGAATTCGCTCATGCTTCGGCGCGACCTTTTTCGACCTGCGTCGCGACCCAATGGTGAAAGCAATGTGTTGGCCCATCCATCACTGGCGAGAAACGGCCGCCGTCGAACAGAACGCCGTGGCGTCCCTTTTGCATCCCTTCGACCACGAACACGTCTTCCTGAAACACGGTGTTCCACAACGCCGAGTTCTTTGCGCGCAGCGCCTCATGCTGTGGTGCATCTTCAGGTTTCTTGGCGTAATAAAGTTCGATATGCTCGATCGTCTTTTCCTGCGTCACTGGCTCGAGGATAAAGGCAAAGCCGTGGTCGCGCTGCACGCCCAGCATGACGTTCGGATAGACTACGATATACTCTGCGCCTTCGGTCCACTTTTCGCTGAGATTGTCAAAATCGTTAAGCTTCTCGCCGTCCTGACCTTCGAACTGTCGATAGACATAGGTGCCCTGACCGGAATATTTGCCCAGTTCGTTGATGTTGTAGTGATCCTCAAGACGGGAATAGCTGTTCAGACCGGGGTGTACCCAGGGCAGGTGATAGCTTTCGCAGAAGTTTTCGACGGCCAGTTTCCAGTTCGCGTCCAGTTCCAGACGCACCGAGGCACCGGCGCCGCCGTGATACATCGGCTGCTCGAACTCTTTCCAGCGCTCCATTAACTCGCCATGGACCTCTTCGAACTCTGGTGCGTTGCCGTCTACGTTGACGAACACAACGTCGCGCCAGACGTATGATCGAATGCGCATCAGACCAAGTTCAGAAAAATCCAGATCCTCGTGGGTGTTCTGGCCTGGGCCACCGACATGGGGGGCAGTGCGCAGCTCACCATTCAGGCCATAGCACCAGCTGTGGTAGGGACAGCGGATCGCGCCGCGGATTTTCTGAGGTTTGTCAACCAGGATCATGCCACGATGACGGCAGGTGTTCTGGAACACACCGATCTCGCCATTGCGGTCGCGGACCATCAGGATGGGCATTCCCATGAAATCAACGGGTTTCGCATCACCTGCCTCGGGGATGTCCTTGCCAAATCCGATACCGGACCAGTTGGCAAACAAGACGGCCTCACGTTCCTCGGCAAAAACGGTGGGGTCGATATAATGCGCGTTCGGCAGCCCCTTCGCTGTGTTTACCGGGGTCAGAACGGACGAAAGCGATGCGTGCTTATTCATCAGTCACTCCTGAGTTTTTCAATGGCTGTGGCGTCATCTCCCATTGGCAGCGCGACAGGTACGTCTTCAATACTAAAAATCCTAACCGATAAGTGAGGCTGGCTAAACCGACCCCTCCTGCACTTCGTCCAGCAGCCAATTTTTCAGGGCCAGCGCACCCTCGGAAAGGTGCTCATCCTCGCGCCCCACCAGATAGAAGTTGTTCGGGGCGGGAATGCTGAACTCTTCAAGTGCCACCAGTTTACCCGAGCTGAGCATCGGTTGAACCAGACGCTTCCACCCCAGCGCCAGACCGGCGCCTTTGCGCGCGACCTGCAGGGCCAGCGCATAACTATTGACCCGAGATTGCGCCGGTATATTGCCGGTAAACCCAAGTTCGTGAAACCATTCTGGCCAAGTGGTCCATGTGTTGTCCTTGGTTTCCAGATGGATCAGCCGATGCTGCGTCAGATCGCTGAGGCTGGCCCCCTTCAGCTCAGTGGCCATTTCGGGGCTGCACACAGGGGTCAGAGTGTCGCGAAAAAGCTTTGTATGCGGCAGTGAGGAATTAGGGTCCTGTCCGTAGCGGATGAAGAAATCCAGATCGGGGCGATCCACAAAGGCTGTGTCCTGCGCCATCTGGTTCACTTTCACCTGCGGATGGTCCTGCCAGAACCGGATGACGGAGGGCGACAACCATAAGGCGGCAACTGCGGTGGTCGACCCGACGGTTGCATGGTTTTCGGAATCACCGGTGCGAATTTGCTCCAGCACTTTGGAGACCTTGAGGAAGGATGTGCCCAGAACCTTATGCAGCGCCGCGCCATCTTCGGTCAGTTCAACACCCCGATGTTTGCGAACAAAAAGCGGCGCGCTCAGTTCGGTCTCCAGCGCCTTGATCTGGTGGCTGACCGCGCCGGGGGTAACGGAAAGCTCGCTTGCGGCTTCCTTAAAGCTCAGATGGCGTGCGGCTGCTTCAAAGGCGGACAGGGTCGCAAGAGGGGGCAGGTTGTAGTGGCGTCGTGACATAGATGCTGCGTTGCCTTGGGCTTAACTTGAGCTTGCTTCAACCGAATATGAGAAATTTTGCAATTGAAAACCATGTTTTTTTCTGCAGCTTTGACCATGGTTTCGAAACCGGCAAATCACAATGATGGGAAGCCAGATGAACACACAAGTCGCGCGCCTTGTCAGAAAAACGGAACTGAGCCCGGACACCTCGGATTTTTGTTTCGAAATTCTCAATGGCCGGTTCACCAGCCTTGAGCCCGGCGCGCATGTGGATGTCCATCTGAGTGACGATCTGGTGCGCCAATACTCGCTGTGGAGCTGGAGCCAGGATGGCCGCATGCTCAACGTCGCTGTCAAACGCGAGGATGACGGGCGTGGAGGGTCTCGGACCATGCACGAATTGGAGGAGGGCGTCGAGCTTGCCATTGGCGGGCCGCGAAATCACTTCCCGCTGGAAAACCATGACCGACACGTCACCCTGATCGCAGGCGGGATCGGTGCCACCCCACTGGTGGCAATGGCGCGCGAGTTGCTCAACAGCGGACAGGATTTTCGGGTCTACTATCTTGTGCGGTCCCGGGCTTACGCCGCGATGGACAAACAGTTCCGGGCATTGGGATTGGATGAATGGTATCACTTGCATTGCGACGATACCGACGGCCCGTTCGATCTGGCAGGGGTGATGCAATCCATGCCGATGGGGGCTGACGTCTATACCTGCGGCCCCGAACCGATGCTAAACGCTGTGTTGGAAGCTGGCACCGCTCTGCGCGGCGGCGCGATCCATTTCGAACGGTTTGCCCCCGCATCGGATATCGAACACGCGCCCAATGACAGCTTTGAAGTTGAGGTTCAGTCCACCGGAACCGTTTACACGGTATCAAAGGATGAAACGATCCTTGAGGTCCTCAAAACCAACGGCGTCCATGTGGATTTCGGATGCTCTGAAGGGCTCTGCGGCTCTTGCATGGTCGACGTGATCGAAGGTGAAGTGGATCATCGCGATGGCATTTTGACACCCGAAGAACAGGCCACAAACAGCTATCTTTGTACTTGTGTATCGCGCGCAAAATCCAATCGCCTGGTGCTAGCGCTGTAGTAAAAGGCACGCTCCGGACGCGCATCGTTTCGACATTTTGGGTCAGACCCGCCACAGCAATCTGCTTCTCACAGACATTGCCGTCCAACTCCTTGGGCGCAGACAGATCCAGTACTAAGCTCGCATCGTCGATTGTGCCTTTTCTGTCGAGGCCACCATTAGCGGAACGATGAGCCGAGTAAGCAGGTGATGCGGATACTTTGCCCTTCTTCATCGTTAGCGCTGTTAATAGCCGACAACCGCTCAGTAGGCGGGTTGGGCGACGCGCTTGCCTTGGAAGGCAATATGGCGACCCCACTTCTCAAACGGATGGAAAGTGCTGACCTTCTACGACGGCTTCGCAACCCGCGAGACGAACGCGGCAAGACCATGCCGAGTTAAGTGTGCTGCGAAATCGGATTCTGACGCTCGTGGCGCGTTTGTGTTCAAGCGTCTGATCGGAGAAAAGCCGAACGCTCAATCGGTTCTTTTTTTATTTCTAAGTTGATAGGGGGTTTCACCGAATTCCGCCTTGAAACACCTTGAGAAATGGCTTGGCGTTTCAAATCCTGTGGCCAAGGCGACGTCGATGATCGGCTGCGACGACTGAATGAGCAGCCGATATGCTTCTCTCAATCGAATTTTCCGATAATGCTGTTTTGGAGTGATACCTAGATACTTCTTGAACAACCGCTCGATTTGCCTTCTCGAAATACCGGCCTGATCCGCCAGAACGGCTGGCGACACGGGTTCTTCGATCTGTTCTTCCATCGCGGCGATTACGCGCGACACGGTGCGGTTTGGTACAGTCAGACTGTTGGGGATGCTTGTGTCCACGGACTTCTGAAGCTGCCTCAGCGGCGTATAGCACATGCATTCCGCGACACTGCTGGCAAAGTCCGTGCCATGCTCCTGCTCGATGAAGTCCAGAAATAGGTCGATGGCGGAAACGCCGCCTGAGCTGGAGCAGCGCAGGGTATCAGAAACATGGGTCTGCCGGCTTAGTTCCACCCGCGGATGAGTTTCCTTGAAACCGACTCGATACCAGGAGTGAATTGCAGCGGTTGCGCCGTCCATCAACCCTGCCTCAGCCATCAGTATAGCCCCGGTGCCTAGCCCGGTTACGCGCACGTTGCCACGTGCCAGACGCGCAAGGCCGACTTCTAGCTCGAAACTGTCCAGCCCAAAGACGTGCTCGCCAGAAACTACGACAATGTCCCGGGCTGATGGGACATCCTTCAGCGCAACATCAACATCGACTTCGCATCCAACACTGGACCGAACAGCCTGTTTCGTGGTGCCACAAAGCGTCCAGTCAAAAATCCTCTGATCCGCAACAAGGTTCGCGTTTTGCAGCGTCTCAATAGCGGAAATCAGCGACAAATGCGAAAAATGCGGCAGCAAAACAAAGTGAAACAGATGCGGTTTCGGGCCGGAATCTGTAGCTGGGCGGTCATGTGAAACAGACGGTTTCATTCAGGTCAAGAGCGTGATTTGTTGTTTTTCTTCAATACTGATCGATCCTGTCAGCTTAGTCCAGCGAGTGTTACCTGATCCATCCGCTCAACTACCGGCTCTATAGCGGGACAGAAAAGTTTTGACGCAATCCTCAATCGTTTCCCGCTGACTGGAATATCTTGGATCAGGTTCTCCCATCAGAAGAATGGGCCAAAAGATCAACCCATACAGCATAGAGAGGAGCTGAATTGAGGCCTGGTCGGCATTTCCAGTCGCCAATGCTCCGTTTTCCATCGCACCTTCGATAAGCTCGTAGACCTGCTGCGTTTGTTCCAGTGCGATGTGAATGACTCTTTTGGCAAGTTCGCGGTCGTGAAGGTACTCGGGCAACAGAATTGTCATCAGGTCCAGAAACTCGCGGTCTGTAACGGTTCTGAAATGTATTTCCACCGCCTCGATCAACTGGGTTTCGATCGGCACATCGGGCTGGAAAGGCGTCGATGGGATATCGGACAGTTTGCCAAGAGCTGTTTCAATTATGGATTCAAAAAGTGCCTCTTTGCCAGCGAAGTGCTTATAAAGCGTTCGGGTCGAGACTTTTGCCCGCTGTGCGATTCGCTCAATCCGCGCGCCGTCATAGCCCTTTTGAACAAACTCCTCCATTGATGCACGGAGAATGTCCTTTTTTTTCCTATCGCTAAGTGTCTCGCCCATTCCGTTCTCGAGTAAAGTAAAAATTTTCTTTTTCTGCGTATGTTTTTTTGGTATGCGTGTGCATACCGTAGTGCACATACGGTTAACCTAAACTGCATGTGGGGTGCTGTTTAGCCAAGTCCCGGTATCGGTTCTCTGTTCCTTTTTTCCCGACATTCGCATGAGCCATCACGCAACGAAAGGGGAGAGTGCGCCGTTTTTTTGGAGGAAACCGGGTGAATGGCTTGGATTCGAAGGATTCCACCTGCGGAAACTGGAGGAGAAGAACTAGATGAGCAACTTTCAAACCGATAGCATTGTCTTTTTCGGAGATAGCTACACGGATGGTGGGCGACTGACACAATTGGTGTCAGCGGCAACGGGTCTTGGCTTTAACCCACTTTTGAATCCGGAGATATTTACCGAAGGTCAGGCAAATAACGGGTTCAACTATGCCAATTTTTTGCCCGCAGAACTGGGGCTGGATGACAGCAACGTACAGAATTTCGCGGTCAGCGGAGCGCGCGCTTTGGTTGACCGCGATGTGGCAGAATTCCTTAGTGCAGTTGGTTTAGAAACCGATCCGGATGCACCGGAATCGTCCGTCAGGGTTGATCTGGACGCTCAGGTTTCGGACTATCTGGCTTCGTTGCCGGAGGGTGAGGCCCCGGAAAATGCGACGGCGTCCCTTTTCATGGGCATCAATGACGTGAACGCGCCGGATTACCCTGTCATCGGTGATTCAGTGGAAGCTGATGCCAAGGCGTATGGTGACCGGTTGTTTGATGAGGTCCAACGCCAGGCCGAGCGTCTTGCGGACGCGGGCGTCGATAACCTGATCCTCTACACTATACCCAAACAGGGCGATCTGCCGCTACAGTTTGGCTTTTTCCCAGCCGATGTTCTCGCCGCATCTGACATCGCATCTGCGCATTTCAATGACCGACTGTTGAACGAGGTTAACACCTTCGAAGATCTTGGACTGAACGTAAAGTTGATTGATTTCGCTGAACTGTTTGACGAGGTGCGTGGGGACTCTACCACGTTCGGCTTCCAGACATTCGACGATCCGCAAACTCTGGACTTTGCAAACTTCCATCCCGCAGTGGATGGTATCCCCGAAGATCAGATCGCTATGACGGATGTCATCCACCCGGCAGAAAAGTTCAACGAGGCTATGCTGAAGTTCGAGTTGGGCGTGCTGAACGGCAACAGCGAGATCGGCACTTCTGGCTCGGACTTCCTGAAAGGTACGAAAAGCAAGGACATGATCCTTGGTCGCGACGGTAGCGACTTCATCAATCTGGGCCGCGGTGACGATGTCGGTCTGGGCGGTCTGGGTGCTGACATCATTAAGGGTGACCGTGGCGACGATCTGATCTCTGGCGGCAGTGGTGCTGACCTGTTGAAAGGCGGTCGTGGCGACGACGTGATCGCGGATGGGGCCGGTGACGACCGTACTATAGGTGGCCGCGGCGACGACGTTCTGATTGATGGACTGGGGTCAGACGTACATTTGGGTTGTCGCGGCAACGACGTGTTCATCTTTACCGAACAGTCGCTGTATGGTGCTGATAACTCAGCGGATAGCAATCTGTTCGTCGGCGGCAGAGGAGACGATCATCTGTTGCTGCGCCTGGAAGAGGACACGGCAGCCGCCTACGAGGCCGGTGACATCAGCCTTGAGGATCTCGGTATCAAGGCACGCGGCATCGAGAGTGTCGAAATCGTTGTCGGTCTGGACCTTCCGGAATACCTCGTGGACAACGCGCTTGTCGCAGACGCGCAGGACTGGGGTTTCGTATAAAACTCGACACGTCAAAAGCGGAGCCCTACCTAATTGGGGCCCCGTAACTTTTTGGGCATTGGACTGTACTAAATTGCATCTCGCTTGAACGAGATATGTTAAGGTGTTCGAAAATGCACAAGGACATGTGAAGACGGGAAAATGGACATGTTCTTGGTAAAATGCTTATTGCAAATTTAAATCTGGAACTTCATGAAAGCAGAGTGCCGCGGAGTGTCAGTTCGACATATGCGCTCTCTGTAGTGCCCCACCAGACCAAAAACGCCATGGATCCTGCACGGTTCGAAACGCCAACCAACGCACGACCCTAATTTAAGACACAAGACACCGAGCGGAGACGCAAAAGATGCTCAGAACCCGAGGCTTCCTGTTTACGTCATTGGCTGTATTGCTTTCCGGATTAACATCATTGGCGGCTGCGCAATCAAGCAACCCCGTGCCGGTGACAGTTGTTACGCTGGAAGCGCAAGATGTGACGCTGTTTTCCGAACTGCCAGGCCGTGTTGCCGCGTTGGGAGTGGCCGAGGTTAGGCCGCAAGTTTCCGGGATTGTCGTTGAGCGCCTGTTCCAGGAGGGGGGGACGGTCGAGGAAGGCGATGCGATGTATCGCATCGACGACGGCGTCTATGATGCTCAGGTTCAGCAGGCCAGCGCGAGTGTCGCTCAGGCTGAGGCCCGTTTGACGGCGGCTGAAAAGGAAGAAAAACGCGTGGCAGAGTTGCTCTCGCGCAATGTGGCCAGCCAACAGGCAGTCGATAGCGCCGTGGCCGAGAGGGACGCAGCACGGGCCGCGTTGCTGGTGGCTAAGGCGCAGCTTCAAACCGCAAAAATCGACCTCCAGCATACAGTTGTTCGCGCGCCACTTTCAGGCCGCGTCGGTCGGGCTCTGGCAACGCAAGGCGCGCTTGTCACTGCGCAACAGGCGGAACCGCTGGCGGTTATCCGGCAGATTGAACAGGTGTACGTGGACGTCGCCGTCTCGACTCAGGATGTGCTGCGATTCAACAGAGCCATTGCATCGCAAACAGCAGCGCTGCAGTCGATCGACCCGACAGTGACAGTGTCGCTGGCGGACGGGTCGACCTTTGATCAGACCGGAACGGTTCTTGCAGCCGAGCCGCAAGTTGATCCGCAGACGGGTGTTTCAGTTCTGCGGATCGAATTCCCCAACCCCAATCAGATTGTTCTGCCGGGCATGTATGTCACGGCGCATCTTCCGGTCGAAGTTCTGCGGGGCGCGGTACTTGCCCCCCAGCAGGGTGTTGCGCGCAACAGGCGCGGGCAGCCAACAGCGATGGTTGTGGACGAGAACAATACCGTGACCGAGCGAATTCTGACTGTTCGAGGAACCGAGGGCAACAAATGGATCGTAACTGACGGTCTTGAGGCCGGTGACAAACTGATTGTTGCGGGACTGCAAAAGATCGGGGTCGGTGTGACGGTTGCGCCAACTGAGGAACCCGATTCCTGAACCGCCCTGCCGGATTGAAACGCTCAGTGACCCGCAAACAGATGTGAAAGCTCCCCATGGCACGTTTCTTTATCGACCGACCTGTTTTCGCATGGGTCATCTCTATCCTGCTAATGGGCATCGGCACATTGGCTGTCTTCAACTTGCCCGTTGCGCAATATCCGCAGATCGCCCCTCCGACGGTTGAGGTCACCGCGTCGTATTCCGGAGCGTCCGCCGAAACCGTAAACAACACCGTGACGCAGGTGATCGAAGAGCAGATGACCGGGCTGGATGGGTTGCGATACATCAACTCGTCTTCGACATCGACCGGATCATCGACGGTGACGCTGACCTTTGAAACCGGTACCGACCCGGACATTGCGCAGGTGCAGGTGCAGAACAAGCTGAGCCAGGCAACCCCGCTGTTGCCGGAAACTGTTCAACGGCAAGGGGTTACCGTTGAGAAATCCTCGGGCGGGTTCCTTCTGGTCGCGGCGCTTGTTTCAACCGATGATCGGCTCGATGCGGTGGATTTGTCTGACTACATGGTGTCGAACATGGTCGACGAATTCAGCCGTTTGGAGGGTGTCGGCAACGTTCAGGTTTTTGGTGCGCAATATGCGATGCGGATCTGGCTGAACCCCGAACAGTTGGCGGCATTCGAACTGACACCTACGGACATCGTGCAGGCTGTGTCGGAAGAAAACGCCCAAGTCTCGGCCGGGTCTTTCGGTGCATTGCCTGCTGTCGAAGGGCAGGCCCTGAACGCCACGATCACGGCCCAATCGCTGCTGTCCACGCCTGAGGATTTTGAACAGATCGTGGTGCGGGCAGAAACCGACGGTGGTCTTGTATTGCTGCGTGACGTGGCGCGGGTCGAGATCGGGGCCGAAAGCTATACCACATCCGCGTGGTTCAACGGGAAGCCCACTGCAGGCATGGCCATCCGGCTTGCCTCGGGCGCAAACGCGCTGGATACGGCCGAGCGGGTGAAGCACAAGCTGGACGAGGTTTCGGCCTTTTTCCCCGACGGTGTGGAATACGTCGTGCCCTACGACACGACACCGTTTGTCGAGATTTCGATCGAAGAAGTGGTCCACACTCTGATCGAGGCGATCGTTCTGGTCTTCCTCGTCATGTTCCTGTTCCTGCAAAGCCTGCGCGCAACAATCATTCCGACCCTCGCTGTGCCGGTCGTGCTGTTGGGAACGTTTGCGATCATCTCGGCCTTTGGCTTCACGATCAACACGTTGACCATGCTCGCAATGGTTCTGGCCATCGGTCTGCTGGTGGATGACGCCATCGTCGTGGTCGAAAACGTCGAACGGATTATGGAGGAAGAGGGGCTGTCCCCCTATGAGGCCACCAAGAAATCCATGGGTCAGATCACCGGCGCACTGGTCGGGATCGCCCTGGTGCTGTCCGCCGTGTTCATCCCGATGGCGTTTTTTGGCGGCTCTACCGGGGTCATATACCAACAATTCTCGATCACCATCGTCTCGGCCATGATGCTGTCGGTTGTGGTGGCGCTGACCCTGACGCCTGCCCTGTGCGCGACGCTGCTGCGCAAACCAGATCATGACAAACGCAATCGGGGCTTGTTCGGATGGTTCAACCGCGGCTTCGACAAACTGACCGAGAGCTATTCGTCTCTGGTCGGGTTTTCGATCCGGCGTCCGCTGCGCGTGGGGCTGATCTATCTGCTGATCGGTGCCGCCATGGTGTTCCTGTTTGCCCGCACGCCGACCGGCTTTTTGCCTGAAGAGGATCAAGGCATCCTGTTCACTCTGGTTCAGGGCCCAACCGGGTCCACCGCTGAGGCCACCGAGGCCGTGCTGGAAGAGATCGAACAATACTACATGGAAAACGAGGCGGAGAATGTTGCCTCGGTCTTTACCGTGCGCGGTTTCAGCTTTTCCGGTTTGGGCCAGAACATGGGTCTGGCCTTTATCAGCCTGAAGGATTGGGACGAGCGAAAGACCCCGGATCGCAGCGCTCAGGCCATTGCGGGCCGGGCTTTTGGAGCATTTTCACAGATTCAGGAAGCCTTCGTGTTTCCTGTCGTGCCTCCAGCGGTGATTGAACTTGGTAACGTCAGCGGCTTCGATTTCTACCTGCAGGCCCGTGATGGCCAAAGCCATGAGGAACTGATGCAGGCGCGAAATCAACTGATGGGTCTTGCCGCGCAAAGCGAGACCATCGGCTCCATCCGCCCAAACGGGCTTGAGGACGCAGCCCAGTTCAACATCAATCTGGACTGGCGCGCCGCTGGTGCGATGGGACTGTCCGCACAGGAAGTCGGCGAGCTTCTGTCTGTAGCATGGGCCGGTCGTTACGTGAACGACTTCCTCGATCGAGGTCGGATCAAGCGCGTCTACGTTCAGGGCGATGCCCCCTATCGCATGGTCCCCGAGGATATCGAGGCCTGGCGGGTCCGCAACGATTCAGGCGGGCTGGTACCGCTGTCGAACTTCTCTTCTGCGAACTGGCAATTCGGTCCGCAGGGGCTGTATCGTTATAACGGCTTGTCGGCCATTCAGCTGCAGGGCAGCCCTGCACCAGGGTTCACCACTGGTGAAGCCATGGCCGAGATCGAAGCGCTGGCGCAGCAATTGCCGCCAGGCTACCAAATCGCCTGGACGGGCCTGTCGCTAGAGGAACGGGAATCCGGGGATCAGGCGGGGATGCTTTATGCATTGTCCCTTGCTGCCGTGTTCCTGTGTCTTGCGGCGCTATATGAAAGTTGGACCATTCCATTTGCGGTGATGCTGGCGATGCCAATTGGTGTCACCGGATCACTGGTCGGGGCCTGGCTCGGTGGGTTCGAAAACGGCGTGTATTTTCAGGTCGCGCTACTGACGGTAATCGGCCTGACCGGCAAGAACGCAATCCTGATCGTCGAGTTCGCCCGCGACAAGGTCGCCGCCGGAGAGCCGTTGCTGCAGGGGGTAAAGGACGCCGCGCATCAGAGGTTCAGGCCAATCCTTATGACCTCGATGGCGTTCTCATTGGGGGTTCTGCCGCTGGTCCTGTCCTCGGGCGCGGGGGCAGGGGGACGCACGGCGATGGGGTCTGGCGTGATGGGCGGTGTCATTTCGGCCACTGTCCTTGGCGTTGTCTTTGTGCCGGTCTTCTTTGTGATGATCTACCGCGTGGCCAGACGCGTAACGGCTGACTGAAAAAAGGCGCTACCCGAAGTCTTGGGCAGCGCCAGTAAGTCACAACTGACAGGGAGACAGTTGTTCAGTTCGGAGGGAGCTCAGATGCGAGTCGTCAGATGTGGACGTAAAGCTCGTCCCCTTCCTGCGAGACGTCAAAGCGGCGCGTCTTGATGGACGAGTCCACCAGAAACTCGCCGCTGCGGATGTCGAATTCCCAGCCGTGCCAGGCACAGCGGACGATTTCACCAGCGCGGTCATAGACGAACTCGGTCGAGTCGGTTTCACGGGTGGTGCCGCAAACCGGCCCTTCGCACAGGGCGGCACCCTTGTGGGGACAGATGTTCAGCAGGGCGTGATAGCCGTCATCCAGTTTGAACACTCCGATGGGCATGTTCGATACGGTCACGATTTTGGCCGCGTCGGTGGGAACCTCATCGGTTTTGCAGGCGAAATGCTTGTTTGCCATGGTCGAAGGCTCCTTCTTTATTCAGCAGCGTGCGCCATCGGGCGCGGCAGGCGGGTGTAGACGTCCAGAGCGTTGAGCCCGAAAATCTTCTCGCGCCATGCAGGCGGGACGTGCAGTTTGTTGACGTCGTCGTAATCCCAGTGCGGATAGTCCGACGCAAACATCAAGGTGTTTTCGCCATCCATCGCCTCAAGCGTAGCCCACAGGTGCTGGATGTTTTGGGGCTGCTCCAGCGGTTGGGTCGACATACGGATGTTCGACTTGAAGTACTCGGACGGCAGACGCTTGAGCCACGGCGTTTCTTTGCGCAGCGCCTTGTAGTTCGCGTCCAGACGCCACAGAACCGACGGCACCCAGGCGACGCCACATTCGATGATCACCACTTTCAACTCGGGCCATTTCTCGAACACGCCATGAGCGATCAGGCTGGCCATGTGGGTCATTGCCGTCTGTGGCAGGATCGCGTGGGTTTCCCAGAAGAAGGTCGAAGGCCCGGCCCCAACAGGGTTTGAGTTGATGCCACCCTGTCCACCAAGGTGCATGGCAAACGGCAGGCCCATTTCGGCACAGGCTTCGTAGATCGGGTGATAGAACGGGTCGCCATAGGGGCGCGCGGCGCCGTGGCTCACCAAGACTTGAACAATGCGAGGATGACCGCCAACGCGGCGAATTTCAGCAGCGGCGAGGTGCGGATCCTGCGGTGCAACCACGATTGAACCCCAGAACCGCTCGTCCTTGGGCAGCCAGTAATCGATCATGTAGTCGTTATAGGCTTTGCACAGCGCATTAGCGTAATAGGGGTTGGCCAGTGTCGAGGCTTCGATCGGCTCGTCGCCGGTCAGAATCGCAACGTCGATATTGTATTTATCAAGATGCTTTTCTTTCATGATCAGATAGTTATCATCTTCCTCAACCGGGTTCACATCATGGCGGGCAAAGCCCTCGGGGTGGAACCAGGGACGGTGGCCGTGGGGGAAGGCGCCGCGCGGGCCGGTCCGCTCGCCACGGACGAACATGTCCTTGAAAAGGCCTTCCATATAGGGTTCCAGAACCGTGGCGCTGCACCAATAATTGTGGCAGTCGCAATCGACGATGAACATGAACTTCTCCTGTTGCTGGCGCCAAAAGGGCGGGCTTTTTAGCTTGTTCAACGACGCTTGATATCTGCGAATTTTTGACAAATAAATACAATTGAAACTCATCTATCAATCGAGATTTCCGATTAAATGAACCGTCAGTTGTTAGTGACCTACATGGATGTTCTGGAGACGCGGAACTTCAACCGCACCGCCGAACGTCTGAATGTGACCCAATCTACGGTCAGCGCCCGCATCCGCCAGTTGGAGCAAGAGTTGGACACGCGCCTGTTCGAGCGCGGGCGGGGCGGGGCCGAACCCACGGCTGCGGGGCGGCGTTTTGAAACCCATTGCCGGTCACTGCTGGCGGCGTGGAGCCTGGCGCGGCGCGATGTCGAGGCTGGTGGCGGTGGCAACAGGCAGCGTTTGCGGATTTCGGTTCAGTTTAGCCTCGCACGATCCGTGCTGATCGACTGGACCAAAGTGGTCCGGGAACGCACCCCGCATCTGGACCTGTATCTCGAGGCGAACTTCTCGCAGCAGATTCAGCGGGATGTTCTGACTGGCGAGACCGATATCGGCATCGTTTTTGTCCCGCAGCAGGCACCGGACATGTTTGTCAGTGAATTGGGCAGCGAAAGCTATGTCATGCTGTCCACCGATTGTAACCAGGTCCAGGATGTCCCCTGGTCGCGCTACATCCAAGTCGCCTACACATCCTATTTCGACCGCCAGCATGACGAGGCCTTTTCGGATCAGCCTCAAAGCTCGACCCTGGTGGGCAGTGATGATCTTGCGCTGGATTTCCTGAAAGCCAACGGTGGAACCGCCTATTTCCCGGGCTTTGCCGCCCCGGGTCTGTGCGCCGAGTATCCGACATTGCAACGGGTAACGGATGCTCCGGTGATCCCGCAGCCCATCTATTCCATCGTACATGTGCGCAAACGCCACGACCCGCTTGTGGCGCAGGCCGTCACGCTGTTCAAAGAACTGATCCAGTACCGATCAATCGTTTTAACCGATTAATACCGCAATTCTGCGCCGTTTTTCAGTTCCACCGCACCATTATCCTCGCGCGAACCCTATTCTGGAGGTTTCCGCAAGATGCTCGTCGCGACGGACAGTCCGTTTTCCCTGAGTTCAGCCAATAACCAGCCCTGCTACGCGGGCGGGCCAGCCACTTTGACCTGCAAAGCGGTGATCGACGAAACGCATGACAGCAAGACATTCGTTTTCGAAGACACACAAAGCCGCAGTTTCGACTTCAAGCCCGGCCAGTACGTGACCTTCTGTTTTGAGATTGAGGGCAAGCAGCATGTGCGCGCCTATTCGATCTCGTCCACGCCGACCCGGCCCCACAACATTCAGGTCACCGTCAAACGCGTTCCGGGCGGGGTGGTGTCCAACTATTTGAATGACCAGATGAAACCGGGGATGGAGCTTGAGATCGCCGACATCACCGGCGGCTTCAACTGGGTGGATATCCCCAGCGACAAACCTCTGTTCCTGTCCGGTGGATCGGGCGTCACTCCGGTCATGTCGATGCTGCAATACGTCACTGACGTGACCCTGCCCAAAGACATCGTCTTTGTGCATTTCGCGCGCTCACCGAAAGACATCATTTTCCGCGATCAGCTGGAGTTTCTTGACCGACGTTTTGCCAATGTGGCCGTCCACATGATCGTGGATGAGGCCGAAGACGGGTTCGTGGGCGAAACCGGTCAGATTTCGTCTGATCTGCTTCAGCGCCTTGTGCCCGATCACGCCGAGCGCAGCATTTTCATGTGCGGCCCCGAAGGTTTCATGAGAGCGGCCCGCGACGTGGCCTCGGTCATCCCGTTTGCTGCGGTGCACGAGGAAAGCTTTGGCGAGAAGATCACCATCGAAGAAAGCACCGGTACCGGGGGTGAGGTCTATTTCTCGCTTAGCGGTCTGCATGGTCACGCCGCCGAAGGCGAAACCCTGCTTGAAGCCGCGCTGAATGCCGGGGTTTGGATCGATTCCGCCTGTCAGCAGGGTGTTTGCGGCAACTGCAAAGTGCGCCTGACCCAGGGCGATGTCGAAATGCAGGACATGGGCGGGCTGCAGCCCGGCGATACCGAACAGGGCTACGTTCTGGCCTGTTGCAGTTGGCCTAAAGGACCGGTTGCGCTGGACGCGTGACCGGCAAGAAACGCAACAAAAACAAAAGAAAGCGGAACAAACCGTTTCCTCGGAAAATAGGCAATCCAAAGGGAGAACTTAGGATGTCAAACGACGACAATAAAATCGCGGAGCCGTTGACGGATCTGCCGATTAAAACCGCAGATACCGGGTTTTATTCGGGGTTCAGCGTTGACGTGACCGTAACGGCAAAGCTCGCGGTAGGCGGCCTTGTAATTTGGGCGGTCGCCTTCCCCGAGCAGGCCGGAACGGTCCTGTCCGGGTTCAACAGCTTCATCCTGTCCAACTTTGCCAGCTGGTACATCTATGTGATGGCGCTGTTCGTGCTGGTCTGTATCGGATTGGCGATCTGGCCCGCAGCGGGCCGGTTGAAAATCGGCATGGATGACGATGTGCCAGAGTTTTCGAACTTCTCTTGGTTTTCCATGATGTTCGGGGCCGGGATCGGCGTCGGGATGCTGACGTGGGCCGTGGCTGAGCCAGTCTATCACTTCAAGAACAACCCGGATGTGATTCAGGGGCTTGCGACCGGGGCAGGGGCGGACAACGTGCTGAACGCCTATAAATGGTCCTATCTGCACTGGGGCTTCTCGGCCTGGGCGTCTTATGCAATTGCCGGGCTTGGGCTAGGCTACTTTGCCTATCGTCGTGGACTGCCGCTGACCATCCGCTCGTCTCTGACGCCGCTGTTCGGCTCCAGCCTGTCGGGCTGGCTGGGTCATGCCATCGACATCGTTGCGGTAATCGCCACCATTTTGGGTGTCGCGCAAACGTTGGGATTTGGTGTCGAGCAGTTCGTGGCTGGCATGGCACGGATCGGGATCGGCGACTGGCTGCTGAATGACCAAGGCACCGCCTCGTCGGTCGGGATTATCTTTGCCATCGTCGTCATCATGGGTGCATCGACCTTGTCTGCCCTGTCCGGTGTGGGCAAAGGTATCAAGTGGTTGTCGAACCTGAATATGGTTCTGTCCATCTTCCTACTGTCTTTCTTCCTGATCTTCGGCTCGACCTTCTTTGGCCTGCACGCGCTGTTTGTTGGCGTCTGGGAATACCTCCTTGCACTGCCAGGTATGCTGTTCACCGTTTTCCGTGGCGATGGGGCCGGAGGCGTTGCAGATAGTCTCGAAGGCTGGCAGGGTGGCTGGTCGGTATTCTACTGGGCCTGGTGGGTCGCATTCGCACCGTTTGTCGGTCTGTTCCTGGCCCGCATCTCGCGCGGCCGTACCATCCGCGAGTTCGTATTGGGTGCAGTGATCGTGCCCGCGATCATGTGCTTTGTCTGGTTCTCTTTCGCAGGCGGTACAGCAATTGATCTGGAACTGAATGGCGGCGCCAATGACGTCATCTTCAGTGCCTCGGATGGCGACAAGATCTTTGCGATGACAGGCTTCATGCTGGGCGAACTGATGGGCTGGATGATGGCGATCGTGATCGTTGTGCTGCTGATGACCTATCTGGTGACGTCGGCGGACTCGGCGGTGCTGATCGTCAACACCATCAACGCAGCAGGCGATGAAGGCCCGAAAGCGCGGCCTCACATCATCTTCTGGGGTGTAGCCTTGGGCATGGTTGTGGCTGCCCTTCTGCTGGTTGGAGGCCTGAAGGCGATCCAGACCGCGATGGTGATTGGCGCGTTGCCGTTCTCGCTGGTGATGGTCCTGATGTGCATTGCCCTGATCAAGGCGATCTGGCGCGACAGCATTCGGTCTTCGCATGGTGTACAGAGCACCTTTGCTGAAACCGAAGAAGTCAATTAACGAAACAAGGCCAGCCCCCGACGGGCTGGCCAAATCCACGCGGTTAACCGCACAAAAAAACTGCGAGGGCGCATACCCTCGCAGTTTCTGTTTTTCAGGCTGATACGGTTCAGGCTGCCGCGATCTGGCCTGCTTTTTCCACCAGCACCTCGGCCTGACGGATCGAGGCATAGTCGATCAGGCGACCATCCAGTGACACCGCGCCTTTGCCTGCGGCTTCGGCTTCGGCCATGGCAACGAGAATGCGCTGAGCCTTGTTAACCTCGGCATCCGACGGCGACATCACCTCGTTCGCAAGCACGATCTGGCTGGGGTGGATCGCCCATTTGCCTTCGCATCCCAGAACCGCCGCACGTTTGGCTGCGGCGCGATAGCCGTCCGGATCCTGGAAATCACCGAATGGACCGTCAATCGGGCGCAGACCGTTGGCGCGGGCCGCAACCACCATACGCGCCAGCGCATAGTGCCACATGTCACCCCAATGGGTCATACGACCACCATCCGCATCCGCGTCGGTCAGAACCGAATAATCGGGGTTCACGCCACCGATTATGGTCGTCCGCGCGCGGGTCGACGCCGCATAGTCGGCAACGCCGAAATGCAGGCTTTCATTGCGCTTCGAAGCAGCTGCGATCTCGCTGACATTCTGCATACCCAGTGCGGTTTCGATGATGTGCTCGAACCCGATGCGTTTCTTGTATCCCTTGGCGTCCTCGATCTGAGTGACCAGCATATCGACGGCATAGACGTCGGCGGCAGTGCCGACTTTGGGGATCATGATCAGGTCGAGGCCCTCTCCGGCCTGTTCGACCACGTCCACCACATCGCGGTACATATAGTGGGTGTCCAGACCGTTGATCCGCACCGACATGGTCTTGTTACCCCAGTCGATATCGTTCAGCGCTTCGATGATGTTCTTGCGCGCCTGTTCCTTTTCATCTGGCGCAACAGCGTCTTCCAGATCGAGGAAAATGACGTCCACATCCGATTGCGCGGCTTTTTCGAACATACCGGGCTGGCTGCCCGGAACGGCCAGCTCGCTGCGGTTCAGGCGGGCAGGGGCTTGTTCAATGGGATGAAAGCTCATGGTTCGGGTCCTTCAACTTACAGGTTAGGATAGATCGGGAATTTGGCGCAGAGGTCTGCGACCTCGGCTTTGACCTTGGCTTCGACGTCGGCGTTGCCGTCCTCGCCA
>NZ_JBQFQR010000022.1:0-63708 GCF_056536985.1 Ruegeria sp. CH8 | reverse complement strand
AGACCGAGGAACCGGTAGCCGAAACGCCCGAAACTGACGTCACCGAGACCGAGGAACCGGTAGCCGAAACGCCCGAAACCGACGTCACCGAGACCGAGGAACCGGTAGCCGAAACGCCCGAAACTGACGTCACCGAGACCGAGGAACCGGTAGCCGAAACGCCCGAAACCGACACTGCGTCCGGAGCCTGTTTCGACGTAGAGGAGTTCCTTGCCGAGATTGAAGACTTAGTGAGTGACTTGCTGGCTCGGATCGACGATTTCAGACTAAACGCTTCTCCGGTGATCGAAACAGCTGCGGTCGAATACGACTATTCGTGGAACTGGGGAAAGTGTGACGAATCCCCGGTCGCACCAGAAGCTTCAGCGGACAAGGCTTCGGACATGCAGGACGATTTCTTCAGCTTCGCGTCCTTCGACGCTGTATGCATGGTGGACTTCGTCTAAGTCCATAAGCGTGCGCGGGGTGCCTTCACAGTGCCCCGCTCTGGCGCACAAGAACGCCCAGTGCGAAGGTCAAGTCTAAGAACTCGCTTGCCCAGTTAGGATGTCACCAATTTACGACCCCCCCCCGAGGCCCAGCCCACTGGGGGAAGGTGCCTATTTAAGCTCCAAACGCAACTTTAATCATCGATCTGATTTGGGGTTTCACCCCGAATGCGCAGATTTCCGCACATGGGACGTCAACCTGCGGTGGATCTCCGCCAATCGTTGAACAGGGCGAAATTGTGTCCTTCTGTCGCCAAATTCTCGCCACTAATGTCCCGGACAAAATACAACAAATCACCGGAGGCAGAATTTTGTCCACTGCAAGTACACTCGAGCGTCAGATGCTCGCGTTGATAAATAATGAACGCGCAAAGAACGGCTTGCAACCGGTTCAACTGGAACTTCGCTTGAACGATGCGGCTGAGGATCACAGCCGTTGGATGCTGAACACCGATACGTTCAGTCACACCGGGGTTGGTGGCTCCAGTGCGACTCAGCGAATGCGGGACGCAGGTTTCAACTTTTCCGGTGCCTGGCAATCCGCTGAGAATATCGCTTGGCAGAGCATCCGTGGCGCGTCGGGACTGGCGGATGACGTCATCGACTTGCACACCAGCCTGATGAACAGCCCCGGGCACCGTGCAAATATCCTTGATCCCAATGTCACGGTGATTGGCATTGGAATCGAAACCGGCGAGTTCAACGGCTACAGTGCCATTATGGCAACACAGAATTTTGCCCGAACAACAGCGTCCGTTCAATTGGATACCGGTGGTCCATCGAGCGGATCAGGCACTCCACCTGCCCCGAGCGCATCCCCCGCCGCCGACACTACGCCAAGCAACATTGCCGACTCCGAGGACACTGCGTCTGATCCGGTCAGAAAAGTCGTTTCTGGTAACAAGCAAGGCACCGATGGAGATGACTGGCTGGTTCTCAAAAAGGGTAAAAAACTCTACGGCGAGGATGGCGACGATATTCTGGTGGGCTCGTCAAAGGGCAACAAACTCTACGGTGGTGAAGGCGACGACAAGCTGGACGGACGTTCGGGTAACGACAGAATTTACGCTGGTACCGGAGATGACTACGCCAAAGGTGGCGGCGGTAAAGACAAGCTGTACGGTCAGGACGGCAACGACAGACTGTATGGCGGTGGCAAAAAGGACAAGCTTTATGGTGGCAACGGCGAAGACTATTTGAACGGGGGCGGCGGTAAAGACAAACTGTACGGATGTAATGGCGACGACAATCTGCGCGGCGGTGGTGGCAAGGACAAGCTGAATGGAGGAGCCGGGGACGATGTCATGACCGGCGGCGGCGGCGCGGACAAGTTTATCTTCACCTCCGGAAATGACCGCATCACCGACCTAGGCAAAAAGGACACCGTCGACATTCGGTCCATGGATTCGATCACCAGCTTCCGCGATCTGAAAGCAAATCACGCTCAACAATCAGGTTCGGACGTTCTCATCGATGACGGGGAAGGAAACACCTTGCGGCTCGAAGGTTTCAGTCTCAGCAGCCTGGACGATGACTATTTCATAATCTGAATTATGACAGAGCGCTGTGATGCCCAAATAGAAAACCCGCCAGAACGGCGGGTTGTTTTTTACCCTTTGGGATCAAGTTAATAGATTTTGGGCACGTGCAGCTCATCCGGCAGAACGCGCCGTTCGTATTCCGGGTTATAGCGCCTGTCTGGCAGATTGACCTTTTCCTGCGGCACATCCGTGTACGGAATCTTGGTCAGAAGGTGCTCGATACAATTCAGGCGTTCGCGTTTCTTGTCATTGCCTTCGACAATGTACCACGGCGCTTCGGGGATGTTGGTGCGGAAGAGCATGTCTTCCTTAGCCTTAGTGTAGGCCTCCCAGCGGATGCGGGATTCCAGATCCATCGGCGACAGTTTCCACTGTTTCATCGGGTCGTGGATGCGCATAAGGAATCGTAACTGCTGTTCTTCGTCAGTGATCGAGAACCAGTATTTCAGCAGGATGATCCCTGACCGCACCAGCATCCGTTCGAATTCGGGAACGTCCTGAAAGAACTGCTCGACCTGATCGTCGTTGGCAAATCCCATGACCCGTTCTACTCCGGCGCGGTTGTACCAGGAGCGGTCGAAAAGAACGATCTCACCCGCCGCAGGCAGGTGCGGGACATAGCGCTGGAAATACCATTGGCTCTGTTCGCGGCGGCTGGGCGCGGGCAGCGCAACCACGCGGGCCACCCGTGGGTTCAGGCGCTGGGTGATCCGCTTGATCACCCCCCCTTTGCCCGCGCTGTCGCGGCCTTCGAACAGAATGCAGACTTTGGCCCCGGTATGTTGCACCCAGTCCTGAACCTTGATCAGTTCGGCCTGCAGGCGCAGCAGGTTGCGGAAATAGACCTTGCGATCCAGCATATCGGGGTGCTGGTCCTTGTAGATCTTGCGGATTTCCATCGAGAGCATGGGCTCGCTGAATTCAATCTCAAAATCTTCGTCCAGCGTGTCTTCCAACTCGGCTTCCAGCCAGTCTTTGGGGGCGTCTTCGTTTTCGTAAGCCAAGGTCACATCCTTATCATCCATCGGGTCCGGACCGTACAGGGCGCGTGTAACCACCTGATGTCATCAGAGAAATTGATGATACTCCCGCCAAGAAGGCGTTGCGGACACTGATACATGCAACGCAGGCGGGTGTTCGGTCTCTCCCCTATTTGAACCCGCAAGCGATGGGATACAAGCGTCAGAATTGCCGCATTGCCAACGGGTTGGCATAAAGCTGCCGTTTCCACCCTTGTCACAGGACACAATCCAACGGCAAAAATGATCCGTCAAAGTATGAGACGACCGTGACGCATTTCCTGTCCCTTCTGCCCGTTATTTGGCCCTGGTTCATCCTGATTGCCGCGCAAACAAGCGCTGTGTCAGGTCGTCAGGGGCTGGGCCTGACCTTGCTGGCCATGCTCGGCTGCATCGCGCTGGCGCTTGGACTCGTCACACCGCTGGCGGTTGGAATTGTGGGCCTTGCGTTGCTTGGCGCGGCGGGGCTGCGCCGTCTGTCCGGGCCTATGGCTTTAGCGGGGCATCTGGCACTGATCCTATGGTGTATCGCACTGGCGTCGCATTTGGTTCCGGGATTTCACAACCTGCTGGTGCTGGATCAGGTGCATGCCGGGCCGGGTAGCACAGACTTCACCATGTATCTGAACCTGGACAAACCGCTGGTTTTGTTTGCCGTCCTGTTGGCCTGGCCCGGAGTGATCCAAGATGTCAAACCAACCAAAGCCGCGCCACTGGTGGTTGGCCTGATGCTGCTGCCCGCGCTATTCCTGCTGGGGCTTACCGCCGGCGCGGTCCGACCCGAGATTGGCCTGCCCTCGTGGTGGCTGATCTTCGCGCTGTCGAACCTGTTTCTGACCTGCCTGACCGAAGAGGCCTTTTTTCGCGGCTACCTGCAATCGGTGTTCATCTCGAAAACAAGGACCACCATCGGGATCGCTGCGGCCAGCTTGTTATTCGGTCTGGCCCACGCGGGCGGAGGCCCGGCGCTGGTGGTCTTCGCATCAATCCTCGGGGCAGCCTGCGGCCTGGGCTACTATGCGACCGGGCGGCTTTGGGTTCCGGTTCTGATGCATTTCGGCTTTAACGCCCTGCATCTGGCCTTTTTCACCTACCCCGGCCCGATCTGAGCGTTACACCGGCAGGGCGGTGGTCTTGAACACCGTGCGCAACGCGAATGAGCTTTGCATCTGTGCCACCCCGGGCAAGCGCGACAGGTATTGGCGATGGATGCGGGCAAAATCTTCGGTGTTTTCGGCAACGACCTTCAAGATGTAATCCGCAGTGCCCGCCATCAAGTGGCATTCCAACACGTCCGGAATGCGGGCCACGGCCTTTTCGAACGCGTCCAACAGCTCTTCGGCCTGTCCCTGCAAAGTGATTTCGACAAACACCGTCGTCGGCACATTCATCTTGCGCGCATCCAGCAGCGCTACGTAATTGCGGATATACCCGTCCGCCTCGAGCCGCTGCACGCGCCGGTGGCAGGCTGACGGAGACAGATTTACTTGCTCGGATAGTTCGGCATTCGACATACGACCGTCCCGCTGTAGGGCCGCCAGAATCTTTTTATCGGTCGTATCAAGGCTCATTGACGCAATTCCATTGCAAGTTTTTGCTAGAATACCGGAGAATATCCCAAACAAAACCCCAATCGCGGGCAGAGTTTCACAGAAATTGCGCCCAACAATGCCCATTATTTAGGCAGTTTATGAATGGAGGAGCAAAATGAAGATCGGTTGCCCCAAGGAAATCAAACCTCAGGAATTCCGCGTTGGTATGACCCCTAACGCCGCGCAAGAGGCCGTTGCACGTGGTCATGAGGTCCTGATCGAAACCAATGCCGGGATCGGCGCGGGCTTTGACAATGACGCCTATATCGCCGCTGGCGCGCGAATCATTGATACAGCGGAAGAGGTGTTTGCCTCCGCCGACATGATCGTCAAGGTCAAGGAGCCTCAGGCAGTTGAGCGCAAGATGCTGCGTGAAGGCCAATTGCTGTTTACTTATTTGCATTTGGCACCAGACCCGGATCAGACCCATGATCTGTTGGAATCGGGCTGCACGGCCATCGCATATGAGACCGTGACCGATTCAAGTGGCGGCCTGCCCCTGCTGGCACCGATGTCCGAGGTTGCAGGCCGTCTGGCCCCGCAAGTCGGATCGTGGACCCTACAAAAGGCCAATGGTGGCCGTGGCGTTCTGATGGGCGGTGTTCCGGGTGTTGGCCCGGCCAAGGTTGTCGTGATCGGTGGCGGCGTTGTTGGCACCCACGCGGCTCAGGTTGCGGCAGGCATGGGCGCGGATGTCACCGTGCTCGACCGGTCCTTGCCGCGTCTGCGTTATCTGGATGACGTGTTCGGCCGCCAGTTCAAGAACCAGTATTCGACCGCCGGTGCGACCGCCGAGTTGATCCAGGATGCCGACATGGTCATCGGTGCCGTTCTGATCCCCGGTGCCGCAGCCCCGAAACTGGTTACCCGCGCGCAACTGTCGACCATGAAACCCGGCGCGGTACTGGTGGACGTGGCCATCGACCAGGGTGGCTGTTTTGAAACCTCGAAGGCGACCACCCACGCAGACCCGATCTATGACGTAGACGGTATCATGCATTACTGCGTCGCCAACATGCCAGGCGCGGTTGCGCGCACTTCGACCATCGCACTGGGCAACGCGACGATGCCGTTCATGCTGTCCCTCGCAGACAAGGGTTGGAGGCAGGCCTGTCAGGACGACCCACACCTGCTGGCAGGACTGAACGTCCACGCAGGTCAACTGACTTACTATGCTGTCGGCAAAGCCCTTGGGATCGACGTGGTATCCCCCAACGTGGTGATCAAATCCTGAAGCACTCCCGCCCCTGAAAGCGCCCTCTGACGAGGGCGTTTACAGCGTTGGGCCGGGCGGTGCGGCGCGGTCGCGTGAGGCGCTACTGTTCCACAAACGAAACGGCGCCGCGCGATCAGCGCGGCGCCGGGCCCAACCGGAGGAGGGCATTTCAATGCCCGGTCGACGGGCGGGAGGCTTACGCCTCTTTGTGAATCTCCACCGAATGCGGATACGGAATCGACACGCCTTTGGCGTCGAACGCCTCTTTCACTGCTTTCGTAACTTCGAATTTCACGTCCCAGTAATCCGCCGCATCACACCACAAGCGCGCGGTCAGATCGACTGAACTGTCGCCCAGATTGGTCACCCGCACCCAAGGCTCGGGATCGCTGTGAATACGCTCATCCGCCTTGGCAACGTCCAGAATGATCTGCATCGCCTCATCCGCGCTGTCGCCATAGTCGATGCCAAACACCAGATCGACGCGTCGCGTGTCATGCGCCGAGTAGTTGGTGATGATCGTACCCCAGGATTGCCCGTTGGGCACGATGATCTGTACGTTATCCGGCGTGACCAGTTCGGTGGTGAACAGGTTCAAGTCCTTGACGGTCCCCGAAGTCCCGCCAATATCCACATATTGGCCCAGCTTGTACGGGCGGAACACAACCAGCATCACACCGGCAGCCAAATCGCTGAGTGTCCCCTGCAGCGCCAGACCAATGGCCAGCGATGCAG
Source organism: Ruegeria sp. CH8 (assembly GCF_056536985.1). Classification (NCBI taxonomy): domain Bacteria; kingdom Pseudomonadati; phylum Pseudomonadota; class Alphaproteobacteria; order Rhodobacterales; family Roseobacteraceae; genus Ruegeria; species Ruegeria sp. CH8. The sequence goes on along the minus strand of NZ_JBQFQR010000022.1, from coordinate 57,117 downwards.
CACCCAAAATTGCAACAATACTTGTAGCCTGGATTCCGAAAATACCCAGAACAGCCACAAGTACCATGGCCAAAATCGCCCATTTGACGAGGCTGGCCATGAAATTGCCCAGCGTCGGGTCGATCTGAGGTGTCGCGTTGATCCGGCGACGCACCATGCCACCTATGGCTCCGGCCACGATCCAACCCAGAATCAGAACAACCAGCGCTTTGACCGCGCTTATGATCAGCGGGGCAAACGCACCCACCTGTGTTACGACCTCTTCCACGCGACTCTCCTTTCTACAGTAAGAAACCCGCGTCGTTGCGCGGGATTTGCTAAATTCTTAGCGAAATTTACGTTTTGGTCTAGGTGCCAGTTTTCCCGGTTTTCCCCGTTGTTCACCGATAAACACCCGTTGACCAGAGATGCACAGTGGCAGGACTTAAAAGTTAACCCCCGCCCACTTACCTTTCAAAGACCATGGAAACAGGAGCCTCCCCAATGCTGGACGTCAACGCTCATCCCATCATGACCCGCTGGCCCGCTCAGTTCCCTGACCGGATTCAGCTCTATTCCTTTCCCACGCCCAATGGGGTCAAGGCCTCGATCATGCTTGAGGAAACCGGCCTGCCGTATGAGGCACACAAGGTCACCTTATCGGATGCGGATGTCAAAAGCGCCGAGTTCCTGTCGCTGAACCCCAACAACAAGATACCGGCTATTATCGACCCTGTTGGTCCGGATGGCGAGCCCCTCGGCCTGTTCGAAAGTGGGGCGATCCTGCTGTATCTGGCCGAGAAGACCGGCAAGTTCATAGGCCAAAATGTAAGTGACAAGCATCGCATCACCCAATGGCTGATGTTCCAGATGGGCGGCGTCGGCCCGATGTTCGGGCAGCTTGGTTTTTTCCACAAGTTCGCCGGCAGCGAGATCGAAGACCCCCGCCCGCGAGAGCGCTATGTCAACGAAGCCAGGCGGCTGTTGAACGTACTGAACCAGCAACTTGAAGGGCAGGACTGGATCGCCGGAGACTACTCGATTGCAGACATCGCCATCGCGCCCTGGCTGCGCGGGCTGGATTTCTATGACGCCAAAGATCTGGTTGGCTGGGAAGAATACCCCAACGTAGCGGCCTATCTTGAGCGATTTTTGCAGCGACCAGCCGTGCAAAAAGGCTTGGTGACACCCGCCCGGGACTGATCACCCAAAACCCTTTTAATCAGGGCTTGCACCCGTATCGGGCCGCAAGCCCGTTGCGTTGTCTTACCCCGGCAGCTTTCCTGTCAGCACATAGCGTAGCACCTCAACCACCTGGCTCGGCTGCTCGGCAACCGCCAGCGCTGCGGCGTCGACCTCTTTCAGCGCGTGCTGGTGATCGGGGCCGTGCAACACGATCAGCGATTTGCCCAGCGCAGCCGCATAGCCTGCGTCGAAGGCCGCGTTCCACTGTTTGTACTTCTCACCAAAGCGGACCACGACCACATCGGCATCCGCGATGCCTTTGCGGGTGCGGATCGCATTGACCATCGCGCCCTTGTGGTCGTGCCAATACTTGTTCGGCTCGGATCCCAGAATGGCCACACCGCAATCATCGCTGGCCGCGTGGTCGGTGACCGGGCTGTTGAAGGTGATATCCAGCCCCTGCGCACCGTCGATGATCTGTTCGCGCCAGTCAGTGTGAATTTCACCAGAGAGGTAAACGTTCAGGCCCATGAAAAACTCCGCTTTTGTTCCCACGCTTACTTATGATGCAATCAGTGAAAGCCCAACGGAAAACGCGCCCGTAGGCGCGTTGATCTGTTTCCGGACATCAGGATTTAGCCGCGCAGAACGCCGCCGGTCGCCTTGGTGACTTTGGCGATGATCTTCTCGGCCACCGCTTCGATGTCTTTTTCCTTCAGCGTCTTGTCCGTCGGTTGCAGACGTACAGTGATGGCCAGAGATTTCTTGCCCTCACCCAAGCTGCCACCGATGAATTCGTCAAAGACGCGCACATCCTCGATCAGCGCCTTGTCGGCCCCCGCCGCAGCATTCACCAACGTCAGCGCCTCGACGCCTTCATCGACGACAAAGGCAAAGTCACGCTCGACCGCTTGCAGGTCACGCAGTTCCAACGCGGCGCGGGTGGCACCGGATTTACGGGGCAGAGGCACCTCGTCCGGCCAGATAGTGAACGCCATTGCCGGGCCTTTGATATCCATCGCCTGCAGGATACGCGGGTGCAGTTCACCAAACACGCCCAGCACCTTTTTGGGGCCCAGACAAATCTTGCCGTGACGACCCGGGTGCCACCAGGCATCCCCGTCGCGCAGGACCTGAACCTTGGCGGGCGCGCCGATGGCGGCCAGCACAGCTTCGGCATCGGCCTTGGCGTCGAACACATCAACCGGGCGAGAGGCGCCGTGCACATCCTTGGGACCGTTGCGGCCAACCAGCAGGCCGGTGATCTGGGTTTTCTGGTCACCGGGCTCTCCGTCATGGAAGACCGGTCCGACCTCGAACAGCGCCACATCTGCAAAGCCACGCGCCTGATTGCGGGCGGCGGCCTGCAGCAGACCGGGCAGCAGATCGGGGCGCATATGGCTCATCTCGGACGAGATCGGGTTTTCCAGCTGTGTCATCGCATCCCCGCCACCAAACAGCGCCGCCGAGGCCTGATCGATGAACGTATAGGACACACATTCGTTGTAGCCCAACGCTGCACAGGTGCGACGCGCCATGGATTGACGGCGCTGCGTCGGGGTCATCACCGGTTTCGGGATACCCTCGGAAATGCGCGGCAGCGGCTTGCCTTGCAGCTTGGTCAAGGACGCGATCCGCGCGACCTCTTCCACCAGATCAGCTTCGCCCATCACATCAGGGCGCCAGCTGGGCACGTGAGCCATCTCACCTTCCAGACGGAAACCCAGACGGGTCAGGGTCTGCCGCTGTTCGCTTTCGGGAATATCCATCCCGACCAACGACTGCACACGCTCGGCATCCAGCTTATAGGCGCGCGCGTGGTTCGGCGCTTTGCCCGCCTCAACCACCTTGGAGACCTCACCGCCGCAGATATCCAGTATCATCTGCGTCGCCTGCTCCAACCCTTCCAAAGTGTATTCCGGGTCGACACCGCGCTCGAACCGATACCGCGCGTCCGAGTTGATCTTCAGCGCGCGGCCGGTCAGCGCGATCTGCACATGATCCCAGAACGCGCTTTCCAGGAAAACGTTCACCGTCTCCTCGGTGCAGCCAGTCTCATCGCCGCCCATGATACCGGCAATGGATTCCGGACCCTTGTCGTCCGAGATCACCATCATGCCGGGCTGAATTGTGTATTCTTTCTCGTCCAGAGCGACCAGTCTCTCACCACCTTTGGCGCGATGGACGCGCAAGTTGCCCTGCACCTTGTCCGCATCGAACACGTGCAGCGGGCGGTTGTGGTCGTAGGTCATGTAGTTGGTGATATCGACCAGGGCCGAGATCGGGCGCAGACCGATCGCCTTCAGCTGGTCCTGCAGCCATTGCGGGCTGGGGCCGTTCTTGACACCCTTGATCAGACGACCGGTGAAGTGCGGGCAGCCGTCCAGCGTGTCCTCATCAATGGTCACCTTGATCGGGCTTTCGAAATCCCCCGGCACCGGCGTGTAGTCGCGCTGTTTCAGCGTGCCAACGCCACGTGCCGCCAGATCGCGTGCGATACCAGCCACTCCCAGCGCATCGGGGCGGTTCGGCGTGATCGCGATCTCGATCATCGGGTCAACTTTGGACGGGTCATTCTCGGCCAGCCAATCGATGAACTTGTCGCCCACCTCGCCCGAGGGCAGTTCGATGATGCCGTCATGCTCGTCAGACAGCTCCAGCTCGCGCTCGGACGCCATCATGCCAAAGCTCTCGACACCACGGATCTTGCCGACGCTGATTGTCAGATCCAAACCGGGAATATACATGCCCGGCTTACAGACCACGACGGTGATGCCTTCGCGCGCATTGGGGGCACCGCAGATGATCTGCAGCTCGCCCTCATCCGTGTCCACCTTGCAGACGCGCAGCTTGTCGGCGTCGGGGTGTTTCTCGGCATGTTTCACATAGCCCAGCGTAAAGCCCGCCAGCCGGTCCGCCGGGTTCACGATCTCTTCGACCTCAAGCCCGAGATCGGTCAGCGCCTCGGCGATTTCATCAACCGAAGCGTCAGTGTCGAGGTGGTCTTTCAGCCAGGACAGAGTGAATTTCATTGCACGGGGCCTTTTTTGGCAGATATCCAGTCGGCACAGGCAATGGCAAAGATTGCGCCGGGGTGCAAGCGCTGCGCGTCACGGATAGGTGGGGGTGCGGCCCAAAAGCTCGTCCAATTGCCAGCCGATCCAGCCATGGGGGATGAAATGCCCGCCCGGATGGGTGTCCAGCACCACCTGCCCCTGCGCGCAATCGGTCCATTCCACACGGCTGAGCGTCAGGAACGGCTTCACGCTCCAATCCCCGCGCGGGGTGGCTCCGTTGCAGTTGTATTTCTCGCGCCACAACGCCACGGGATATGTCGTGTCGCCATCCGGCCCAAAGGGAAAATCCATCACCGTATCATCCAGCCCATGCACATGGCGCACCTCGCGCGGGGCCTCAGGGCAGGCTTCCGTTTGACGGATACTGCCCGCAACGGCCAGAAGCGCCGCCGTATCATTGCCCGACTGGCAGACATAGCGCCACGCCATCGCGCCGCCAAAGGAATAGCCCGAGACATAGATACGGTCTGGGTTAATCGGATAGCGCTTGGCGACATCCTCCAGCACCCGGTCGGCAAAAGGCACATCCCCGGTATCCGCCGACCAGAAATCCCAGCTTTTACCCAACCCGTTCGGAGCCACCAGCAGCACGCCGCGCAGTTTCGTCGCCCCAGCGATGCGTTCATGGTTCACCACCACCGTCCCCTGCCGCGACCAGCCATGGAAATGCAGCAACACGGGCAGAGGGCTTTGCCCGTCCCAGCCATCGGGCTCCAGAACATGATACGAGCGGTCGCCAAGGTCGCAAGCAGAATCCCCGTGGCAGGTATCCACGGCGGCCGCCTGGGTGGCGGTTAGTAACAGGAGGCAAAGCAGTCGATAGTTCATGGGCGGAGCCTACTCACTCCACGTCTGCTGTCACGTCACAACCTCGTGCAAGTCAGCAATAAGCCGCGCCACGCGTCACTATCGTTAGTTCCCGACAAATAACCGTAACATAAGATAAATTGTGCCGACCAATCCTGCGAACAACAAATATAGAATCACTGAATTAAAAAGCCTTCCAAATTGTCGATTGGGCAAAAATTCAACCGGCTTGGAAATCACATCCGGGCAATTAACCGCTAACAGTTCAGTATCATTCAAGGAAATATCGATCGTGTCCACAATGAGCAGTTCTTTAGGTGCAATGGAAGGAATGTGGAGTACAAAGTTACCATTCTCCAAAACCTTTCTGTTGTGGTCGCGAGGGGGCCAAAGATTGTAACTAGTCGGAGGAGCTCTGAAAACTATCTCGATTTCTCGCGCTGGTTTTTTACCTTGGTTCTGGACGTAAAATTTTTCTGTCCAGATTGAAGCGTTGCCACCATCCTCTCCTAGCTGAAATTGGTGAAAGTTTGAACTGGTCGACCCCCAAGTCAAACTAACACGCTCTTGCATCAACCTTAATATAATTGACGTAACAACAGATATTGCGATAGCGACGACAAAGTCTTGGGCAGGACCTAACAATTCCCACGCACCAAAAAACAGTTCCGTCAACGCGACAAACCACCATGCAGGTTCGGCATATCTAGCGCCGCGAAGCCGTAGTGCCGCAGCCAGCGCAGATCGCTATCAAAGAACGCCCGCAAATCCGGAATGCCGTATTTCAGCATCGCCAGACGGTCGATGCCGATGCCGAAGGCAAAGCCCTGATAGACGTCGGGGTCGATCCCACCGGCAGCAATCACCTTCGGGTGGACCATGCCCGAGCCCAGAATCTCCATCCAGTCGTCGCCCTCGCCGATCTTCAGCTGACCGTTATCCCAGGAACAGCGGATATCGACCTCGGCCGACGGCTCGGTGAAGGGGAAGTGCGAGGCGCGGAAGCGCAGTTCGACATCGTCGACCTCGAAGAACGCTTTCACAAACTCTTCCAGAACCCATTTCAGGTTCGCCATCGAGATGTCCTTGTCGATGGCCAGCCCCTCGACCTGATGGAACATCGGCGTGTGAGTCTGGTCATAGTCGGCGCGGTAGACGCCGCCCGGACAGATCACGCGGATCGGCGCGCCCTGTTTCTCCATCGACCGGATCTGCACCGGCGACGTATGGGTCCGCAGCACGTGCGGCGGGCGATTGTCGCCCTCGGCGCGGTGCATGTAGAACGTGTCCATCTCGGCCCGCGCAGGGTGGTGGCCAGGTATATTGAGCGCGTCGAAATTGTACCAGTCGTCTTCAATGCGTGGCCCTTCGGCCACCGAGAAGCCCAGTTCAGCAAAGATCGCGGTCAGTTCCTCGGTCGCCTGACTGATCGGGTGGATCGAGCCCTGACGGCGCGCACGGGTCGGCAGGGTGACGTCCAGCCATTCGGTGCGCAGACGCTCATCCAGCGCGGCATCGGCCAGCGCGGATTTCTTGGCGGACAGGGCCGAGTTGATCTCATCCTTCAGGGCGTTCAGCGCGGGGCCTGCGACCTGACGCTCTTCGGGGGTCATTTTGCCCAGCTCGCGCATCTTCAGCGCGACCTCACCTTTTTTACCCACGGCGGCGACGCGGATCGCCTCAAGCGCGTTTTCGTCGCCAGCCTCGGCGATTTGGCCCAGATATTTTGCCTTAAGATCGTCCATGACGCCCTCTGAATTTGGTCGCCAACCTGCTAGCGGGCCAGCCCCGCGAATGCAACCCGGACAAAGCGGATCAGTAGCTGTATTCCGGGAACACCCGTGTTAGGTCGCCATTCCAGTCGCCATTGTAGTGTTCCAGCAACTCATCAGCCGGAACCTTGCCGGTTTCAAGGCTGTCTTTTAACGCGTTCAGGAAATGCGTTTCATCGGGGACCAGACCACCAGCACCGGGGAACGCGCGGGATTTCAGACCAGCCTCAGAGATTGCAACAACCTCACGCGCCAGATCGTGCATGTTGATGTTACCGACCTGTGCTTGCAGGCCGTCTTTGGCCGCCTCGATCCGCAGTGATTCACGGGTTTCGGCATCCCAGCCTTTGACCAGGTCCCAGGCTGCATCCAGTGCGCCCTGATCGTAAGTCAGGCCAACCCAGAACGCGGGCAGCGCACACAGGCGCCGCCAAGGGCCGCCATCGGCACCGCGCATTTCCATGAACTTCTTGATCCGCGCTTCGGGGAAGGCGGTGGTCAGGTGATCGGCCCAGTCGCTCAGCGTCGGCGTCTCACCCGGTAGTGCGGGCAGTTTGCCCTGCAGGAAATCGCGGAAGGACATGCCCAGCGCGTTGATGTATTCGCCGTTGCGATAGACAAAATACATCGGCACATCGAGCGCGTATTGCACGTAACGCTCGAAGCCAAAGCCTTCTTCGAACACAAAAGGCAGCATGCCTGTGCGCGCGTCGTCCAGATGACGCCAGATATAGCTGCGCCAGCTTTTCTGGCCGTTCACCTTGCCCTCGAAGAACGGAGAGTTGGCAAACAGCGCCGTCGCCACCGGCTGCAAAGCCAGCGCTACGCGCAGTTTCTGCACCATGTCGGCCTCGGAGCCGAAGTCGATATTGACCTGCACCGTACATGTCCGCCGCATCATGGCGCGGCCCATGGTGCCGACCTCCTCCATATAGTCGTTCATCAGCCGATAGCGGCCCTTGGGCATCAGCGGCATCTCGTCATGGGTCCAGATCGGGGCCGCGCCCAGACCGATGAAGCCCACGCCAATCTCATCGGCTATATCCTTCACCTCACGCAGGTGGGTGTTCACCTCATCGCAGGTCTCGTGAATCGTCTCAAGCGGGGCACCCGACAGTTCCAGCGCGCCACCCGGTTCGAGGCTGACATTGGCGCCGTCCTTTTCCAGACCGATCAGCTTTCCGCCTTCGCGTACTTCGGCCCAACCGTGACGGTCGCGCAGGCCTTCAAGAACGGCCACAATGGATCGCGTTCCTTCAAACGGCAGCGGTTTCAGGGTGTCCTTGCAATAGCCGAACTTCTCATGCTCGGTCCCGATGCGCCAATCCTGCTTGGGCTTGCAGCCCGATTCCAGGTATTCGGCCAGTTGTTCATGGCGTTCGATCGGCCCGCCGCCGGATTGGGGGATGGACATGAATCGCGCTCCGATCCTGATGTGTCTGTCTAGTTGGTCAGTCGTGGGGGCAAACCGCGCCAGTGTCAATGCAGCCTAAGGTGGGCAGGGCGGGATGGCGTCCGTTCCCAGATCACCACCGGATGGGCCGCGCCGCCGTTCAATTCGGTTAGCATCTGTTCGGTTTTAAGCCCCGGCAGAGCCGAGAAGACATCGAACAGAGCTTCGGCCCCTTCGGCATTCACAGGAATGTGAAGCACTGGCTGGCCCGGCTGCTCCAACACCCAATGCGCAGGGGACGCAGTCGGGTCCAGTGCCAGACGCTCGATTTCCCGCGTGGCAACCATGCCACCGTCCAGCGGGCCGAGATAGGTGATCTGGCCTTCGTCGACGGTCACCACTCCGGGACCCCCGACACCAGTGCGGAATCGGGCGCGCTGAACGCCGATCACAGCAAGCGCCACGGACACGGCTACCAACACCCAGCCCAGCCAACCCAGCAATCCGCCGGGGCCGCTGATCCAGCTGAGGCCAACCAACAGCACAAGTATAGCCACCAACACTTCGCGCCAGCGCCAAAGGGTCAGTTTGGCTTCGGGTCGGATGAAACTCATGCCGGGTCCTCGGGGTTGGTGAACAGGATCAGTGAAAACTGCCCCGCGGATTTGAATCCAATACCCATATAGGCACGCGCAGCAGAATCAGAAGCCGCAAAAAGTACGGCACGAGACGCCCCGGCGTTACGCGCCTGGATCAGATGCAACGCGACCGCCAACCGGGCATAGCCTCGGCCGCGCAGGTTGGGCGGGGTATAGACCCCTCCGATCTGCACGACCTCGGGCAGGCGGGCGTTGAACCCGGTCATCGCGACGGGCTGATCATCGACCATCAGAACCCGGTGCGAGTCGCGCTGCGCATAGGTCGCGATGTCTTTTTTCGACTGCACCTGCGCGCGTTCCGGGGCGAAATCCATGGCCTCGACCAGATAGCTTTCGCGCCAGGCTTCGGGAATCGAAGGTTCGATATCTCTCAACGGAACCAACGTCGCGCCGATGGTGTCCGGTAAGACGAGATCATCCAATTGCAGTGTAAAGCCGGGCTCATCGCTGTTCAGGGTGGCGGGACGGTCGTCCCACCCGGCCAGCCGCATGATCCGGCGCGCCTGCGTGGCCTCGGATGCAACTCCGAACAGTTTGTGGCCCCGGATCAGGGCGACTGCCGCGGCAAGCTCGGCATCCGAGCAATCGGGGCATTGCGCCATCACCATACCTTCGTTGGTGACAGAGAAAACGGCGCGCGGGCCATCGCCCAGCACCCAGATAGTCACCGAGCGCGGGTCATCACCGCGCAGGCCGAAGTCGCGCAGATTGGCCAAGGGGAACATCGAAGTCTGGATATGTTGCGACAGGAACGCGTCGATCTTTGGCACGTCCGCATCCGTCGCCAGCCTCCAATTCAAGACCAATCCCCCAGCGCCTGTTGCCACATGGTCAGCGACGCCACCGCCGCCGTATCCGCGCGCAGGATGCGCGGGCCCAGACTAACCACATGCGCATAGGGCAGCGCCGTCAGCCGCGCGCGCTCCCGGTCCGAGAATCCGCCCTCGGGGCCGATCAGAATCGCCCAGGGCAGACCCTTTTCATTCGCCGCCAAACGCAGGGCCGAGCCAACCTCGGCCTCGTTACAGAACATCAGCTGGCGGTCTTCGGGCCAGCTATCCAACACACGATCCAGACGTTGCAGATCGGTGACCTCGGGCACGAAAGTGCCGCCGCATTGCTCGGCGGCCTCAACGGCATGGGCCTGCAATCGGTCCTGCCGGATGCGCTCTGAATTGGTGAACTCGGTCTGTACCGGAAGTATCCGCGCCACACCCATTTCCGCCGCTTTTTCAACGATGAAATCGGTGCGCGCCTTTTTGATCGGCGCAAACAGGAACCACAGATCGGGCGGCAATTGCAGCGGTTTGGTCCGTTCCACACAACTCAGAACACCGCCGCGCTTGCCGGCCTCGGCGACTTCGGCCAGCCATTCTCCGTCCTTGCCGTTGAACAGGGCCACCTGCCCGCCCACGGCCAGACGCATCACGCCGAACAGGTAGTGGGCCTGCTCGCGCGTCAAATCTACCGATTGCCCCTGACCCAGAGGGTGCTCTACATACAGTCTGATCTTTGCACTCATGAGACGTTACATATGCAAGGCAACGCCCCAACACCAGACGGTCAGGTCGCAGATGCGGTCAGTGGCAACTGGGTCGACACACATGCGCCCGCATTCGCCCGCCCTTATCTGCGCCTTTCCCGCGCGGACCGGCCTATTGGCACGTGGCTGCTGCTGATTCCCTGCTGGTGGGGTCTGGCACTGGCCATCCTGAGCGATGGCAACCCAAGGTGGGAGGACCTGTGGATCGCGATCGGCTGCGCCATAGGCGCCTTCCTGATGCGCGGCGCGGGCTGCACATGGAATGACATCACTGACCGCAAGTTCGACGGACAGGTCGAACGCACCCGGTCGCGCCCGATCCCCTCGGGCCAAGTCAGCGTGAAACAGGCAGTGATCTGGATGGGTCTGCAATGCCTGCTGGCGCTGGGAATTCTGCTGAGCTTCAATCAGGCCGCCATCGCCATGGGCGTGCTGTCGCTGTTGCCGGTGGCGGTGTATCCCTTTGCCAAGCGGTTCACTTGGTGGCCACAGGTGTTTCTGGGGCTGGCCTTCAACTGGGGCATCCTGCTGGCCTGGGCGGCGCATACCGGCACGGTCGGCGTGCCTGCAATCACCCTCTATCTGGCCGGGATCGCCTGGACGCTGTTCTATGACACGATTTATGCCCATCAGGACGCCGAGGATGACGAACTGATCGGCATCAAATCCACCGCCCGGCTGTTTGGCACCGATACGGCGCGGTGGCTGAAGTACTTCCTTGTGGCCACGGTATTTCTGATGGGACTGGCGATCATAGACGGAGCTTTGTCACAGGCATCGATCCTTGCACTGGTCGTTGCCCTAGGCGGACCATGGACGATGGGCTGGCATATGGCGTGGCAATTGCGCGGGCTGGATATCGAGGACAATGCGAAACTGCTGCAACTGTTCCGCGCCAACAGGGACACTGGCCTTATTCCGCTGATCTTCCTCTGCGTCGCACTGCTGCTCTGATTGCACCTGACCGCGCGGCTCTGTAAGAGTTCGCCTTATCGCTTGAGGAGTCGATAACCCGCACATGCGTTTGCCCTATTTCTTTGCTGTTGGCCTAATCTTCCTTGTGTCTGCGGGCCTGTGTCTACTGGCCGCCAGCTTTGCGGTGACCAAGGTCGAAGAAACGTCCGAATTTGCCGTGCGCCGTGCGCTGGACCTGAAGGGGCATGACTGGGCCGAGGTGCATTCGGACGGTTTGCGCGTCGTTCTGACGGGAACGGCCACCGATGAGGCCACTCGTTTTAACGCGCTGACCGCAGCAGGTACCGAGGTCGACACTTCACGCGTGATCGACGAAATGCAGGTGGCCCCGACAACCGAACTGGCCGCGCCCCGGTTCTCGGCCGAGATTCTGCGCAATGACAGCGGCATCTCGGTGATCGGCCTGATCCCTGCCAACGAAGACCGCGAGGCGCTGATGGAGCGGCTGAGCGATCTGGCCAGCGGTGCCCCGGTGGCGGACCTCATGGAAACCGCCGACTATCCAAAGCCTAACGGGTGGGACGCCGCGATCACCTATGCCGTTGACGCTTTGACGCGCCTGCCGCGCGCCAAAATCTCGGCCAGTCCCGGGCTAGTCAAGATCACTGCAATTGCCGACAGCCAGCAGGAAAAAGAAAGGCTGGAGCAGGACCTGACCCGCGCCGCGCCGCCAAGCCTGCGGATCGGGCTATCGATCTCGGCCCCGCGCCCGGTGATCACGCCCTTTACCCTGCGCTTTCTGATCGACGCGAATGGCGGCCAGTTCGATGCCTGCTCGGCGCAGGACGAAAATGCGCGCGAGGCGATCATTGCTGCCGCGCAAGAGGCGGGCATGAGCGGCCCCTATAGCTGCACAATCGGTTTGGGCGTGCCCTCGCCCCGCTGGTCCGAGGCTGCCGTTCTGAGCATCAATGCTCTGGCCGAGTTGGGCGGCGGTTCGGTGACCATGTCGGATGCGGATATCACTCTGGCCGCTGCAGAAGGCACTGCCGCCGGAGCATTCGACCGCGTGGTGGGTGAGCTTGAAAACGCCCTGCCCCCGGTCTTTGCCCTTCACGCCATTCTGCCGCCCCCCGAAACCGAGGGCGAAGAAGGTCCCCCTGAATTCACTGCCACGCGCAGCCCCGAAGGGCTGGTTCAGATGCGCGGACGTTTGGGTGACGAGACCCAGCGCGACATGGTCGACAGCTATGCCCGCGCCGCTTTTGGGTCCGAATTGGTCCACACCGCGACCCGCATCGCGCCCGATGGGTTGCCTATGGGCTGGCCGGTGCGCGTTCTGACCGGGCTTGAGGCGCTAGCGCAGTTGCATAACGGCGCGCTGACGGTCACTCCGGACGATCTGGTCCTGAACGGCATCAGCCATGACCCCGAGACGAAAGCGCAGATCGCCGGCCTGCTGTCTGAAAAACTGGGCGACGCGCAGGAATTCACCCTGTCGATCACCTATCAGGAACCGCCCGAACCTGCGGACAAACTGCCAGATCCCGAAGTGTGCGAAGAACGCATCGCCGAAGTTCAGGCCGGCACCAAAATCGCGTTCGAGCCCGGCTCGGCTACCGTCGCCGCCGACTCACGCGATACAGTGAACCAGATTGCAGACATCCTGCGCGAATGCGGACCGATCCGGCTGGAGATTCAGGGCCATACCGACAGTCAGGGCCGCGAAGAGATGAACCAGCAGCTCAGCCAGTCGCGCGCTCAGTCCATCCTGAACGAATTGCGCGGCCGCCGCGTGCCCACCGCCAGCTTTACCGCCGTGGGTTATGGGGAAACGCAACCGATTGCCGACAACGGTACCGAAGAAGGCCGTGAGGAAAACCGCCGGATCGAGTTCCGGCTGATCCGCCCCGAGCCGGTGGAAAACACCGAAACCGGGCTGGACGCGATCGAGGCAGAATCCATCGAGGCCGAACAGACGGACACACCCGCCTCAGACGCGGATGCAGGGGACCAGTAAAGTGAACAGAATCGAATTCATCATCGCCACCGCCATCATCCTGTTCGCGGCTTTCTGCATGGGTTGGTTCGCCAACTGGCTGGCCCACCGCCTGTCCCGCGTGCGCCAAAGCGACGTAGCCGATCTGGACCGCATGAGCCAGGAATTGCACGAGGCCGAGGAAACCCGCGATCAGGCGATCACTTACCTGCAACAGCGCGAAGCTGAACTGACCAACCAGTTGACCCAGGCCGAAGCCGAACTGGCCGCCGCCATGGACGGCCTGCGCGCTGCCCGGCAAGAGGCCGAAGAACTGCGCGGCCGCGTCAACAACGCGGATTGATGCAACCATTTCGAATTGCGCGCTTACCGATATTGCAAAGGCTAGGTTAATCGGCAGGTTTTAGCCGGTCAGATTCTGCCGTCTTCATTTTAGTAATAAATTCAATAATATGAATTGGTGTGTTTTTGCCTGCACACTGAATTGTTCACGATCCAAGCAACTGGAGTGTACTATGATTCTCAATAACACAACTAAGACCGCCGCAATACTTGGGATGTTCTTCACAACCGCTGCATATGCCTCAAGCGATGTTATCCCATCAGAGAATGACACCTTTACAAAATGGGGCGAAGAGTCCGGCTGGACGATCTATGTAGACGAAACCCGTGGATCCTGCCTGATCGAACGCGTCGACGAAAATAGCAACGTTGTTCAGATGGGGCTGACCAAAGATCAGGAAATGGGATACCTCGGGGTCTTCACCCAAAACGACATCGGCTTAAAAGGCAAAAAGGAAGAGATTATATTGTCACTGGATGGCAACGTGTACTCGGCCGAAGCCCGCAAGAAAACAAAGCACCTCGCTGACGGGTACACGGGGGGCTACATTCTGGCGAACAATCCACAATTCGTTGAAGACGTCATGAAGAAATACGAGATGACCGTCTTCCCGGAAAAAGAAACCGGCTTTACGGTAAGCCTCGACGGTACCCTTAAAGCTATTGAAGCAGCACGCACCTGCAATTCTGAACAGAGCAGCTAAGCCGATCTGCCAACTCCGGCATCCGACAAGCGGGTGCCGGAACTTGTCTCTACCAACGGCTCAAGGCGTCTTCGTCTTCGTCCTTGGCGGCCACCCATTCCTCACCGGATTTGGTGATTTCCTTTTTCCAGAACGGTGCGCGGGATTTCAGGTAGTCCATCAGGTATTCCGCTGCTTCGAACGCGTCCTTGCGATGCGGTGCGGCTGTGGCCACCATCATGATCCGGTCCCCCGGTGCCAACCGTCCGTGACGGTGGATCACCAGCACATCGCCCAGCGACCAGCGTGATTGCGCCTCTTGAGCGATCTTGGTCAGTGCGCGTTCGGTCATGCCGGGGTAATGCTCGATCTCCATCACATCCAGATCGCCCGAGGCCAGATCGCGCACGACGCCTGTGAAGGTCACGATCGCGCCGTTGGCTGCGTTGCCCGACGCGAATGCGTTGGCCTCGGCTCCCAGATCAAACGCCTCTTCCTGAACTGCGATACGCATCTTAGCCACCGGTCATCGGCGGGAAGAATGCAACCTCGCGTACGCCAGCCAGCGAAGCGTCAAAATCCGAAAGCTCCTGATCCAGCGCGACGCGCAGCGCGGACAGATCGGCGAAGGCCGCCGCGTAGCGGTCCTCGCGTGCGCTGAGTTCGGCCACCAGATCAGAGACCGTAGCGGCCTGTGTGTCGACCTTCTCTTTCGGCAGGCCAATGCGTTCGCGCACCCAAGCGAAATACAGCACGTCCATCGGTTAGCTCTCCTTCAGATGGGGCATGGCTTTACGTAGGTAGTCATAACCGGTGATCAATGTCAGCGTGGCGGCAATCCACAGCAGCCACAAACCGATGCGGCCGGACCAGAACATCCCTTCCAGATGCCAGCGGATGTGGTTCAGGTCCTCAACCTGTCCGGTCAGAACTTGATCCATCGTGGCGGCGTCCATCCCAAAGGTGGCCATGACAAAATAGTGTTCAAATATCCCCTGTGAGAACAGAACCGCGATGGCAACCATCTGCGCGGTTGTCTTCCACTTGGCCAGCTTGGTCACCTTCAGCGTGCCGGCCGTATCCCCCAGATATTCGCGCAGGCCTGAAACGAACACCTCGCGGAACAGGATCACGGTGGCGGGCAGCACCAGCCACGGCGTCCAATGTTCGGTCGAATAACCCACAAGGATCATCAGCGCGATCACCACCATCGCCTTGTCGGCAATCGGGTCCATCATCGCGCCCATCTTGGTTTCCTGTTTCCACGCACGGGCCAGATAGCCATCGAACCAGTCGGTGATCGCTGCTGTCATGAACAAGATCAGCGCGAACCAGTCGGCATAGGGACGGGTGAAATACAGAAACATTACGGCCAGACCGGGGGCCGCAAGCAGGCGCAGCACGGTCAGAATATTGGGCAGGTTCCACTTCATGGACCGACACTACATCGCCGGTTCGGTGCAGAAAAGACGGGCCGGCAAAAAACTGGCCCGATCACAGGCAGTTGCAGGGCCAAAGGGCAAAGGGTCGCAACCGGGAACTCTCAGTCAGATACTGCTTGGCGCGCGGTGGCTTTGCGGTCAGATTGGCGGACGGCTTAGGAGCGACCGCACAGCATGACCGCACATATTCAAACCGACCCCCGATCCAACCTGATCGGCAGCGCGTGGATGATCGCCGGAATGGCGCTATTCGCGCTGGAAGATGCGCTGTTAAAAGGCGCGTCCGCCGCGTTGCCGATCTGGCAAATTCTGGTCTTGTTCGGCGCCGGGGGAACCGTGATCTTTGCGGCGGTGGCGCTTCTGCAGGGCACCAACCTGTTTCACAGGGACGTACTGTCGCGCCCGATGAAGGTGCGGGTGCTATTCGAGATCCTAGGGCGGCTGTTCTATGTGCTGGCGATCACGCTGACACCCCTGTCAGCTGCGACCGTTATCCTGCAGGCCACACCTCTGGTCGTGGTCGCAGGTGCGGCGCTGTTCTTTGGCGAGGCGGTCGGCTGGCGCCGTTGGAGCGCCATTTTGATCGGTCTGATAGGCGTTGTGATCATCATCCAACCGACCGGAGACAGTTTCTCCGCCCTGTCCATCCTTGCGGTGTTGGGGATGCTGGGCTTTGCCGGGCGCGATCTGGCCAGCCGCGCCGCACCCGCAACACTCGGGACCGAAGTGCTGGGGTTCTACGGCTTCCTCTGCATCATTATCGCGGGCCTAGCCTATCGGTTCTGGGAAGGCGTACCGATGGCACCGCTAGACCTGCACACCAGCCTGCATGTGGGCGGCGCGATCCTGATGGGCACCGCAGCGTACTCGGCGCTGATGAAAGCCATGCGCACCGGTGAAGTCTCGGCGGTTACACCGTTCCGCTATTCACGGTTGTTGTTTGGCGTCGGTTTGGGTGTGGTCATGTTTGGAGAGCAATTGGATCAGACCATGTGGATCGGCAGCGCGCTGATCGTGGCCTCGGGGTTGTATATCCTTTGGCGTGGACGACAGGCCTAGCCCTTGTCGTGGAAGAAATCATAGACCTTTTGCGCCAGCCCGGCTGAGATCCCGTCAACGGCTTTCAAGTCCGCCAGATTGGCGCGACTGACCGCCTTGGCACTGCCGAAATGAGTCAGCAAGGCACGTTTGCGCGCGGCGCCCACACCGGGGATTTCGTCCAGCGGTGTTGCCCCTACGGCCTTGGCGCGTTTGGCGCGGTGGGTGCCGATGGCGAACCGGTGCGCCTCATCCCGTAGACGCTGGATGAAGTACAACACGGGATCGTTGCGTTTCAGGGCAAAAGCGCGCTGGCCGATGCGGTGAAACTCTTCCTTGCCGTGGTCGCGGTCGACACCTTTGGCAACACCCACCATCGGGATGTCTTCGACGCCAAGTTCGACCATGATCTCATGCACCGCGCTGACCTGCCCGGCGCCGCCGTCGATCAGTAGAAGGTCGGGCCACATACCCTTTTCCCGATCCGGGTCTTCCTTTTGCAGGCGGGTGAAGCGGCGAGTCAGAACCTCTTTCATCATCCCGAAGTCATCGCCGGGGGTCAGGTCGTCACCGCGAATGTTGAACTTGCGATAGGCGTTTTTCATGAACCCTTCGGGGCCAGCCACGATCATGCCACCGACAGCATTGGTACCCTGAATGTGCGAGTTGTCGTAAACCTCGATCCGGCCCGGCGGGTTATCCAGATCAAACGCCTCGGCCACACCACGCAGCAGCTTGGCCTGCGTCGCACTTTCAGACATGCGACGCGCCAAAGACTCGCGCGCGTTGCGCAGGGCACCGGCGACTAATTCCTGTTTCTCGCCACGCTGAGGCACGAGGATTTCAACCTTGCGCCCTGCCTTCTCAGACAAAGCCTGTTCCATGAGATCTGCGTTTTCGATCCCGTCAGACAGGATCAACTGCCGGGGCGGCTCCTTGTTGTCGTAGAACTGGCCAAGGAACGCCTCCATCGCCTCAGCCGGAGACACATCGGCACCAACCCGAGGATAGAAATCCTTGTTCCCCCAGTTCTGGTTGGCGCGGATAAAGAACACCTGAACGCAAGCCTGCCCGCTATCCATATAAAGGCCGATCACGTCCGCCTCGGCCACGCCGCGCGGGTTGATACCCTGGCTGGTCTGCACCTGCGTTAGCGCCCGGATACGGTCGCGAAGACCGGCGGCGCGTTCGAACTCCATCGCCTCGGAGGCGGCCATCATCTGCTCGGCCAACTCCTCTTGCACCTTGGTCGACCGCCCCGAAAGGAAGCGTTCCGCATCCTTGACGCTTTCGCGATAATCGCCCTCAGAAATCAGCCCGACACAGGGTCCGGAACAGCGTTTGATTTGATAGAGCAAACAAGGCCGCGTGCGGCTTTCAAACATCGAATCCGAGCAATTGCGCAGCAGGAATGCCTTTTGCAACTGGTTCAGGGTCCGATTCACCGCACCGGCACTGGCGAAAGGACCGAAATAGGCGCCCTTTTCCTTCTTTGCGCCGCGGTGCTTTTTGATCTGCGGATAGGCATGATCCTTGGCGACCAGAATGTTCGGAAAGCTCTTATCGTCGCGCAGCAGTACGTTGTATTTGGGCTTGAGCTGCTTGATCAGGTTCTGCTCCAGCAGCAGCGCCTCGGTCTCGGTCCGGGTGGTCAGAAACATCATCGAAGCGGTGGAGGCGATCATCTTTTCGATCCGCCCCGAATGCCCCGGACGGGTGTAGTTCGACACCCGCGCCTTCAGGTTCCGCGCCTTGCCCACGTACAAAACCCGGCTGTCCGCATCCAGCATCCGGTACACACCGGGCGAGTTGTCCAGCGTTTTCGCATGGCGCTGGATGCAAGCGTAGCCAGTGGGCTGAGTCTCGGGGTTCGATTCGTTCTGGGTGGTCATGGGCCTGAGATATGATTCCCTGTCTATGGCTGCAATCTCGCGAGCCTCAGATCAAGAGAAAACAAATCCACCGTTTCTGTGGATAACTATGCAGATAAGTTTTCAGAGAAGACGAAATCCCCTTGTATACTTATGGATTCAATGAGTTGCACAAAAAATAGGCACATACTTAAGTTTTTGATTTTAAACATTTTTATTTTATACGCAATGCAAGTATATGAAAAAAAAGACATTTTTGTAACGGACAGGTAACGGAAATGCGAGCAGTGCAAAACTTGCAGCGAATATGTCTATTCTATGCCCAAAACATCCGGCGTTTGCCATCCCAGATGCTGACCTCCATCCACACATAAAAGCTGTCCGGTGACGGCATGTGCGTCCAGAAAATACCCCAAAGCAGCAGTGATATCCGAGGGGTTCGAGCCGCGCTCCAATACCGTGTTGGCGCGCTGTGCTTTGAAGTGATCTTCGGATTGCCGGTGCCCCTGTATCGTTGGGCCGGGGCCGATGGCATTGACGCGGATCGCGGGCGTCAGCGCCTGCGCAGCGGTACGAGTCAGCGCCCACAAGCCCATCTTTGCGATGGTGTAGGACATGAATTCAGGTGTCAGCTTGCGCACCCGCATATCGACCATATTGACGATCAAACCGATGGCGACAGGTTCGCCCGCCTCATCCGTTTCGGGCATCAGCCCCTGTTCGGCCATAGCCTGCGTCAGCACGAAGGGCGCACGAAGGTTGCTGTCCATATGCCGGTCCCAGCTTTGCCGGGTGGCCGTGCGGATGTTGTCGTATTCAAAGATCGAGGCGTTGTTAACCAGACAGGTGATTGGTCCGCCCAGCGCCTCGGCGGCACGGGGCAGCAGCGCGCTAACCTGTGTTTCGTCCAACAAGTCCACCTGCAAAGCCACTGCCTTGCGCCCCAAGGCCTGAACCTCGGCCACGGTCTCCTGCGCGGGTTGCTCCGAGGTTGCATAATGTATGGCGACGTCATAGCCGCGGCGCGCCAGATACAGCGCCATTGCCCGGCCAAGGCGAATTCCGGCACCGGTCACTAACGCTCGGGTCATTGATGCTTCCTCTCAGTCAAATCACGCCAGCAATACGAAGACGTAGACCGCATATAACAGAGTCAACACAATGCCCCAGGCACGTGTAATATCCTGTTTGAAAAACACGAATGGGATCAACAGCAGTGACGCGCCCAGCATGACCCACAAGTCGAACCGCAGGAATTCCGGGTCAACGGGAATAGGGCCAACCAATGTGGCTATGCCCACGATGGCCAACAGGTTAAATATGTTCGACCCGATCACATTACCCAGCGCCACGTCAGCCTGCCGCCGCATTGCGGCCATCACCGTAGTCGCCAACTCCGGCAGAGAGGTTCCGACTGCCACCAAAGTCAGACCGATCACCGTTTCGCTGACGCCGTAGGTGAGGGCTATGACCGTGGCGTATTCCACCAGCAAGTGCGCCCCCATCGGCAGGCCGATCAGGCCCAGCACCAGATAGATCGAAATCTTCCAGTAGGGCATGTTGGGATCGGCCTCTTCCAGACCGTCCAGTTCTTCGTCGTCGGCGCAGGCCTGACCACAGGCTTTGCGATGCGCATGTGCTTCGCGGAAGGCATTCCAGAGGACCAAGCCCAAGGCTGCCAGCAGGATCGCCCCGCTGAACACAGTAAACACGCCGCAGAAGGCCAAACCAATGAACAGCACCGATGCCAGCAGCATAAAGACATAGTTCCTGCGGCTGTTGCATTCGCTGGTGTGCAGCGTCGACAGCAGGGCCGGAACGCCCAGAACCAGCAGGATATTTGCTGTATTCGACCCGACCACGTTACCCAGCGCAATGCCCGGTGCGTTTTCCTTGATCGCGCTGATGGCAATCAGAAGCTCGGGCGCCGAGGTGCCAAAGGCCACAATGGTCAGGCTGACGATCAGCGCAGGTACGCCCATGCGCAGGCTCAGGTTCACCGCACCGCGCACCAGTGCGTCACCCGCCAGCAGCAGGATCAGCAGCCCAAGGCCGGATAACAGCCATGCCGTCATGAACGGCCTCCTTTTTCGCAGGCGCAGGGGCCTTTACCGATCCTGAACCGACCGCAGCGCGGACATCTTGAAGATTGCAGCCGTTTCTGCCCCGGAAAGCGCAGCTTACCGAACATCGCCAGCACGCCCATGGCGATCAGAAACAGGGTGACAATCTTGATAATCACGTCACAAACCGAAACGCGCGTAGGCGGCGCGCTCCTCAAGCCCGGCGATGGCATCCTGCGCCAGAGACGCACCAAAACGCGACCAGATCGGCTTGCGCAGCCCGTAGCGGCGGAATTTGACCTTGTCGCCAAAACGTTCCTGCATCTTCGGTTTCAAATGCGCGATGCCGTCGATCAGACCCAGTTCCTGCGCGCGCCGCGCCAGCCAGATTTCCCCGGTGAACAGGTCCTGACCTTCGTCCAGCTTTCCGCCGCGCCGGGTTTTGACATGGGTGATGAAATTTTCGTGGATATCAGCCAGCAGGGTTTCCAGCCGCGCGACATCCTCTTTCTTTTCGGGTGCAAACGGGTCGAGCATGGATTTCGACTGACCCGCCGTGTGAACCCGCCGCTCGATCCCCTGCCGTTTCAACAGGACATGGGCACCAAAGCCGGACGAGATCACCCCGATCGACCCCAAAACCGAACTGTCATCGGCGTAGATTTCATCCGCCGCAGCCGCCAGCCAATAGCCTCCCGAGGCCGCCACGTCTTCGACGAAGGCGATGACCGGCACTTTCAGTTCCTCGGACAACCGCCGGATACGTGCGCCGATCATCGAGCTTTGAACGGGTGAGCCACCGGGCGAGTTGACCTCAAGCGCGACGGCAGCGGGTTTGCCCTTGCGAAAGGCTTTCTCAAGCACAGGGGCCAGTGCAGTGTCGGACATCGACCCACGACCGGCCATTCCGATGGTACCGGACAGGCGCACAACGGCCACGCAGGGTTGCTTTTTAAGAAACGGCAGGCTGAGTTTCATGGATGCCGATGTAGAGTGCACCCAACCGGTAAACAAGGGACCGTTTGGCCGATAGTTGTGACGTGAACACATTTCCCAAGGTCAGTGGGCAAAAATGCAACGCCTGATACAACCTAGCTGCGAATGCGCCAGCCGGTTTTGAATATCCACCAGATAATGCCCAGACACAGGCCGGTAAACGCCACAATGGCCAACAAGCTGAAACCGATCGGCACATCCGCCAATCCGTAGAACGACCACCGAAACCCCGAAATCAGATAGACCACCGGGTTGAACAGGGTGATGGTCTGCCACACCGGCGGCAGCATCGAGATCGAGTAGAACGTCCCGCCCAGAAAGATCAACGGCGTCACTACAAGTTGCGGCACCAGCGACATTTGCTCAAAGTTGCTGGCCCAGATGCCGATGATGAACCCCAACAGCGAAAAGCTGAGGCAGGACAGGATCAGAAATGCTGCCATCGCAAGCGGGTGTTGAATGCGTATGTCTACAAAAAACGTAGCCGTAATAAGAATCACAAGCCCGACAAACAGCGATTTCGTGGCAGCCGCCCCGACATAGCCGATCACGATCTCGATAAAGTTCACCGGGGCCGAAAGCAGTTCGTAAATCGTGCCCAGAAACTTGGGGAAATAGATGCCGAAGGACGCATTGGAAATCGCCAGCATCACCACCGACAACATGATCAGCCCCGGCACGATGAAAGCGCCATAGGACACGCCCTCAACCTCTTGGATACGGCTGCCGATGGCAGTGCCGAACACCACGAAATACAACGATGTCGACAGGACCGGAGACAGAAAGCTCTGCGCCAATGTCCGAAAGAACCGGGCCATTTCGAAGCGGTAGATGGCGGCAATGGCGGACCAGTTCATGCGGGCTCTCCGGACACCAGATTGACGAATATCTCTTCCAGGCTCGACTGGCGGGTTTGCACGTCGCGCAACACCAGCCCAGCCTGAGCCACGTCATTCAGCAACGTGGTGATGCCGGTGCGGTCGGCATGGGTGTCATAGGTATAGACCAGCGCATCCCCATTGCCGTTCAGCGCCAGATTATGCGCTGCCAGACTGTCAGGGATGGCTTGGATCGGCTCGGTCAGCATCACCTCGAGTTGCTTTTTACCCATCTGCGCCATCAGCGTGTGTTTGTCCTGAACCAGAAGCAGCTCACCCTTATCGATGACACCGACACGGTCGGCGATGGCCTCGGCCTCTTCGATGTAATGCGTGGTCAGGATGATGGTGACGCCGGCCCGCTTCAGTTCGGCCACGATCTCCCACATGTCCTTGCGCAACTCGACATCAACACCGGCGGTAGGTTCATCCAGAAACAGAACACGCGGTTCGTGTGCCAGCGCCTTGGCGATCAGCACCCGGCGCTTCATACCGCCCGACAGTTCCTTGATGGCGTTCTTGCGTTTGTCCCACAGAGACAGCTTGCGCAGAACATCCTCAATCATAGCATTGTCACGGCCCAGCCCGAACAACCCGCGCGACAGGCGCACCGTGTTCCAGACCTTTTCGAAAGGCTCCAGCGCGATTTCCTGCGGAACCAAACCAATCATCCGACGCGCGGCGCGGAAGTCTGTCTGGATGTCATGGCCACCCACCGTCACCGAGCCCGAGGTCGGCGTGGTGATCCCGCAGATGGTCGAAATCAGCGTCGTCTTGCCCGCCCCGTTCGGCCCCAACAGCGCCAGAATCTCCCCCTGCTCAATGTCCAGAGACACGCCTTTCAGCGCCTCAAACCCGTCAGCATAGGATTTGCGCAGATCCTTGATCGAAAGAATGGTCGTCATGCAAGTTCCCTGTTCTGGCGGCGACCCTACCCCGGCCCATCGGCGCAGAACAGGCCAATTTCGCATAAGGCCCTGCGCTTTTTTGCGGGTTTAACCTCTGGCCTTGCAATTTACCGGCGATCCCGGGACCCTGCGGTTAATCGAAGGGGGGACCATGCTGAAAGGTATTCGGATCATTGAGGTTGAGGGGCTGGGCCCTGCCCCCTTTGCCGCCATGCTGCTGGCGGATATGGGCGCCGATGTGATCACCATCCACCGCAAAGGTCAGGCCGCAACACCGGGGATGCCGGAACGCTCGGTTTTGGATCGCGGCAAGAGGTCGATTGATCTGGACCTGAAGGACGCAAGTGATCTGGAAATCGCCAAACGCCTGATCGCCTCGGCCGATGCGCTGATCGAAGGGTTCCGCCCCGGTGTGATGGAGAAACTTGGCCTCGGCCCGGAACCCTGCCATGAGATGAACCCCGGGCTGGTCTATGGACGGATGACGGGTTGGGGTCAGGACAGTCCCTTGTCTGACACAGCCGGGCATGACCTGAATTATATCTCCCTGTCCGGCGCGCTCTGGTACGCTTCTCCGCCCGGCCAAGCACCGCAAACGCCTGCAACGCTGGTCGGTGACATTGGCGGCGGCGCCCTGTATCTGGTCGCAGGCATTTTGGCCGGGCTGCTGAACGCGCAGAGAACAGGCCAGGGCACGGTGGTCGATGCCGCGATCTACGATGGCTCGGCGCATATGATGAACCTTCTCATGAGCCTGAACCAATCCGGCAACCTGTCGGACAAGCGCGGCCAAAGCCTGCTGGACGGCCCCCATTGGAGTCGCACCTACATTTGTTCCGATGGCGGTTTCGTAACGGTTCAATGCCTAGAACCCAAATTCTATGCGCTGTTTTTGCAAAAGATGGGGTTGTCGGACGACCTTGACTTCCAATCGCAATTTGATCGCGCGACCTGGACTGCCCTCACTCAACGCCTGTCTGACATCTTCGCCGGCAACACCCGGGATCACTGGGCGGATCTTTTCCAAGGCACCGATGCCTGCGTCGCGCCGGTCCTCAGCCCGACCGAAGCAAAAACCCACCCGATGAATGCCGCCCGCCAGACGTGGCGCAAAACAGAGGACACCCTGCAAGCCGCCGCTGCACCGAGATTCTCAACCTCCGAATGGCACCCCAAATCCAGCCCAACCCGCGGAGAGCATCGCCAGGACATCCTGAACGAACTCAAGGCGCAGCAAAAATCCGCGTCTTCATCTGGCCAAAAATATCCCGGGGGATGAATTGGCCGTAGGTCAAGAAGGGGGCTGGCCCCCTTCCCTTGCTTACCGCCCGCGCACCGTGTCGATCATCAACTGTACGTTTTCCGGATCCGCATCCGGTGTGATCCCGTGACCGAGGTTGAAGATATGCGGCCCCTTCGAGAACGCCTCGACAATCCGCCGCGTCTCATCGACCAAAACCTGCCCGCCGGTCACCATATGGGACGAGGCCAGGTTGCCCTGAACGCAGCCATCCGCCTGCACATGCTCGGCAGCCCATTCCGGCGACACCGAGTTGTCCAGCGCCACACAATCCACACCGGTTGCCTTGGCGAACCCGATATACCCATCGCCCGCCTCACGCGGGAAGCCGATCACCGGGATGCCGGGATGGCGTTCCTTGATGGCCTGCGTAATCACGCGGCAGGGCTCGACCGCATATTTCTGAAAGGCGTCGCCTTTCAGCGACCCGGCCCAGCTGTCAAAAATCTTGACCACTTCAGCCCCGGCCTCAATCTGCGCCGACAGGTATTCGATCGTCGCCAGCGTGATCCGCTCCAACAGCGCCTCGAACAGGGCGGTGTTTTCTTCGCGCAGCGCATGGGCCGGTCCTTGGTCTGGCGTGCCGCGCCCGGCGATCATGTAAGTCGCAACCGTCCACGGCGCACCCGCAAACCCGATCAGAGTCGTCTCGGACGGCAATTCCCGTGACAGAATGCGCACCGTCTCATAGACCGGCGACAGGGTCTCGTGAATGGCATCAACCGGTTTCAGCGCATCGAATTCGGATTGCTGTGTGATCGTCGACAGGCGCGGGCCTTCGCCGGTGACAAACCACAGGTCTGCGCCCAGCGCCTGTGGCACCAGCAGGATATCAGCAAACAGAATCGCCGCGTCGAAGCCATAGCGGCGGATCGGCTGCAGGGTCACCTCGGCGGCCAGTTCCGGATTGTAGCACAGCGACAGGAAATCTCCGGCCTGCGCCCGAGTCGCCCGATATTCCGGCAGATACCGCCCGGCCTGACGCATCATCCAGATCGGCGGCACGTCCTGTACCTCGCCCGCCAGCGCTCGCAGCAGTTTCTTTGTCTCGGCCATCTTTGCCCCCAATCATCCGGTTTGCCGCAACGGGTCATCCTTCGGCGGCAATTTGTCAAGCCATGCCCCCATTGTCAGGGCAATGTGACGCGACTAAAGCTGTGCGCATGACACTGAACCTGCCCACACCCGCCTCACCGCTCAAGATCGGCACCCGTGGCTCGCCCCTGGCGCTGGCGCAAGCCTATGAAACCCGGCAACGGCTGGGTACGGCCTTCGACCTGCCCGAAGAGGCGTTCGAGATCGTGGTGATCAAAACCACCGGCGACAACCGCGCCATGATCGACGCAGACCGCCCGCTGAAAGAGATCGGCAACAAGGGCCTGTTCACCAAGGAGATCGAAGAGGCGATGCTGCGCGGCGATATCGACATCGCGGTGCATTCCACCAAGGACATGCCGGTGGAACAGCCCGAGGGGCTGGTGCTGGACACCTTCCTGCCGCGTGAGGATGTGCGCGACGCGTTCATTTCACCCAGCCTGAGCTCGATCCACGACCTGCCACAGGGCGCGGTGGTCGGCACCTCATCTCTGCGCCGCCGGGCGCAACTGCTGAACCGGCGGCCCGATCTGAATGTGGTCGAGTTCCGCGGCAACGTTCAGACCCGGCTGAAGAAACTGGCCGATGGCGTGGCGGACTGCACGTTTCTGGCCATGGCTGGCATCCGCCGTCTGAACATGGACGACGTCCCCGCCACCGCCATCGCGCCCGAGGACATGCTGCCCGCCATTGCTCAGGGCACAATCGGCATCGAGAGGCGCAGTGTCGATTCCCGCGCTGCGGGTATGCTTGAGGCGATCCACCACACTGAAACCGGCCAGCGCCTTACCGCCGAACGCGCCCTGCTGGCCGCGCTGGATGGCTCGTGCGAAACACCTATCGCCGGGCTGGCTGAAGTGCAGGGTGATCAGCTGCGCCTGCGCGGCGAAGTGCTGCGCCCCGATGGTTCTGAGGCGATTTCCGAAGATCTCACCAGCGCAATTACTGACGGTGCCGAAATGGGCCGTGCAATGGCGCATTCGCTGTTGCAAAAGGCTGGTCCAGGCTTCTTCGAATGGAGAAATTAAAGAAAATTCGCGTAATGTGAATTACTTCACTGTAGGTTGCATCCCGGTCTGGCATTAAGGTGACATACCGATGAGATGAAGGAACAGTCTCGATAAAGTCGAAAGTTTTTTCAGTATATTCGCTTAAGTGGTATTCGAGGGGGCGAGACTGAACCAAATCACTGATCGGTTAGGGCCGCTGTCATATTTCGACAGCGGCCCACTTCTTTTCAGATCAGGGTATCAGACAGCGCAGAGCGCCTGCACGGCCTTTTCAACAGCCGTCCGAGTTTGTTCCAGATCGGCGTCGGTCACAGCCAACGACGGATATAGCTTGCCGGGGGATTTGAAAATCCCATGGGCACGCAACGTATCGTTGTAGAGCGTGTTGCGGGCAGTGTCGTCATGTCTGGCGCTGCGATAGTCGCGGCAAACGCCATCGGTAAAATAGATGTCGAACAGCGTTTCATCTCCGACGATCTGGTGCGGAACACCTGCTTTGGTCAGCGCGTCCACCTGCATATGCTGCAGTGTCGCCCCGGTCGCACGGAGCTGATCATAGACGCCGTCCCGCCTCAGAACCTCCATGGTTTTCAGACCCGCGACCGAGGCCACGGGGTTGCCCGACAGGGTGCCCAGCTGCATCAGCCAGCCCTCCTCGCCCACTTGCGCCTTGTCGAAATGCTTCATGATCTCGGCGCTGGCGCCCAGCGCGGCCAGAGGGAAGCCACCACCGATGATCTTGCCCAACGTGCAGATATCGGGCGTTACCCCGTATCTTTCCTGCGCGCCGCCATAGGCCAGACGGAATCCTGTGACGATCTCATCAAAAATCAGCAGAACGCTGTGCTTGTCACACAGATCACGCAGACCCTGCAGGTATCCGGGCAGTGGCGGAATGATCCGCTGCAGCGGTTCGACCATGATCGCGGCGATGTCGTCATGTTCATCCAACAGCGCCGCGACGGCCTCAAGGTCATTGTAGGGCGCAATCAGCATCTGTTCGGCCACGCTGTCGGGAATACCGGCGCTGTCCGGCACCGCCTGCGGGAAATTGACCCGACGGCTGGGGGCGAGGCTCATCTGCGCCTCGGCGCTCATCCCGTGATAGCCGCCTTCGAATTTCAGGATCTTGTTGCGCCCGGTATAGGCGCGGGCCAGACGGATCGCATACATGTCCGCCTCACCGCCCGAGGCGACAAAGCGCACCTGTTCGCAGCAAGGCACGGCCTCGACGATGGCCTCGGCCAGTTCGATGCCCTTGGAGTTGTTGGCAAAGAAAGTCATGCCCTTGGGCAGTTGTTCCAGCACGGCCTCCATCACCTCAGGGTGGCCATGGCCCAGCAGCATCGGACCGGAACCTATCAGATAATCGACGTATTCATTCCCATCCTCATCCCAGACGCGACTGCCGTCACCGCGAGCGATGATGATGCCGGGGTCGAAATTGCCAAATCCCCCGGCGGGTAGAACCTTACTCGCGCGGGTGATCCATTCGGATTGAGTGTTGATCTTCAGCATCTCACACGATCTCCAATATCGGGGAACCAAGGATTTCAGGGGCCGGGGTCACACCTAGCCCCTGACCTTCGGGTGGGGCAATCCGGCCATCTTCACGGTTTGGTGCGTCCGGGCAAATGCGCGGGGCCACATACGAGGACAAATCACAGGTGTTCAGCAGCGATCCATGCGGAGTCGAAGCAGCAAAATGCAGTGATGCGGCGGTTACAATATCCGAGCCCCACGTGCATTCGGCGCAAATCTCAGCCCCCAGATGCACGGTCAGGTCCCGCGCCCGACGCATGGCCGACAGCCCGCCGAATTTCGACAGTTTCAGCGCGACGGCATCCATGCTGCCCAGCTCATGCGCGCGCAGCAGCGAGGCCAGATCGTGGGCGTTTTCATCAATCTTCATCGGCAGACCGGTGGCCTGCCTTACGGCGGCGCAATCTTCCAGCGTTTTGCAGGGCTGTTCCAGCATCACGTCCAGATGCGCCACAGCACGCCCTGTTCGAGTTGCCTGCAAGCGCGACGCGCCGCAGTTCCAGTCTCCATAGACCAGCGGCCCCGGCCCCACGGCCTCACGCACCTTGATCAGACGTTCAGCATCGGCCTGCCAATCGCCTTCCACGCCCAGCTTGACCTGAAACTGGCGGATTCCGGTCTGATAGGCGGTCTGGGCGATGCGGGCCATCTCGTCCGGGGCGATGCAGGTGATCGAATGGTAGAGCGGCATGTCCTTGCGCGTCCGACCGCCAAGCAAGGCATAAACCGGTTGGCCGGTGGCCTGCCCGAACAGATCCCACAGGGCGATATCGACCATGGATTTGGCGTAAGCGTGACCCTGCAGGAAGCCGTCAAGCTTGCGCATCGGTGCGTCGGCCCCGAACGGGGAGATGCCCAGAATTTCCGGCCCCATTTCCGTGATAGACGCCGGTACACCGCCCGCATAGGCGGGCAGGTAATGCGGAATCGGGCAGACCTCGCCCCAGCCTTTCAGACCGCTATCCGTTTCAAGACACAGGATATGCGAGGTCACGGTCGCGCAGGTTTTGCCCTCGGCCATATGATAGGTTTCATGGCTGGTCAGGTCGACGGACCAGAGGGTTATCTTGTTGATTTTCATTCAACCCATCCTTTGCGTTTGGGCGCGATTTTGTCAGAGCGGCCAGCCCCTCTCTTGGCCTGCGGCCAATTCACGCCCCGGGGCATTTTTGGCCAGATGAAGAGGCGGATCATCACGGGGCCTCGTAGGTTGCGACTGGGTTGCCCAAGGTGTCTTCGTCGGGGTGTACGCCGAGGCCGGGCTTTTCCGGCAGGCGCAGGTGGCCGTCGATGTTTCGCGGCCCGCGACCGCCGGCGATATCGACGGTGATCATGTCCTGACAGGCCCAAACTGCATGGCAATTGTCATCCGGGATGGTGGCGGCCAAATGCAGCGCTTCGGTATCGGCCAGAACTGTGCCACCGGTCGCCATCACGAACATGTCGATCCCATGCGCCAGCGCGATATCCCGCATCCGTGCGGCTTTGGTCAGGCCGCCGACTCGGTTCAACTTGATCCCGAATATCTCGGCCAGACCGTCGCGGGCAATGCGGGCAGCATCCTGCAGTGTGACAAGACTTTCATCCACCGACACGGGTGAGGCATGACGGCCTGCGATAGCGGCGATATCATCCAGCGTCTCGCCGGGTTGTTCGAACATAACGTTCAGGTCCTCGCAGGCGCTCATCACCCGCAGGGCCTGTTGCCGGGTCCAGCCGCGATTGACGTCGTAGAGGATGATCTCACCCGGACGCCGGATGCTTTCCACGTCGCGGACGCGGGCGATGTCACGTTCCACATCGCCGCCGATCTTCACCGAATGGGCGATGTAGCCGCGGCTGCGATAACGCTCCATCACCTCACGGGTTTCTTCGATGGTCTTGGCTCCGACCGAAGAAGCAATTGGGCGCGGCGAGCGTGACCCGCCCCCCATCAAATCAGCGATTGGCAGGCCCGCCGCCTGACCGGCGATATCCCAGCAGGCCATGTCGATCGGGCCTTTGGCATAGAGGTGCCCGGGCAGTGCTAAATCCATGGTCCGCTCCACCTCGAGCACTTTGCGCGGATCAAGGCCGAGGATGAACGGAGCCATCGTTTCAATCCCGGAGCGGATGCCCGGTCCGTGCGCGGGCACGTAAGTGTGACCCCAAGGGGTGCCCTCACCCCATCCCACCAGTCCTGCATCAGTTTCGATTTTCACCAGCGTCGCGTCGAGCGTTTCGAACTTCAGTCGCCCGCCGGACAGCCAATAGGGATGCTCCAGCGGCAAGTCGATTTGGAAAACCGATATCCGGGTGATCTTCATTTCAGCTCCACTTCGACAAAGGACATTGGGGTGTCCGCCGCGTTGATCACGTTGTGTTCGACCCCTTCATCGCGTCGATACGTTGTTCCAGCGGGAACCGTTACGTCACTGACCGATCCATCGGGCAATTCCAGACGCATTTGGCAGTCGGTGATGGCCGTGATGACGTAATCCATCGTATGGCGGTGCCATCCCGTTTCTGCACCGGGCACGAAGTCGAACCGCGTTACGCGTACCCGGTCATCGTCAATCATCTGAGTGGCAACGGCTTGTTGTCTCATAAGCTGAACTCCTCAATCGGCCGGCCAAGGCTTTCGAAATCCGGGGACACACCCAGTCCGGGTGTATCAGTGGAGTAAAGATTGCCATCTCGGGACACTGGCCCACCGATCCCGGTGGACCGGGTGTTATAGTTCATCAGGTCGGTGGTGTTCTGCAGAAATTCCTCGGGGGTCGAGGCTGCGAAATGCGCCACGACCGAGGTGGCGATCTCTCCGCCCCAGGTGTCCTCGCTGACAACGGGAATGCGGTTTTCCACCAGATAATCCCGCACCCGCCTCGCCTTGCTGAGGCCACCGAGGTTCGAGATTTTCAGGCAACAGATCTCGGCCCCGCGATCCGCAACGATGCGCTGCGCCATGTGGATGCCGGTGACACATTCATCCAGCTTCATTGGCTGTTCGGCGACGCGGCGCACCTGCTGGCATTCCTCATAGGTGCGGCAGGGCTGTTCCAGAATGAAATCCAGATCGCGCGTTGCCCGCGCCACCCGGATCGCATTGTCCACACGCCAGCCCTGATTGGCGTCGGCCATCGCTTTTTCACCCGGTTGCAGCAAAGGCACTGTGGTTCGGATGCGGTCAATGTCAGTGACCCAGTCGCCGCCGACCTTGATCTGAAACTGGCGATAACCCTGATCCCGACAGGCATTCATCTCAGCCACGGTCTCATCCACGGCCTTTTGCGGCGCCACCCGGTACATTGGGGCACCATCGGTCAGCTTGCCCCCCAGCAGCATCCAGACCGGCTGATCACAGGCCTGCCCCAGAATATCCCAGCACGCCGCGTCGAACGGAGCCTTGGCGTAGCCGTGCCCCTGAACCAGATGATCCATCAATTGTTCGATGCGCGCCACCTGGCGGGGATCTTCCCCTAACAGCTTTGGCGCTACCAAACGCGCCAGTGCCACCACGCCTTCGGAATGGGCAATCATGTAGTTCTCGCCACAGGGCGTGAACTCTCCACAGCCCTGCAAACCAGCATCGGTATCGATGACAACGACCGAAGCGATGGCCGTTTCAATCGCATTGCCCGCACCCCAGACGTAAGCCCCGCCCACATAGGGCAGACCGGTCTGGTAGATGCGGATGCGGGTGATCTTCATGCGGCGTCCATCCGTGGCAGATCGCCCATGCCTTCGCCGCGCCAGAGGACAAATGTCAGGATCGGTTGGTCGGTTGTGGTCATCGCGTGGCTTTGCCAGCTGTCATGGTGACGCGTCTGGTTCGGCCCGACAAAGCTGTCATCGCCCGCAACCCGGAACACGGCCCCTCCGGCCAGCGTCAGATACAGTTCTTCGGCCTGATGGCTGTGCCAGTCATAGTGTAGGCCCGCCCCCCAATAGGCCACGTAGCCCCGCAACTGGGTCGAGTGGAAATGACCGGTCGGGCCGAACAACTCGTAATAACCATAGCGATTGAGGAAATCGGCGCCGACTTCATCCTCGGTATAGGTCACCTTCCAATGGGCCAGATGCGCGGTGGCCTTGATCGCGTCGGACAAGGCTTTGGTCGTTTCGCTGCCGGCTGCATCGAAATTGCGCACTAGATCAGCGGCAGGAATAGGGCTTGGCTGTAGTTGAGTTGCGGTCAGGTCCGTAGGCCACGCGCCGAAATCCGACAGATCAGGGTGCGCCTGATGCAATTGCCGAGCAGCCTCTAATACGTCGTCCAGGGTCATGGGATCACCACAATATTCCCGGTGTGCTGTTTGGTGATAAAGGCGGCTTGCGCCTCGCGCAGCTCCTCCAGTGGGTAGGTTGCGGCGAGAGCGGGTTTGATTTCCCCGGCCTCGATATATTTTACGAGATTGCGCATCACCTGAGGGTCGATCACGGTCGAACCTGTGAAGGTCAGATCGCGCAGGTAGAAGGTTCGCAGGTCGAATTCGACCATCGGCCCAGCAATGGCGCCAGAACAGGTATATCGCCCGCCGCGTTCCAGAATGTCGATCAGGTTCGGCCAATAGGGGCCTCCGACCACATCCGCGACAACGGTGATCTTTTCCTCGCCCAATGCCGCGCGCAGGTTTTCAGGCGCACGCGGCAGGATCATGTCCGGGCCCAGCTCCGCCACATCGGCGTGCTTCGCCTCGGAGGCCATCGCAATCACGCGGGCACCACGACGCTTTGCCAGTTGCACCAAAGCGCCGCCGACGCCGCCGGAGGCTCCGGGCACAAGAACGGTGTCTCTGTCGGTCACGTTGGCACGAGTCAGCATCCCTTCGGCGGTGGAGTAGGAACAGGAAAAGGTCGCCAGTTCCGCATCCGACAGGTCAGACGAGATCGGCACCGCGTTTACGGCCAGCGTTGTGGCATATTCCGCGAAACCGCCATCCCGTTCCGAGCCATAATACCCGGTCTTGTCCATGTTTTCGGGATCGTCTGGGTCACGCAACCAACCGTCTGTAATTACACGCTCGCCGATGCGGGCGCTGTCTACGCCTTCACCCACGGCCACGATTTCACCGCAGATATCGGCGCCCTGAATGCGCGGGAAGGTGATCGGGTTGCCGCCCCATGTGGGATCGTCTTCACCCACCTCTTCGAACGCGCCTCCGGTGGTCGCGTCCGAGACGGTCTTTGAATACCAACCCGAGCGTGTGTTGACATCGGTGTTGTTCAGGCCGCAGGCGGCAACCTTGATCAGAACCTCTCCGACCGCAGGTTCCGGGCGCGGCCAGTCTTCGTGCAGCACCATCTGTTCCAGACCGCCATGGCCCATAGTGACCATGGCTTTCATTTTGTCAGGCAGGGTCATCACGCGGTCTCCAATGCGGCGTCTGTGCGGGGTAATAGACTTTGCGGGTCGTAAGCTGGTTCACCCAAGACGCGCGCGGCCCGAGGTTTGCCGTGGACTACGACTTGCAGAGCGGTTCCGGGCGCTGCGGCCTCGGGCTTGATATAGGCAAAGGCAAGGATTTTGCCGACAGTGTGTCCGTAGGCCACCGAGGCGGTGGATCCCACGACGCGACCGTCCAGCATGACCGCTTCGCCACCGTGGCCGTCAATCTCACCGTCCGGCTCAATCTCCAGATAGGCGCAGACCCATGGCAGATCGGTGTTCAGGGTCTTGTCCTTGCCCAGGTAGTCCTTGTCAGTGCGGGCAAATCGCAGAACGTCGGCCTCGGCCAGAGTGACCTCGTTTGTCAACTCGCCTGCGCCTTTGAAGCCCTTTTCCATCCGCATCACGTTCATGGCAAAGCTGCCGTAGTCGGTGATGCCGTGCGGCTCACCCGCTGCCCAAAGCGCATTGTAGACGTCGAGGCAGGCGGCGTTGCGCATATGCAGCTCCCACCCAAGTTCGCCGGCATAGGACATGCGGAAAGCCCAGACCTTATGGCCTGCGATGGTGATTTCCTGCGCTGACAGCCAGCGGAACCCGGCATTTGTCAGATCAGCATCGGTGCAGCGCGCCAGTACGTCCCTCGACCTGGGGCCGTTCAGCGACAGGGCAGACCAGTCAGAGGATAGAGCGGTGATCTGCACATCCTCATCAGCGCGCTGTTGCGTCAGATGATCCAGCAGGCGCTGTTCGAAGAAGGCCGCACAGACCAGATAGAAGCGGTCTTCAGCCATACGCACGATCGTCGTCTCCAACTCGATCCGACCGCGGCGGTTCAGCATATGGGTCAGCGTGATCGAGCCGACCTTTTGCGGCATCCGGTTGGCGGTCAACCTGTCCAGCAGAGCATAGGCGTCCGGTCCCGAGACCTCGACCTTGGTAAAGGCGGTGACATCCATAATTCCGACGCGTTCGCGCACCGCTTTGACCTCAGCCGCGACCATGTCGTCGGCAGGGGTGCGACGGAAGGAGTAGTGATCGCGCTGCTCGACACCGTCCCGCGCGAACCAGCGGGGGCGTTCAAAGCCATACACCTCTTCATGCACCGCGCCTTTGGATTTCAGCAATTCATACAGAGGCGACGGTTTGATTGGACGCCCTTCCAGACGGTTGAAATGCGGGAACGGAATCTCGTGGCGCAGGCAGTAGTCTTCCTCGGCCTTGATCACCTGCCAGTCCTTGGTGGCATAGCTGCCGAACCGGCGCGGATCGAATTCGCGCATCGAGATATCGGCGGCGCCGTGCACCATCCAGCGCGCCAGTTCGCGGGTCAGACCCGGCCCCCAGCCAATACCGATCTGGGTTCCACAGCAGCACCAATAGTTCCGCACACCCGGTGCAGGCCCGATCAGCGGGTTGCCATCCGGCGGATGCGAGATCGCCCCATGCACGTCACGCTGAATGCCCAGCTCGGCAAAGATCGGCATACGGTGCAGGCTTTCCTCAAGCCACGGCATCACCCGGTCGTAATCCGCATCGAACAGCCAATTCTCGTATTCCCAAGGGCAGTGATCATGCCAAACCGAGTTCGGGTTTTCCTTCTCATAGATCCCGATCAACCCCCGCTGCTGCTCCATCCGGATATAGCCCGAGACTTTGCGGTCATCGCGGATCACAGGCAGTTCTTTGTCCAGGTTCTGGAACTCGGGCACCGGCTCGGTCACGAAATAATGATGCGTCATCGAGGTCATTGGCAGTTGCAGCCCCGACCACTCTCCCATCTGACGGGCATAGGTGCCGCCTGCGTTCACCACATGCTCGCAAGTGATGGTGCCCATCTCGGTCTCGACCACCCACTCGCCATTGTCGGCCTGCGTGATGTTGGTGGCGCGGCAGTTGCGGAAGATTTGCACGCCCTTCTGGCGCGCGCCCGTCGCCATCGCCATGGTGACGTTGGTCGGGTCCACATGCCCGTCATCCGGCGTATGCAGCGCACCCAGAACGCCTTCGAGGTTATAGAACGGATGCAGTTCGGCCACCTTCTCGGGTCCAACCAGTTCGATGTTGAAGCCCAGCGACCGACCCACCGACAGTGTGTGGCGCAGCCAGTCCATCTCATCCTCGGTATAGGCCAGGCGGAACGAGCCACAGCCATGCCAAGTGACGGGCTGGCCGGTCTCGGCCTCCAACTGACCGGAATACAGACCGATATTGTAATCCACGCATTTGCCCAGCCCAAAGCTTGAGGTCGAATGCGTGATCTGGCCCGCCGCGTGCCAGGTGCTGCCGCTGGTCAGCTCCGCCTTTTCCAGCAGGACGGTATCATCGCCCCAGCCTTCATGCGCCAGATGATAGGCCAGACCGACCCCCATGACGCCGCCTCCGACAATGACCACGCGGGCGTGGGTGGGCAAATTCTTCTCGGACATGACAATTCCTCTTCCCGAGTCGCTTTTCTGCTCGACAGGCTAATTCCACAAATGTACCATCGTCAATCATGAATGACACAAATGTATCATCAATTGTTCTCGACCGCCTCACCGAGGAGTGGGACGCCCTCACCCCCGAGGCCCAGAAAGCCGCGCGTTATGTGCTGGAAAACCCAACGGATGTTGGGGTTTCGACCGTACGCGAGATTGCTGAGGCCGCTAAGGTCAAACCCAACACCTTTGTCCGCATGGCACGACAGGTGGGGTTCGAAGGCTATGAAGATTTCCGCGCCCCGTTCCGCGATGCGATTCGTCAGGGCGGCGTGTCGTTTCCTGATCGTGCCCGCTGGTTGCAGGATATCGGAAAATCGGGGGAGCTGGGCGGGCTCTACGCCGATATGGTCGGCGCTGCGATCCGAAACATCGAAGAAACCTTTGCCGGGATTGACGCCGCAAACCTAAAAGCGGCGGCCGAAGACATTTGGAATTGTCGCCAGATTTTCACGCTGGGCGTGGGCGTCAACAATTCGAACGCGCGCAATTTCACCTACCTTGCCTCAACGGGGATGAAGCAGTTTCACGCCATCCCCCGCCCCGGATCGACCCCGGTGGATGATCTCGCCTGGGCCGATGAACAAGACGTGCTGATCGCCATCACCTGCCACCCCTACAGGACCGAAGTGATCGACGCGATCAAGCTGGCGCGGCTGCAAGGCCTGACCGTCATCGGTATCTCTGACAGCCCAGCCAGCCCGGTCATTCTGAACGCGCAGCATGGCTTTGTCGTGGCCGCCGACACCCCACAATTCTTCCCGTCATCCGTCTCGACCATCGCACTGCTGGAAACACTGCTGTCCTTCGTGATTGCCGTATCCAGTGACGAGATTGTCGAGCGGGTGGAACGGTTTCACCAACGCAGACACCAACTTGGCCTCTACGCGGAGGAGCCCGAATGAACGCACCCCTGACCCATTCACTGGACGCGCGCTATTACACCGATCCGGAGATTTTCGCCCAGGAAATGCGGGGGCTTTTGGCCCGAACGTGGCAATTCGCAGGCCACGTGGCACAGGTCCGGGAAGCGGGCGATTACTTCGCCTTTGAAATCGCCGGGCAAAACCTGTTCTGCATTCGCGGCCGCGACGGAGAAATCCGCACCTTCTATAACGTCTGTCAGCACCGCGCGCATGAGATGGTAAGCGGCGCGGGCAACACCCGCGTTGTCGTCTGCCCGTACCACGCTTGGACCTATGAGTTGTCCGGCCAACTGCGCGCAGGCCCCAACATCAAATCCGTCCCCGGTTTCGACCGCAGCGCAATTTGCCTGACCTCGGTTCGGACCGAGGTGTTCAACGGTTTCATTTTCGTCAACCTCGACGATGACGCCGCCCCGATGGACGAATGGTACCCCGGCGTGCGCGAGGAAATCCGCGCCTTTGTTCCGCATATCGACGATCTGGAACCGCTGGAATGGGTCGAAATTCCTGAGAATTGCAATTGGAAGGTCAGCATCGAGAACTACTCGGAATGCTATCACTGTCCGAGCAACCACCCGACCTTTGCCGAAGGTGTGGTCAAGCCCGAGACCTATGACATTCAACCCGACGCGGGCGGCGGTTATGTCTTACGCCACACGACCGAGTGCCAAAGCCTCGACAAGATGACCTATCCCATCGACCTGTCTGTGCCCCATGCAGGCGATTACCAGTCGTGGTTCCTGTGGCCGATGTTCTCGTTCCAGTGCTATCCGGGCAATGTGCTGAACACCTATCACTGGCGCGCGAATGATGCCGACCACTGCACCGTCTGGCGCGGCTGGTATACCGAGGGTGGTTCGGAAAGCGCGGTTATCCGGCAACTGGCCGTGCAGGATCGCGAAACAACGGTCGAAGAGGATATTAGGCTGGTCGAAAGCGTCCACCGGGGCCTGAAGTCTCGCGGCTATCGGCCTGGGCCGCTGGTGCTGGACCCCGGCTGCGGCGTGATGTCGGAACACTCGATTGCTCGGCTGCAGCAATGGATGCGTGAGGCGGTGGACTGATGACCGCGGTGTTCCGCCCATGCTGATGCCCGAGGAGTGGCGGCCGGAACACAAGCTGTTCCCGCATCAAGTGGGCTTCACCTGCCCGCCCTTCGACTTTGACGCGGCACCTTCGGATTTCCTGCGCATGTGTCCTGAAACGGTCGGAGTGCATGGCTGGATGCTGCATGTGCCGGACTATGTGCATGGGCTGGACCAGCGAAAGCAGAACTTCGGGATGCTTAAGGACTTCGTCCATTGCATGTCCCGCAACGGCGTCGATGTCTGCGGGCAGGTCGGATCGAACTGGGTCCATGCCTGCGGGCTGGGGGTCGAGGGCGTCCGTCAGCATTGCGCCGATCTGTCCGACAAGTACGGAATCCATTTTCACATGGCCGGCTACGCCATGGTCGAGGCCCTGCGAGAGATGAACGTGGAAAAGGTCGCGCTGAACGCCGCCTATCACTGGCCGGAATGGTGGCAGGGCACCGTCGGGTTCCTGCGTGAGGCCGGGTTCGACGTGCTCTATGCGGGTAATTTCCACGATCAGGGGTGGTTTGCCAGTCAGGAAGAGGTGAACAACTATCGTTGGGTCTTTGACGGCGATCTGGCACTGAAAAGCTTTGAATACGTGGCCGAACAGGCGCCGCAAGCGGATGCGATCCTGATCAACGGGATGTGCAATTTCCGAACCGGCCCGAATGGTCTGCCACAGCGCCCGCTGCATGTGGCGGATATGCTGGAAACTACCCTTGGTAAGCCGGTGATCGGCCACGACATCGCGCTCTATTGGCGTATCTTCAAATCGCTTGGTCTGTCACCGGAAACGCCGCATGGCCAGCTTTTGAAACGGCTTTAGCCCGAAGGATCCAAACCCATGCACAAAATCCTTGCGCTCTGGGCAGTGCCCCGGTCCACCTCGACGGCCTTTGAATGGATGATGCGGCAACGTGGTGATCTGGATTGCCTGCACGAACCTTTTGGCGAGGCCTGGTATCAGGGCGAAGACCCCCTGTGGCACCGGTTCAAACCGGGCGACGTGACAACGCCCGGCCTGACGTTGGACAGCGTTTGGCAAGACATTCAGGCGCGCGCCCAAAAGGGGCCGGTTTTCCTCAAGGACTTCCCGCATTACATCAACCACATGTGGGATGCGGATTTCCTGTCGAATTTCAACCATGCCTTCCTGATACGCGACCCGGCGAAAACCATCACCTCGATGTACAAACACTGGCCGGACTTCGCCGAGGGTGAAGTCGGCTTTCCCGAACAACGCGCCCTGTTCGACCTGCTGACTGCGCTGAACGGTACCCCGCCACCGGTGATCGACAGCGACGACCTGCTGGAAGACCCGCACGCCATGACGCAAAAGTTCTGCGACGCCGTCGGCATCCCCTTCATCGAAGACGCCTTGACTTGGGAGGCGGGCGGCGACCCTTCGGCCCACAGCTGGTGGGATGGCGGGTCCTTCCACGCCAACCTTGCAAACTCGACCGGTCTTGCGCCACAGCCCCGCAAGTATATCGAACTCAACGATGCGCCGGACCGGGTGAAACAGGTGCATCGCCGGATGAAACCGCATTATGATCACCTCTACAAACACCGCCTGACGCCCTGAAGCACCGGAGACCTCACATGGCAGATATTTTCGACGAAGACCTTTTCCTCAAAGGCCTGGAACAACGCAAAGGCACGCTGGGCGCCGAATACGTGGAAAAAAACCTCGCAGCTGCAGATGATTTCACCCGCCCGTTTCAGGAGGCCATGACCGCCTGGTGCTGGGGCTTTGGCTGGGGCGACGACGTGATCGACGCGAAAACCCGGTCGATGATGAATCTGGCGATGATCGGGGCTTTGGGCAAGATGCATGAGTGGGAGATCCACTGCAAAGGCGCACTCAACAACGGCGTTAGGAAAGAGGAAATCCGCGCCATCATTCATGTTATCGGCATCTATTGCGGCGTACCCCAGGCGCTGGAGTGCTTTCGGGTTGCCCGTAAGGTTCTTTCAGAAACCTAGAAGCTCGACACGGCCAATCGGAAACGTTGACAGATAGGCTGGCTAGCCCAGTGCGATGAAAGCCGCCTTTCGACGGCCAGTTCGATGAAATTCTGTTGTTCACCTATCCCGGGACTCGCGGAACGAAGTATTCGTGCGGGTCTTTTTCTGATCCCGAAACAAGCCTATCGAAGCACTGTTTCTATGAAGGCTAAAATTTGCTACAATAGTGAATTATTGTTCAGTTATTTTGGAATATTACATGCGAGTTTACGAAGCAGTTGTGGCTGCTCTGGAAACAA
The DNA here is from genome assembly GCF_056536985.1 of Ruegeria sp. CH8. Lineage (NCBI taxonomy): Bacteria > Pseudomonadati > Pseudomonadota > Alphaproteobacteria > Rhodobacterales > Roseobacteraceae > Ruegeria > Ruegeria sp. CH8. Next base: position 16,503 of record NZ_JBQFQR010000022.1, on the reverse strand, counting down.
TAGGCGTAGATGCAGCGTATGGAGGTGCGGGCGAGAACGCAGCTGGTATGATGCTGGCGCTGGACGCCTCTGACAAAATCCGCCCCATCATTGCAAAGAACGAACAAGGCGCGTCATTCATGGCCTGTGGCCATGCAATGTTCACAGACAAATTAGGTGTTTGCTTTGCAACAGCCGGACCGGGGGCGTTCAACCTGATCTCGGGTATGTGCGTGGCGCTTACCGACAGCTACCCACTGCTGGCGATCAGCGGCTATTCGACCGTGGCCTGGGAAGGGCGCGGTGGACTGAATGAAACGTCGGGGCTAGCGCGCACACCAGATTCGCGGATGATGTTTCGCGCTGTCACAAAGAAAGACCCGGCAACCGGAGAACCCGCGGACTTTCTGGTAACCGATCCAGACGACCTCATGGACACGTTGCAGAAAGCAATCAACATTGCCTTCGAGGGACGACCGGGCCCGGTGCATGTAGCGATTGCGGAAGATATCACCGATCCGAAGATCGAGGTGACGAATTTCCGGCCTCTCCGCCTTCCGCAGATGGGCGTGACACCCGATCCGGGCACTTTGGACAAAGCGGCTGAGGTTCTTGAACATGCAATCAAGACAGAAAAGACCGTTGTCCTGCTGGCCGGGTTCGGAGCAATCCGAGCCAGAGCGAACGAGATCACCGAGAAATTCATCGAACGGTTCCAAATACCACTGCTGACAACTATGGACGGCAAGGGGATCGTGGACGAGGAAAACCCGCTGGCTATCGGCCTTTACTGCGATTCTGGTCACAAAGCGGCCTGGGAACTGTTTTCCGAAGCTGATGTGGTGCTGGCTGTGGGCAACTCCTTTGCCCAGCACGCAACCTTTGATTTCCATGACGGGCTTTTTGACGGCAAGACTTTGATCCATGTGAATATCGATGCCGGAGAGTTCGACAAGTTCTACAAACCCAATCACGTGGTGCTGGGCGATGCGAAGCAGGTGTTGCAGGGTTTGTATGACCGCATGGACAAGGTCATCGGTCCGGTCCCAAGTCGCGACTTCTGCCCGAAAGACTACGACGAGCGCTTTGTCATCTCGCCTCAAAAACAGCTGCACCCCGGAGAGATGGTGCAAAAAATCTCTCAGATGCTGCCGCCGGGCGGGATCGTGCTGGCTGATGCCGGAGCGCATGCGGCCTGGGCCGGGTATTATCTGGAACTGAAACAAGGACAAAACTTCCGCAAACCCGGAACCTACGGGCCGATGGGGATCGGTGTATGCGGGGCCATCGGTGCCAAATATGCCGAGATGAACCGACCCGTTGTCGCCGCCGTGGGGGACGGCTCTTATCTGATGACCGGCTTCGAACTGATGACTGCCGTACAATACGACATTCCGGTGGTTTGGGTGATCTTCAATGATCGGGAGTTCAAGCTGATCAAGCTTTATCAGTTGTCGGCTTTCTTCAAGACCGGATTGGTCGAATTCGACAACCCGGACTATGCGGCCTATGCCCGCGCGTGCGGGGCCGAAGGTTATGTGGTCGACCGTTTGGACGAATTTGAAGAGGCATTCCGCGCCGCTTTGGCCAGTGGAAAACCGGCTCTGATCGACGCGCGGATTACGCGCCTGGCATTACCGAATTACTCACCCCATCCCGAAGGCGTTTTGGCGGCGATCTGGTCTGGAATACGCGAAAGGTTTGGACTTTAAGCAGGAGGTTTCCGTGGACGGCAGCCAGAAAACGCTACCAAAATGGCGCGAGGTTTATGTGGGCGGATCGCCCGAGGCTGAGCTGAAAGAAACCAAAGAGCTTGCCCAGATGATGATGGCAGCGCAGCTCAAGTCAAAGGCGGCGGCCAAGGCGCGGGGCGTGGATCGGGCCTTTCACAAGAAACCCATCGCAGCCTTCAAAGGGGCCGAACTGCGGTTTGCCGAGGACCTGCCAGAGGATCTGCAGGTTGGGTTCGCCAAACCCGGCGCGGGATATCCGGCGATGGTGCGTTTCTCCAACGCGTCGTCGCAAACCCAGTCCGATGAGGACAAGGACCTGCGTGGTCTGGCGGTACGGGTGACGGAAGCCGAGGGTGTGGACCACGATCTGCTGGCGACCAACTTCGCCGTTCCCCATGCTCGCAATGCACGCCAGTTTGTCGTTTTTGCTCATGCGCTGGCGGGCGGGCGGCTCTCGAAACTGATCGGGCTGGTGCGCTTGTGTTTCGTTCTTGGCCTGTCGGAAACGCGCCGGATGCTGAGCAACGTACGCACGGCACTACGTGAATGCGACAGCGTCGCGCTGGAAAGCTATTGGAGTCGGGGTGCTATTGCCTGGGGGTCCGAAGCGGTGCGCTACACGTTCAGGCCCGTCCCAGGAATGCCGAATGTTCAAAGTGCATTTACCGGTGCGGGGCGGCTGTCGTCGGATTACGCTGCGCGGCAGGCTGGTGGCGATATCACCTTTGATCTGCTGGTACAGCGGTTCTACTCGGAGGAACAGACACCGATCGAGGACGCCGCTCATGAATGGAGCGAGCTGGTCAGTCCTCCGATCAAAGTGGCGGAACTTGTGCTGCCACAACGTGACCTGTCAACGCCAGAGGCATTGGCCGAGGCGCTGGAAATCGAACGATTGGCTTTCAACCCGTGGAACACCACTGATGAGTTCCGCCCGCTCGGCAACCTGAACCGGGCGCGCAAGGCTGTCTATGATGCGTCTGCGGCGCATCGGCAGGGCAAACGGTTCAAGGCACCACCGCCGCCCTTGCAGAACCGCATCTTTGGCACCGGCGCGCGGGCGATCCTGCGGGCGGTGAACCGCCGGGTGCCATGGCACAGAATTCCAAGCGTTCTGTTGCAAATGCTTAATCTGGACGCGCTGCGTCACGACCTCCGGCAGAAAAGCCTGATCGACACTGACCCTGAAGAACAGGTGCCATCGGCCCGTGCAGTGCCGTCTGAACCCAAACCTGAGCACCAGGTCTACCGCACGCATGATGGCAGCTACAACGATTTGTCTGATCCGCGGATGGGCGCGGCAGGGGCTACGTTCGGGCGCAACATGCCACCGCAGGTGCAGCCCGACCGCAGCCCCAACCCGGTTGAGGTGGCGCGCAAGCTTATGGATCGCAAGGCGTTCATCCCGGCCAAGATCCTGAACATTCTGGCGGCGTCGTGGATTCAATTCCAAGTGCATGACTGGGTCGCCCATGAACGGCGCAAATTGGGTGAAGATGACGATGTGGTGCCGATCCCTGACGGCTACCCCGACTGGAAGAACACCCCTGATGGCAAGCCCACGCGCGAAATGCGCATTGGCGGCAATATTCCCAAGGAAGGCGCGGACGATCCGTATCTATTTGCCAACGCAAACTCGCATTGGTGGGATGGATCGCAGGTATACGGTGTCAACACCGAGGCGGCGAAAGCTTTGCGCGAAGGACCAAAGCTGAAGCTGGAGGAATTCGAAAACGGGAAATACCTGCCCGAAAACGTACACGGCTTCGAGCTGACCGGCTTCAACGAAAGCTGGTGGCTGGGCATATCAACCCTGCACACTTTGTTTGCGCGCGAACACAACGTTCTGTGCGACGAACTCAAAAACGCTTATCCGCAGATGGATGATGAACGGGTTTATCAGACCGCGCGACTGATTGTTTCGGCGCTGATCGCCAAGATACACACAGTAGAATGGACCCCGGCCATTCTGGGCACCGAGGCCCTGGATATCGGAATGAAGACCAACTGGTACGGTCCTCCGAAGTCATGGCTGACCCGGTTGGGTATCTGGCTGACCGACACCCATGCGCTGAAAGGTATTCCGGAAACCGAACCGGATCACCACACAGCGCGTTATGCACTGACCGAAGAATTCGCTACCGTCTACAGGATGCACCCGCTGATTCCGGATGACTACATCTTCTACGATTTCGCAACCGGCAAAGAAAAGGCGCGGCGCAATTTCCTTGAGATTCAGGGCGAGCAGACCGACGAACAGTTGCGCAAGCTGGGCCTCCGCGATTGCCTCTATTCGCAGGGCATTGCCTTTCCCGGTGCGATCACGCTGCACAATTTCCCGAAATCACTGCAAAATCTCGAACGTGAGGGCGAGATGATCGACCTGTCGGTGGTGGATATCGTGCGCACCCGCGCCCGGCGCGTGCCGCGATACAACGAGTTCCGCAAGGGGCTGCACATGCCACCGGTAACCGAATGGGATGATCTGACCGCCGACCCTGAAACCAACCGTATTCTCAAGGAACTTTATGGCGATATCGACAATGTCGATACTGTGATCGGACTGCTGGGGGAAACGCCACCTGACGGGTTCGGATTCTCGGACACCGCGTTCCGCGTGTTTATCCTTATGGCCTCGCGCCGGTTGCAGTCCGACCGCTTCCTGACCACCGATTTCCGACCCGAGATTTACACACCGCTGGGCATGGACTGGATTGCGCAGAACGGGATGAAATCAGTTCTGTTGCGGCATTTCCCGGAATTCGCGCCAGTGTTGCCCAAGAACGCAACGGCCTTTGCGCCGTGGACCGTGGTGCAGGAGGGCTGAGCCATGCCGAAGGATGCCATTTCCAAGGGGCTGGAGGCGTTTCTGAATGCCCCATTGGCCCGCACCTTGTGGAACCGCCGCACCAAACGGGTAAGCCGGGGGTCCAACGTGACCGCCGGTTCACTCAGCTGGGAGTCGAAAAACAACCGCGCGCCGCTGTCGCCGTTACAAGAGGCGATCTTGATCGCCGCTACCGGCGCTTCGGGTATGACGATGCCGGACCGGCCGTTTTTCGACGATGAAAGCGGCGATCCGATCATGTCGAAACCCAATCTGGTCATGGAGGGCCGGACTGCCGGCAGCCCGGACAACGCCCAGGGCACCCATTTCTTTATGATCAACGACAGCGGTACGTTTTTTCTGCGCCGCCTCGATCCGCTGGAGGGTGGAACCGAGAACTGGACACCCGAGATACTGATCGGCCGGGCCGAACAGGCCAAGGTGCAGATCCTTGATCGCCGCATCGACGTACCTGGCGACATGCGCGATTTCCCGGCTTATTTGGACTCGAACCGGTTCCTGTCGAACACACCGGGATCGACGATCTTTTTCCCTGTGGTGGACTTGTCGCATCAATACATCAACGCGCTGATGTATTTGCTGACGCAGCCTGAAAACGCGCGGCCCGTGATAGTAGATGACCGGAATTTCTATCAACCTGCCGGTGTTAAGAAGTGGGTCGAAAAAGGATTCCTGAACCCTGAGATCAAAATACCGCTGGGCATGTTGGGTCAGATGCGCACGCAGATCGAGGCCGACCTGTTGATCCAGAACTTGTTTCTGGTAACCGAGGCATTGGGGCTGGGCGGTTGGATTCACGCGGCGATCTCTCCACCGGTGCTGATGGGCGACCCCAAGTTCAGTGATCAATACGGTAAGATGCTGGGCTTTGATTACGTAACGCCGAAATGGCGTGTTATGGACCTGTTGCGTTGGCACACGTTACCGATAGCCGCAATGAAACACGTGCGGGCACATGCGGTCGGCCTGCGGCATCACGGCGAGCACCTTATCAAGGGTAAGTGCCCACCTTACTACCCCACGATGTCCGATGCGGTTGACGCGGTGATAGCAGGGAAATTCGGTCGGGATGGTATCTACAAGAACCAGGCGTTGTTCGAGCGAATATACAAAGGCGAATTCGGCGACAAATACCTGCAGGAGGCAGGTGAGTACGAGCAAGATGTCATCAACTGTGCCCGTGACATTTGTAGCTACATTCACAAAACCCATGGCCGGTTTCCTGCTCATTGCGAAGCCATTCATGCTCCCGGTATCTGGCTTCAGACCCATCGTCTCGAGAACGAGTACTACGACACGTACTTCACCCACGGGTTAACCGAAGCGCAGCGCGCACATGATCAGAACTGGGGAATATGACGAGTGTTTTGGTTGATCCGTCCGTCAATCGAAACAAAGTTCGATCGCGTTTGAGTTCCCCTGGAGACACCAAAGGTTCGATTGCCCAGCAAGTTCCAAACCGTCCGGCTGGTGCAGCGGCGTCCAAAGAAATGTGCAGTCGGTTTCCTGGCATGATGACCCGGTTCGTGCGCACGTGCTTTGAATTGACTACGGGCAATCCGTTATCGGCGTATTTGGGCTGTCTACCACGAGAATTCGTGGATAGGATCGTTCCAAGTTCGATTGCCGCACCGGTCGCTTGAATACGGTCTTGGACCTCTGCAATCAGCAGCCTGAAATAATGAGCGTCGATACGCCCCGCTTTGAATGCTGCGCTTGCACTCGCTGTGAAGGTCAGCGGCTGTGGAAGCCGTCCAATCCCTAAGACAAAGTCTTTCAAGGATTTCTCCCTCAGCCCTCTCTTGAGAAGATCGGCTCAGGTTATGAGCCTGACGAGGTGAGACGTTAAGCAATTGATCCGGGGGATCATTTGTAGTCTGAACGGGCTGTGCTGAGATTTTCTGATGCTGGTTGCGGGAGCAGGATTTGGCCTTTACCGAACAATCTCATTCATAAATCGGAAAGAATAGCCTTGTAAATTGTCAGCTACGATCAATGTTTTCATTTTCTCATAACTGAGTGCCGCGGAAAACGGACAAAAGCACATTTCCAGCAAGCCCTGCCGACATTGCACCAACTGCTAATGTTTTTGGCCTGGCACCTCTAGCCGCACAATTACGATTTTCGCTTGCGCATTTCCCTTTTGCGCTTGGCTATACAAAGAAGTTCAACTGGATCAAGCATGGCAGAAAATCAAAAACTTTGTCTTCTGAGGTGCATGTAAATGCGGAAAAATTCCACGAAATGTGGAGACCTTCGACTCTAGAGAGGTGTCAAAATTTTATTCATTTAATATTCTAGTTTCCAGACTTCGATTTGGATATTGGACTTTTTCTCGAATGAGAGGATTTATTTTCTTCTCTTTGAGCTGCTATCGGGAAGAGGCTACTGCTCCCAAATATCGATTCATCGCGAATTAGGCCTTGTCTCGCAATTATCCTTTTCATCTAAATGTTGAGCCAATTCGTAGCTAGTGACGGCATTGGGCTTGACAACGGTAGTGTCACTTATTCCGCACGACGGGCGTTGACGAAACGCAAAACGGATGAACGCATACTGGATACAAGTGCCAGAGAACCCACCAATAGGATGATGCAAGTTGGCATTTAGGAGCTAAAAAATATCTACCCTTGAAAGAAAGGCCGAAAATAGGCATTATTTTTTAAATGGAGCTGAGGTCGGGTTTATCGACTTTGAGACCATATTTCTAACTAGTTTTCTGGGGCTTGCCGTAAGGTTCGTTCCACTGGAAATATTATTGATCAATTTGAGGTTGGGATTTGTCGACTTCATGAGCATATTGTTATCCGGCTTCTTGGGGCTTGCCGTAAGGTTCGTTCCAAAAATATTTGACGTACTAGCTGCCGACCGGGAGCAGGGTGACGTACAAACTGGGGTTGCGGATATAGTTCGCAAGATTTCGGGCACTGAAGACCCCGCAGAGGCCGAAACAAGGCTCGAAGCCAGCAAAGAACTTCAAGAAAAACTACAAAAAGAGCTAAATGAGCTGGAGAGACTGGCCAGAGAAGAGCAAGAAAACCAGCAACAGGAAATTGCAAAAATAGCGCAAAAATTCCTCGAGCTAGAGGAGCAAGAGCGTGAGCTACAAAACCAACAGAAGAAAGACTATCTAAAGGCAGAATTAGAGTCACGAATGGCTGCGCGTGACTTCGCTAAGAAAGCCTCCGGTGGGGTCGACTGGCTTGTGTCTTCTATGACGCCTATCCTTTCGATTTTAATACTTATCGGCTTCGTGAGGACTCTGTATTTTATTGTCACAACGAAAACGGAAATCCAAAACGCGGAGATCTTTTTCACGGCCATAGGCACGCTGGCAACAGCATTTGCGACAATCATCGCTTTTCATTTCGGCTCGTCTGCGGGCTCGAAGTTCAAAGATGAATTGGTGCCGTCTCTCGAACCAGCGGACAACATTCCCCCCCCACTAGAGAAGGACGCTGCATTATCTCCAGTCGCGGTGGCCCGGGTAGCACAGACCGAGAAAATCGCACTCGAAGATCTACCAGATCCAGGTGGAACTTTTGGTCTCTTCCGGAGAAAGGCGCCGGGCATTGCAAATGATCTTATGAGCGATTTCGGTATGACGTTGGATCAAGCTTGCGGCATCCTCGGAAATATTGGGCATGAATGCGCAGGTTTCCAAGCCATGCAGGAAATTAAGCCCATCGTCCCGGGGTCCCGTGGTGGTTGGGGTTGGTGTCAGTGGACTGGCCCGCGCCGTCGCGCCTTCGAAAAGTGGTGCAAAGACAACGGCTTTACCAACCTTTCTGATGACAACGCGAACTACGGCTTCCTCAAACACGAACTGGAAACCAGCGAAAGTCGAGCGCTTGAACACTTGATCGCTACTCGGTCGCTCGCTGATGCAACCAGATCGTTTATGGACAGATTTGAAAGGCCCGGCGTGAAGCATTTCGATAGCCGGCTGGACTGGGCGCGTGAAGCCAAGCGCGCTTTCCGGAATGTCAGCGGGTGAGTGATATGGGAAGAGAACCATGAACCCCAGAATTCGCACACTGCTTGATATAGCAGACCTTGTCCTGCCGCCCATTGTTTCGCTCGCGAAGGAAGACAAGACCGAAAAACTCGCCAACGATGTTGCTGAGGTTGTCTCCAGCGTCGTGGGGGAGGTAAAGGACGCCAAAGAGTTTGAAGCGGAGATGCTCAAAAACGACGCGCTCGTCGCCGAGTTGAAGCGGCGGCTGGAAATCGTAACTCTTAGCTACCAGGACTTGAAAAATCGGGAGTTCATCGAGGACCAAAACGAAGCTCTGGAAAAGCGAACCGCTGACTTGGCGCGGGAGACTGCAGATCACCAAAGAGAGCTTGAAAAAATCGCTGAAGAGTTGAAAGACACTGAGTTTGCAAGATCGCAAGCGCTTGCGAATGCTCAATCCGAGCGGTGGTGGATACGCTGGATTAACCCGGTTATGTCGGTGGCGATTGTGCTGGCATTCTTTTTCTTTGTCCATCTGATCGCAACTAAAGAGATGGGTTTTAGCATTGGCGGTACGGCTGCACAGCGCGGTATTTTCCTAACGGAAGACGAGCGACAAGAACTCACTCAAGATCAACTCAAAGAATATGACGGGGCGTACGAGCGATTAGAACAGGTATTCGAAGGCACAGCCATCCAAGAGGTCACCATCCTCACCGATGAACAGCTGCAGGTTCTGACCGAGGAGAAGCGTGATGCCTACAACCAAGCGCTCTCGGACCTGCAACAAACGTTCGATGCCACTTTGGCGACAGGTGGCGGATTGACTTTGTCGGAAGACCAACGTGAATTGCTCACGGTCGAACAGCGCGCACTATTCGATGACGCGCTGTCGTCACTAGAAGAACAACAACAGCAGGTGCGTGACGTTTTTTACGTCGCCTTTGGTGCGCTTGCGACGGCCTTCGTTACTGTTATAGGGTTCCATTTCGGGTCCTCGTACGGCTCCAAGAGGAAAACACAACTCCAGCGGCTCTACGGAACACAAGGCGTTCTATCGAAGGAAGAGGACGTACGCGGACGTGTGACCGAAGACTTCACGAGAGAAGCGGTAGATGTACCTGATCAAAGTCCGGCGCAAAAATTAGGGGGGGTTTTCGCCGACAAGAAAACGACCGCCATAATGCACCCATTTGAGAAATTTTGGATGGAGCACCTCTCCCACATAGAGCATTTCAACTGGCGCGAGCTTCTGGAAAAAGGGGCAAGTAACACTGGAACGGGAATAAATTCAGACCCGCCGGAAACACTTTACCGAAATGTGGTGCCGCTGTTGAACGCTCTCGACAAAATACGCAAGGAGGTCGGCGCGCCGATCAAGCTTATCAGCGTCTATCGAAACCCGGCCTATAACGCCCATGTAGGTGGTGCAGAAAATAGCCGGCATATGCAGTTCGACGCTGCTGATTTTCAGGTACTCGGCAACAACGTCGGCTCTCCGAAGGACTGGAGCGCCATTGCCAAACAACTTCGAAAGGAAGGTGTGTTCGAAGGGGGCGTGGGAACATACCGGACTTTTGTCCACATTGATACTCGTGGAACCCGCGCGGACTGGGTTGGGTAAGTGTATACTGCAACTGAGTACTTTGACGGATCAATCATGCATGCTGCACAAACCGCATGACTGGAAAGGACGCGCTACTGTCCAACCAAGACCTGAAATGTTCAAAGGAATTCAGACCCGGATGACCCGCCCAAAGCTCGTCAAATCGACGCTCGCCTTCGTCAAACGCGACGGGCCTAGAGTGAACTACGGACGTTACCTCGCCTGCTCTGCCGCCCACAAACTCGGCACTTGTTCCAATAAGCAATCCATTCGCCGCAATGTCCAGGAAGACACCGTTCTGGACTTGCTTCGTCAGCGTCTGATGCAGCCCGACGCAGTGGCCGCTTTTATCAAGTCCTTCAGTGAAGCCGCTAACGCGGAAGCAGGCACAGCGGAGGAAGCCCGAAAACGCGCGTTATCAGAATCTCCCCTCCTACAAAGTAGTATCCGCCGATCTTAACAAAATCCAAAAACAGGCAGCGCGGCTCCTAAACAGTTTGGAAAATATAGATTGGGACGCCCAACTCGCACTCGAAAAAGGCATGGATGCTGACAACGCGAGGATGATCACGCAAGGCGAAGCTGCCCCAGAACATCCGTCGCATTTTCTGTCGCTAAGAAGTTTTTCCGATGACCTCATGGGAGTTACGTTAGATATTCCTGCTCTAAAGGCTATCATCGGCGGTCTTGAGGTTGCCGCATCCAACGGCCAGCAAAACCTTGGAAAGCGTCCCTCAAAGAAAATCCCTGATTATGGTCTGCGCCTTTGGCTACTCAACATCGAACAGCTTTGGTTTAAATTGAGCGACCGTCCGTTTTCCCGTGACGTCGACAGTACCGGAAAACCTATTACTTATGCTGGTCGTTTCTGCGTTGCCGCGTTCAAGTTGATTGAGCCAAATTATTCCGTCTCTCGCATTATGAACGGGATGAAAAACCTAAAGAAAGAAAAACGAAAGCCTACTGGCAAAGCTGGGGAAGAAATCACCCCCTAGCTTTGCCAGTGGTTTCGCTCGAAAAGCGAAGGTGATCGCTCCTATGTTCGCCCCATAGCAACTTCCGCTGAAAGGACGAACAACATGCAACAGCAGGCAATCGCCACCGAACAGATCATCCCCACATCAGATTATTGGGATGGTTTTATTACCGAGACAGAAGCGGCAGACTATCTCTGCCAAAGCGTGCGCACCATGCAGAAATGGCGCGTGTGAGTGGCTTTGGTCCTTCCTTTTACAAACCGGGCCGGTCGGTGCGCTACCGCCGCCGCGATCTGCGCATTTGGGCTGAAGGTCGCCGCCGCCGTAACACCTCGAAAGTCTGAGTTTTGCCCGCGCGGGGTTGGCAGCGCCGTACGGGATTTTGGGGCCGGAATGGCTCTCTAGGGGCGCGGGCGAAACGGTCCTGCGCCCCTTTTCCTAAACATCAACAGAAAGATACTGAACAATGGCAAACCAGCCCGCACAGAAATTCAAGATAGGCCTGATCACTGCAACCATCTGGGACAATGACGGCTTCTATTCGGTCGATATGTCCCGCGCCTACAAGACCGATACCGGCGAATGGCGCAACTCAAACAGCTTTCACCATTCCGACCTGCTCAATATTGCCAAATGCGCAGAGCGCGCCGAAATCTGGATTGGCCGTCAAACCAATGCCCGGTGATGGCATCGCCGGAGCGGCTTCGCTCCGGCCCCAAACAAATGCTGCCCCGCCGGAGGCACAGAAGGGGCGTAAGCCCCCGCACTCTTTTCACCACATCTCCAAATATCCCAGCGGTAGGGCATGCCGCGATAAAGGGGGGGTCTTGTAACACCCCCCTCCACGAATACGAAAGCGAAGGTCAGCGTAAATGGAGGCAACAATCCTGCATTCAGGCTTCGATGGGCTGAAATTCACGATTCAAGCTGATATCCCAGATAGTTTTCGTGAAGAACTGGTGTCCGCCAAGCAACATGCAAAGGAGACATATAGCGATTGTGTTCTCGAATTTGGTTCTTTGTCGCTCAACGTGACTAGCAAGGGCGCACGCGGCTTCTCAGCCCATACCGGCGACCATGGGGCCGTGTGGCTGTTTCAAGACCCGCAGGACCGCATTCCCTACAATCCCGGGATCACCGTCGACTTTCGTTCCTTCGGCCTAGCTACAGGCGGTCTTGAAGGAGCTGAGAGTCATTTTCGCGATTGCATGGAGGCGTTTGGGGTCAGGTACGTAGAAACGCAATTGCGGGTAGCGCGGGCTGACTTCGCCGTGGACTTGCTGGCCCCTTGGTTTGAACCAGACCGCGAAGCCTTGGTTGTTCCACCCGGCACCAAGGTCACGGAATACACTGGTGTTGATGAAACCGCGACTGTATCCAGCGGCGCGCGTGTGGTTGGCTTGCGTGCCGGTGCCGTCGCCAATCGACAATTGGCGATCTATGACAAGCGGGCCGAAGTGATCCAGCAGAACAAGATGGGCTGGCTGACTATCTGGAATTCGGCGCTTGAAGCGATTGATAAACCGCCTCTTGATCTGGCCGACCGGGCTGCGAGTCAGGTCTGGCGCTTTGAGATGCGGCTTGGTTCTACGCAACTCCGCAACCGGTTTGAGATGCGCAACTGGTCAGACGTGCATGATGTCATTGGAGACGCATTTTCAGACGCACTAGGACGCATTCGCTACTGCATGCCCACCGCAGAAGGAAACCGCGCCCGTTGGCCCACTCACGAGCTTTGGCGACAAATTGAAGCTGTGGTTGGCAACGACCTGTTGCAGAACTGTGCGGGCGTTCTGTCCTGCGACGTGATGGAAGCCGATCGGGCTGCGAAGATGCGGGAGCTGGATGCGCAGCTCGCTGGACTGTTTGTCACTCGTGCGGCGATTTCAGACGTTTCTGCGGACAGTTTCAGTGAATTTCTGGATGGTCACTCCGAAGTACTGGCTCGGCTCGTTGCAGAGAATACCACACCACTTGAAGAACGACTTGCCAAGGCGCGCGGAAAGTATCGGTTGTCTTGAGAGGCCACCAAGCAGACCTTCGCTGCGGTTGCGATGCTCGGTCTGACTAAGAGCCGCATTGCGCAGAAAGCTGACTTTGCAAAGCCTCGCTGGCGGCTATAGTGCCCGTGCGAATGAAACTATTGTGCCGATGCCTTGAGCAAATAGTGCCGTTGTTTTACGCGCAACAACCCCTTGTCAACTAAGCGTGGATAGCGGTGGGTGTATGACTCTTCAATATTTGTTGCCCTTACTCTGACAAGCAAACAAAATGGACTTTATGGTTCAACCGCCACCGCCAAATCTAAACTCTTAATTTGACACTCGATATGAATGTGTGACATTTTTACAAGTTAACTACTTTTCTAAAAATTTTTGTTTGGGGAAATGTTATAGCAATCCGACTCGGTACGAAGCGAAGTGATACGATTTTTACTGGCTCGTCAAACGATCTCATTTTCGGTTTGCGGGGCGACGACACGATAAATGCAGGTGCTGGATTTGACGTGGTGTTTGCGGGTTCGGGCAATGACACAATCACTCACATTGCTAGTGAAAATGTAAATACCTGGGACGTCTACAAGGGAGGGCGTGGCACAGATACGCTTCGTCTAGAGTTGACCAGTGCTGAATGGAACGACGAAAAAATTCGCTCTGAAGTTATCGCTTTCGCGAGCTTTCTTAGCGACGGAGGCGGCAGATCATTCAAAATGGCCTCTCTCGGGATTAAAATACGCAACATCGAGGCTCTTACTCTTGTAGTCGATGGTGAAGTAGTCGATCCGCTTGCTCCTGAGGGGGAACCGGTAGTTATCGATCTTGGCGATTCATCAGAGGATGAGGTCATTTCTGTTAATAACGGAGCTAGCTATGAGGTCACAACTGGATCGGGTGATGACGAGGTACAAACCGGTGACGGGGATGACCGGATCGATGCTGGAGATGGCAACAATCTGATCTTCCCTGGGGCCGGCGACGATGTCGTTTTCGGAAGCTCAGGGGACGACACGGTTATTGGCGGGTCCGGTGCCGGCGATGACATTTATGATTTGGGCGAAGGCAGGAATACCGTAGCATATACCTCTGCAACGATGGGCGTCTCCGTTGACCTCAGAGAGCTGGATCGTTCGACTACTTCTTTCACACGCGCAGACGGTTCTGGCGATACAACTATTGGTGAATTTCTTTCGGAGAACACTGACAGAAATGGTGCTCCGTTTAGCCCAAACTTGCCTGTCGGTCTTGCATCAGGTGCGGAAATCGACACAGACATTCTAATCGGTATCGACGATGTAGTGTTTGCCGAGACTGGTAGTGGCAACGACACAATCATTGGCAATGAACAAGACAACCTTCTGCAAAGCGGTGCCGGAAATGACGTAGCATCCGGCGGAGACGGTGACGACAGACTTGAGGGTGGAGAAGGCGACGACGAGTTGAATGGCGACGGAGGTGCCGACCGTATAATAGGTGGTGCCGGAAATGACACCGTGAACGGTGGCGCGGGTCGAGACACAATGGTCTTCAGCGGAAACCGCAACGAATATGTCATTGTGAGCCTTGGTGGTGGCCGTTACCAAATCACCGATACAGTCCCCAATCGCGATGGCGTTGACGAGTTTTCAAGTATCAGTGTGCTGGTGTTCGATGATCAAGTGTTGTTCGATTTTCAATTGCCTAGCGCGGGCGTCATTAACGGCACACCCGATGCGGACACGCTTAATGGTAGTGAAGGTAACGATCAAATCTTCGGCTTCGATGGTGACGACATTCTCAATGGTTTTGGAGGTGGCGACAACCTGGACGGTGGACGTGGAGAAGACACAATCGACGGTGGGGACGGGTTTGATTCAGCGAACTACTCCCGGCAGTTCGAGAATGGGATTTTTATCACTGGCAGGCAGGCAATAAACGCTGATCTCAGCAACAATACGGTTTTTGATGAATACGGTGATCAAGACACTGTCTTCAACGTTGAGAGCCTGATTGCCACTGAATTTGATGACACGCTCATTTCCGCAGAAGGCGGCTCACGTTTTTCTCCCGGGCTCGGTGCGGATAGCATTACTGGTAGCGAAGTTGGGTTCGATACGATCTCCTACGACTTTGTGGCAGACACGAATCGTGGTATCGAAGCCGTATTTTCAAATACAATTGCTCGTTCGGGTTTCGTCGTGGATGTGGGCGGATCAGTTGACGAGTTTGCCAGCATCGAAGAATTGACCGGAAGCGGCTTGGATGACATTCTACTAGGTGGAATTGACGACCAGAATTTCTTCGACGGTGACACCGGGGGCAATAGTGGTTCGGATTTAATTGATGGAGGCGAAGGCTTTGACCGCCTCGACCTTGCTGGCACTGGAAACGTTATCATCGACATGCAGAACACAGTCGATCCGTTTGTAATAGCTGCATACCTAGGCAATTTTGAAACTCAGTTTTCAGTGACCTTAAACGCAACGACAACAGATCGACTGGATGGTAACGCAGATAACTTTTTTGCTTATACAGACGGATATGGAAACACTGACTATGCACGCAGCATTGAACGCGTTGACTTACTGCGTGGTGGCGACGACATTGTCCGAGGCGACGACGCCAATAATGACTTCCGTGGTGGCGCAGGCGAAGATGAACTAGAAGGCCGCGGCGGCGACGATACGCTTACCGGTGGTCTGGGCAACGATGTACTTATTGGAGGTGAAGGTTCCGACCAGCTATTCGGCAATGACGACAATGATGTGATAGCAGGCGGCACCGGCGACGATCAGTTGTGGGGTGGTTTTGGCGCCGATGAGTTCCAGTTTTTCTCGGGTGACGGAACGGACTCCATCTTCGACTTCCAAGTCGGGACTGATTTCATAACACTGGAATCTGGGTTGTTGATTTCTTCGCTCCAACAAACTGACCTAAATGGCGATGGTGCGGACGATACTTTGGTAACACTATCCTCGGGTGATGAAATACAACTCTTCTTCGTCACAGGATTGACAGACGGCTCAGAATTGATTGCATAGAATAATCAGCCAAAATGGTGGTGATTTTCTGGAAACACGTAAATGTTTGGGTGTGTCCAGCTGGTTGCGCATTTCGGAGTCTGCAAAGCTTAAACTGCAAAGTCTTGTTTTGAATGTCCGGTTTGGGCTGCGACCTGTCGAATGCGTACATAGCGCCCTGTTGGATCGGCAATGACGGCTCAGGGCTCATCACGACTATTCGGTGATTTGTGCGAATAGCCGCTGTTGCGCTTTCACAACAGGGCCAATTCACCCCTGATGCTTCCACAGTGCTTCCAGTTGTGCATTGGCCCTAAACGCAGAAAGCGCCCCTTGGGGCGCTAAGTGTTTGATATCTGACGCTTTAGGTTGGTTGCGGGAGTAGGATTTGAACCTACGACCTTCA